>JAHDEQ010000221.1 GCA_020628755.1 Saprospiraceae bacterium
GCTTTGCGGATGAAGTCCAATATTTGTTCTCGTTCTGGCGAAACATCAATTGTTGTTTCAACCGTTTCGAGCGACTGCGCCATATTATTTCCTTTGACAAAAAGGATGCGATAAATATCTTGAATAGAATTAATTTGTTGTTCGGAGTAACCTCTTCTGCCTAAGCCTACGGAGTTGACACCAACATAAGACAGAGGTTCTCTCGCTGCTTTGACGTAAGGTGGTACGCTTTTGCGTACCAGTGAACCACCAGCCACAAAACTGTGCGCTCCAATACGTGTAAATTGTTGTACCGCAACCATACCTTCCAAAATGGCAAAATCATCAATATTTACATGACCTGCTAGGTTTACATTATTGGCCAAAATAACATTATTCCCAATTTGGCAATCATGCGCCACATGAACATAAGCCATCAAAAGACAATTGCTTCCGATATTGGTTTCCCAAGCCTCTTTGGTAGCACGATTAATGGTAACAAACTCACGAATCGTCGTATTATCACCAATATTTACTGTTGTATATTCCCCTTCATATTTGAGGTCTTGCGGTAAGCCGCCAACGACTGCCCCTGGATAAATTTTACAACGATTACCGATGCGACAACCTCTTAGAATAGTCACATTAGGACCAATCCAGCAATCGTCACCGATTTCGACATCTTTATCAATAAAAGTAAATGACCCGATGGAGGTATTTTTTCCAATTTTTGCTGTAGGGTGAACATCTACCAGTCTTTGGTTTTGGGTGTGGGTGTGTGGTTGAATTTGATTTAGCTTCATATTGCAGTTCTTCTGACAATTTGCGCCGTCAAATCAGCCTCCGAAACGAGGCGATTTCCGACATAGGCGGTGGCAAACATTTGTACAATACCCCTACGAATAGGAGCTTTAAGTTCTAATTTAAAAATTAAGGTATCACCAGGTGTTACCTTGTATTTGAATTTCGCATTGTCTATTTTAAGAAAATACGTGTCCCAGTTTTCGGGGTCGGGCACTGTTGAAAGTGCGAGGATGCCTCCTGTTTGAGCCATTGCTTCAATTTGGAGGACACCGGGGAACACGGGATTATTGGGAAAGTGACCTTGAAAAAAGTTTTCGTTAAAGGTAACGTTTTTAATACCCACAACGTGGCTTTCGGTCAGTTCAATTATTTTATCTACCAACAAAAACGGATAGCGATGCGGTAACATCGAGGCTATCTGAACCGTGTTTAATAAAGGTTCTTTATTGGGGTCATAGGTTGGTTTGCCTTTGAGTTTTTTATCGGTTTGCAATTGCTTTTTGAGCAGTTTCGCAAACTCAATATTGACAGTATGTCCAGGCTTGGTAGCAATAATTTTTCCTTTAATCCTAGCTCCAACAAGGGTCAAATCTCCTACTACATCAAGGAGTTTGTGCCGTGCTGGCTCATTTTCAAACGCCAAATTGACGGTATTCAATATACCTTTTTCGACTTTTATTTGTTTTTTGCCCAATTTTGACGCTAAGTTGGCACAACGCTCCTCGTCCATATCGTCATTGGCAATGACGATAGCATTGTCTAAATCTCCACCTTTAATAAGGTTTTGGTCTAACAAATGTTCTAACTCATGTACAAAAACAAAGGTGCGGCAAGCAGCAATTTCTTTTGGATAGTCCTCAATATGGTCTAAAGAAGCATATTGATGTCCGAGCACACTTGAATTAAAATCAATTAAAGTATAAACCTGAAAATCATTAGCTGGCAAAGCCAATAATTCTGAACCTGTAGCTTCGTCTTTAAAAGCTATTGGTTTTTGAATTTCAAGATAAGTGCGATCTTGGGCTTGTTCTTCGATTTCGGCCGACAAAATTTCTTGTACAAAAAGCTTGGCACTCCCATCTAAAATTGGCACTTCGGGGCCGTCAATTTCTATCAAGGCATTGTCCACTCCACAGCCTGTCAAAGCCGACAAAAGGTGTTCGACTGTCGAAACCGAAGCCTCGCCATTTTGAAGGGTCGTACTTCTGTTGGTAGAAACAACTTTATTGACATCGGCAGGAATAAGCGGCGTACCTTCCAAGTCGGTTCGTTTGAACTTGAAGCCGAAGTTGCAATCGGCTGGATGTATTTGTATAGTTGCTTCAGCACCAGTGTGTAGCCCAACTCCTTTGAAAGAGATTGATTTTTTGATGGTCTGCTGTCTCATTAGTATTTAATTTTTTTGAAGATGCAAAAGTACGGAAATCAGCTTATTTCTTTAAGTTTTTTCTCTAATTCATTGATTTTCTTGACCAAACTAGGTAAATTTTTAAAAGCTGCATAGGCTTTCAAATAGGTTTTGTAGTCAATTGCAGGATAACCATAAAGAGCTTGATTTTCTTTTCTTACAGATTTAGTCACACCACTCTGCGCCTGAATCTTTGTACCGTTGGGTATCTTTAGATGCCCAACGATGCCTGCCTGACCACCTACAACCACATTATCGCCAATTTTGGTACTTCCTGCCACACCTGCTTGCGCTGCCAAGACTGTATTTTGACCAATTTCTACATTATGGGCAATCATTATCAAGTTGTCCAACTTTGTCCCTTTATGAATAATTGTTGAACCCATCGTAGCACGATCAACTGTCGTATTAGAACCAATCTCAACATCGTCTTCTATAATAACATTACCAATTTGAGCTATCTTTTTATACGAGCCGTCTTCTTGTGATGCAAAGCCAAAACCATCACCTCCAATCACCACATTGGAATGCAAAATACAGTTGTTTCCGATTTGACAATCATGGTGTATTTTTACGCCAGGATATAAAATTACATTGTCGCCAATTTGGACATTATCGCCAATAAATACTTGGGGATAAATAGTACAATTTGCCCCTACTCTACTATTTTTTGAAAGAATTGTAAAATCTCCAATTGATGTTTGTTCGCCTACTTTTGCACTTTCGTGAATAGACGATTTTTCGGAAATGCCTACATCAGCAATTTGGCGATTGCCAAATTGCTCCAACAAAATCGCAACACTAGCATAAACATCTTTTACTCGAATCAACGTTGTAGAAATGGCTTGGCTGGGCTGAAAATCATCAGCAACCAAAAGAATAGTCGCCTTTGTGTTGTACACATAGGCTTCGTACTTGGGGTTGGCAAAAAAACATATCGTTCCTTCTTGGCTTTCTTCGATTTTACTAGCGGCATGTACTGTAGCATCAGGATTGCCTTCAACTGTACCATTAAGTAGTTTTGCTAATTGCTTTGCTGTGATTTGCATGGGCGCAAAGGTAGAAATTTGTTTTGATTTGGAGGGGTTTGGATTGTATCGTATGTAAAACAAATTTCTTTACTTAAAGTGTAGGGTGTCGCAGTTGCAAATTGCGACAAGCATCTGCAATATGCTGTGGTATTAGCTTTACTAAACGCTCCCCTACTTAAATGCTGCCCACAAGTTTAGGAAAGCAGCTAAGTTCTACTATCTTTGTCGTTAAAGGTAAATCCTTAAATTTTATTAAAAATAATGTCAAAGACCATCCGAATAGGCACACGTGGAAGCAAGTTGGCTTTGTGGCAAGCCAACTATACCAAAGATTTGCTCGCAGCAGTTGATGTAGAAGCTGAGTTAGTTATCATAAAAACCCAAGGCGATAAAATACAACATTTGGGTTTTGATAAATTAGAAGGCAAAGGTTTTTTTACAAAAGAAATTGAAGATGCGCTTTTACGAGGCGATATTGATATGGCTGTTCACTCCATGAAAGATTTGCCTACAGAACAACCTGAAGGGCTAGTTATTGGAGGTGTATCTTATCGTGCCAATCCGTCGGATAGCTTGCTAATCGTAAAAGACAAAATTGCACATGACAAGATATTAAGATTACCTAAGAATGCTATAGTCGGAACTTCCTCTGCTAGACGCAAAGCTCAACTTTTGCACTTTCGTAATGATATTGAGCTAAAAGATATCAGAGGCAATGTACCTACTCGTATTCAAAAACTACGCAATGGAGATTTTGATGCGATTCTCTTGGCGGCAGCAGGTTTGGAACGTCTGGAAATTGACATTGCGGACTTGGAATGTATTCAATTCAACCCAAAAGAATTTGTGCCAGCACCTGCCCAGGGCGTGCTGGCTTGGCAATGCTGTAAAGAAGATATTCCCACTCGAAAAATTATTCAAAAAATACATCATCCCGAAGTTTCGACTTGTACCAATGTAGAACGAAAAGTTTTGCAATTGCTAGAAGGTGGTTGCCATATGCCAATGGGAGCTTATTGTATGCAAGATGCACAAGGCAATTATCACTTGTGGGTAGCCAAAGCGGAGCAGTGGGATAGTCCTTTGACCACAATTCGATTATCAAGTTCCACAAAGTTTGGTTTGGCAGAACAAGCACTTGAAAAACTAAGCTAAACTGTCTTTATTTAAGGAAAATTCTTTTAATTAGTACCTCTTATCTTTTATTTTTGCTAATTAATACTTATTTTTGAATAGTTGAATTTTATAAAATATTATATTTCAAATCAATTATATGTCAACTATCTAGTCCTATCAACCATTAATCTCCCAAACAAACCTAATTTTTTTTAACCACTTTTTTACAATAAATGAATCTTATGATGAAAATTTACAAACAGAAAGTTAATTGGTTTATATTACTTTTTGCGTTACTTACCAATATCGCTTTTTCACAAAACTGTGACAATATAGATTTATGGCCTACTAGCCCTGTTACTGCACCTGCTACAAATGGTGCTACTGTTACAATATCTTTTGCACACTATGCAGGTGATTATGCTGTTATTACTGGTATGCAAAATGGTCAAACTTATACTTTTGAGAGTAGCTATCTCGGTGTAGCAGACTACTTAACGGTAAGAAGAGCTAATAACAACAATATTATAGGTCAAGGAGTATCTCCTTTAACTATTGTTGCTCCTAATAATAATAATGTTGAGCTACATATTAATTTAAATGATGGAAATTGTGGTACAGATACAAATTTTCGTGAATCAACTGTTACTTTTGGAACTAGCACTTCTACTTGTTCTGCTGGAGATTTGAGTACGACTACACAAGCAATTGTGTGTGGACCTACCGAGACATTCACTGTAGCTAGTGATGGAACAGAAATCATTCCTACTGGGTTTTCTCCAGGATATGCTTTTTATTTTGAACCTGGTGATGGTTCTACGTGTGGGAGTGCTGCTGGTACTGGTGGAGATACAGCTGGGTTTTATATTTCAGGTTCTAACCCTGCAGGTGAGACCTTTGATAGCGACTTAGGTGGTATTTTAAGTGCAAACTTTTTACCACCGCTTAGTGGAGAATGGATTGTTTCTGGTGCAGCTTATGAAGATGATAGTGGAACAACTCTAGCAGCTTGTTCGCTTACCAGTTCTTCTTTAGTCGTCTGCTTCTATTCTGCTGCAGATTGTCCAACGACTTGCGATTTACCTGCTGGTACAGCTACTTATAACTGTCCTACGGATCTTGTTGTCAATCTTTCTGCAACAGGAACACCTAGTGGAGCTAATCCTTATACTTTATCTGTAACAGGTGGCCCAGCTGTGCCAGCGCAAAATATAGTTGCAGGTACGAACACTTATACATTTACAGGTCTTGCCAATAATACAACTTACACGGTTACTGCTGATGATGGTAATGGTTGTAGTACAACTATTGCCACTGTTACGGCAAATTGCCAAATAACTTGTGATTTACCTATGGCAACTGCTGAATATTTTTGTACTAGCAATAGTGATTATATTCAAATAAATGTATCCGATCCTGGTACACCAACGGGTTCTTATACGGCTTCTGTTGATGGTACTGGAACTCCTCTGACTATTGATTTTACAGGGACTTCTTCACCTTCTGATTTTGCAGGACTTTCTAATATGGAGACTTATAGTATCGTTTTTAATGATGGTAATGGTTGCTCTACTTCTATAGATGATATCTATCCAGGTTGCCGTGTTGCTGGTAGTGGTTGTGTTGACAGAATGCTTGATGGTGGCGTAGAGTCAGGTGGTGGTGCTTGGAGTACTCGACAAGAAGATAATTTATTTGCTTCCGTAACTACGGCTTCTACGATTACTACTGCTCTCCCTCTTGATGGGGATTATTCTATCGAATTGGGTAGTTGGGGTGGCTCAGGTGCTGGTGCTGGTGCTCCTTATCGAACGCTTGCACGTCGTGGTATTCTCGCTGACCCAGGAAATACGACCAATGTCTATTTTTGGGCAAAGTTTGATGCTTGTGATAGTTCTAGTGATGAGTTGCAACTGATTACATACCGTGTTCTTTTCGATCCAAATAACTCAAGTCATATAGCACTAGACTTGACCGACCCTTCTACGTATAATGTAGAACAAACATTCTCTTTAAGTACTTATTGTGGAACAAACAAGTGGCATGAACTTCCTCCAGTTGATATTTCTGCAACTATAACCAGCCAAGATACTTCTCAGATTGGTATCGGGTTTATCCTTGTTGAAAATGGAGCAAGTGGTGGTGCATCAAGAGTTTATGTTGATGAAATCTTAGTTGAATCATGTGCACCTCTTACTTGTGTTTCTCAGTTCAATGTATTTGGCCCTCCAAATGTAGCTCAAGCACAATATGTTGGTACAAGTGGTGGACAGGACTTATTTGATTATGAAACAGATGGTCAAATCACTTCTGCCCAAACGATTTTGTCGAACCAAAATGTAGATTATGATTCTGCAACAGAAATCACATTAGGGCCATC
>JAHDEQ010000222.1 GCA_020628755.1 Saprospiraceae bacterium
GACCTACCCGAGCAATATGGGCTATGCGCCCATACTGCGTTTAGCCGAGACCGTTGGGCAGCAATCCCTCTCCTTCGTCGAGCGATTGCTGCCCAACGGAGCGAAGGTAGTTGATTCGACTGCCTCGCTCCGTTGAAAGTACTTAGGATTTCCTAAGTGCTGGTCGTGCCTGCGTTGGTACATGGGGCTTCGGTCGTTGGGCACGGACAATGACCCAGAGATAAAGCAATCTCTACTCCATAAGCGGCAGGCACTGGCGCACAACATGGCATACTCGTCAAAAGTCACCCACCTTTGGTAGAGTTTGCCTCAACTTACTTTTTCATTTAATAGTGTACACCATAGAGCAGCGAGACAGGATACGTAGCGGCGGGTGACTGCTGCGTGTACGCTCGCTCCGTTATGGGCAATGCTAAAAAAACACTGCAAGCAACAAAATGACACTTAAAAACGAGCAATTACAAAAAAATATGACAAACAAGTATGGCGAAATATTTTACACTTTTCACTTTAACAATTCTTCTCAGTAAACAACTTAAAGCCCAAGACACATCAAGGCTTGACACTCTGCAAACGTTAAAAGAAGTAGTTATTACCTATCAAGCGGACAAACGAACACCTGTAACTTTTCAAAACATCTACTCAAAAACAATCAAAGAAAAATCAACAGGACAAGAACCATCTTTTTTACTTTCAGAAACACCATCAATAACCAACTATTCTGACGCAGGAAATTCGCAAGGTTATTCATATTTCAGACTTAGAGGAATTGACCAAACGAGAATAAATATGTCACTTGACGGAGTTCCACTAAATGAACCAGAAGACCAAGGAGCTTATTTCTCAAACTATCCTGACATTCTTAATTCAGTCAGCAAAATTCAAATCCAACGTGGTGTAGGAACATCAAAAAATGGAGTAGCAAGTTATGGTGGCAGCGTTCAATTGTTTTCACCCAATCTTGCTGACTCAACTAAATCTACTTTTGGTTTAGGTTATGGTTCATTCAACAGTTTACGGGCTTTTGGTGAGTATAACAGTGGAATAAAAAACAAAAAAGCACTGTATGTAAGAGCATCTCAAATTTACTCGGACGGTTATAAATATCATTCATCCAATAATTCGCAATCTATGTTTTTAAGTGGTGGACTTTATCACAATAAATCCATTTGGAAACTCATTTTTTTGGTAGGGCATCAACAAAATGATATGGCTTGGATTGGCGTTTCAGATTCTTTAATTGGTATTGATAGAAGAACCAATGCAAACAGCAAGCGAGAAAAAGACAGGTTTTTTCAAACGCTTACTCAAATACAAAATAAGTGGCTAATAAATAATAACTCATCACTTCAATCAAGTATTTACTACACGTATTTAAACGGAAATTACGATTTTGACTTAAATAACTTTTTAGGGTTTCCATCGTCTGACGAATTGTATAATTACGCTTTTCAATCACATTTTGTCGGCTTTTTCAGTAACTACAATTACTCAAAAAAACATTTTAATCTAACAACAGGATTACACGGAAACATTTACAACCGACAACATACAGGAAGCGAAATTACATTGGGTCAACTTTATCAAAACACAGGTTACAAAAATGAGCTCAGTGTCTTTTCAAAGATTAATTATTCTTACAAGCAATTAACTTTTTTTGCTGATATACAATATCGTTACGTCAATTTTGACTACAAAGGTTCGGTTGCTTTCCAAAAATTAGAATGGCATTTTATCAATCCAAAAGCGGGATTGAGTGTTGCTATCAAACCAAATTCCACGCTTTATTACAGCGTTGGATATACAGGACGAGAACCAACAAGGAATGATATGTTTGGTGGTAATGATGATTTGTTGGCAGATAGTTTGGGTAACGCAGTTTTATCTAACACAAAACCAGAATATGTTCTTAATCACGAATTAGGTTTTAGGCTTCAAAAAGGAAAATCTAATTTCAACGCCAACATTTACTATATGGATTTCCAAAATGAAATTGTTTTGGATGGAAAATTTGGCCCCAATGGTTTGGCTCTTACCAATAATGTCGAACAGAGTTTTAGAACAGGGCTTGAATTAAGCGTGGCGTATAAGGTTACAAAACATTTTTCACTTGTAAATAATTCATCTTTTAACTACAGTCGTATAACAGAACAAACTGAGACGTTTAGTCCAATACTTACACCACCAATTATTATAAATCAAGAAGTCGTTTTTTCTAAAAACAATTTCACAATAGCATTGTCGGGAAGATACCAACATCAGTCCTTCATTGATTTTGCCAATGAAGAAAAAGTGAATGGATATTTTCTTTTGAATAGCAGAGCAAGTTATAGTTTTAAAGGCATTCAATTTTCTGTATTTTTAAACAACATTACAAATACGAAATACTTTAATCAAGGATATGTGGACTTTGACAGTAGCAAAAAGTATTTTGTACAAGCTCCTACAATTTTTTACGCTTCAATTCAGTATAGTTTCTAATGTCATTATTCGACATAAACAATATCGCTTTTGAAATAATCGGCTATCAAATCAGCTACGTTGAGTTGATTGGCACATTGTTCGGGCTGTTATCGGTTTATTTTGCATCAAGAACCAATATACTTACTTGGGCAACAGGAATAATCAATGAAATCTGTTTATTCATTTTATTCTTTCAAGTTCAGCTTTATGCGGATATGTTTTTGCAAGTCTATTTTTTCATTGTTACTCTGTATGGTTGGTATAACTGGAAGCAAAAACCTAAACAAAATAATATCACAACTATAGTAAGTCAAACAAAAATTTGGCTCGCAAGTGCAATTATCGTGGGGTCAATTATTTCAGGTTTTCTTTTTTCAAATATCCACTTGTATTTACCTCAATATTTCAAAACAGAAGCCGCATTTCCTTATGTCGATTCATTTGTAATGGTCTTAAGCATTGTCGCAACGGTTTTACTTGCTCAAAAGAAAATTGAAACTTGGTATTTATGGATTACTGTTGATTTTGTTTGCGTGTTCCTGTTTTTCAAAAAAGGAATTATCTTTTTAGCCTTGGAATATCTCGTCTTTCTTGGCTTGGCAACCTATGGATTATTGAACTGGAAAAAGCATCTAAACAATGGTTAAAGCATTTATATTCGGAAAGTTTTTACCTTTTCACAAAGGTCACAAGGCAATGATAAAATTTGCTTTGACGAAGTGTGATTTTCTTACGGTTTTGGTTTGTTGTAGCGACAAAGAAAATATTCCTGCCACAACAAGACAAAACTGGATTGAAAAAACTTTTGAAACAGAAAGTAAAATTGAAATCAAAAGTTACCATTATTTAGAAAGTGAATTACCTAATACTTCCGAATCTTCACAAAAAGTTTCAAAGGTTTGGTCTGCAAAATTCAAAGGGCTTTTTCCCGATTATGACTTAGTAATTACTTCCGAAGAATACGGAAATTATGTTGCTTCATTTATGAAAATAAAGCATATTGCTTTTGACATTCCAAAACAATTATTTCCTATTTCAGCTTCTGCCATTCGCAAGGACATTTTTACAAATTGGAGATTTTTGCCTGACAGCGTAAAACCTGATTTTGTAATTAAAGTGGTGGTTCTCGGAACAGAAAGCACAGGAAAAACAACATTGACGGAACAACTTGCTAAATATTTTAATTGTAGTTCTGTAAAAGAAGCAGGCAGAAATTTAATTGTAAATTCAAACTCCTTTGAATTTGACGATTTACATCTTGTCGCGGCAGAACACACCAATCGAATTGACAAAGCAGTTCTAGAACAAAGTCCGCTTATCATCATTGACACAGACATACACATAACAAAATCTTATGCTAACTTCACTTTTAACAAGACACTTGATGTAGAAAGTGATATCTATAGCTCCAATAAAGCGGATTTATATCTGTATCTCAATAATGACGTTAAATATGTGCAGGACGGAACACGTTTGAGTGAGCACGACAGAAATTTATTAGACATTTCACATAGACAAACTTTAAATGAACATAATATTGACTTTGTGGAAATTAATGGTGACTGGGAACAACGATTTAAAAGAGCATTAAAGGAAATTGAGTTAATTATAAAGAAAAGTAAACAAGGGCACAATCAAGTAAGACAAACATAAACCATAAGCCCACGCTGCACCGCTCACACCACCGTACAAGCGAACCTCGCATACGGCGGTTCCTTATCCATCTCCTATGATGCTCTTTTCACCACCATAGGCTACCAAGTACTTTAAAATAGGGCTACTATCTGGTCTATGCTATACAGCAAGTAATGATTTAATAGCTCCCTATTGTATTTCGTCAGGGATAAAGTTCAGTCCTTCACTGACTACCCCTACTCCAAATTTAGGGGTAATCAGCTAATATGACCTCTGCTGATTGCTAACCGTCTTATGCATCACCAGTTCGCTCGGTTAAGCCTCCGACTGACGTAGCCCTCCCTCGGTAAGATAAATTATCCTTCGGCTAATCCCTGCTGCATCTATCATATAAGTACCCACTTTTAGAGTGTTTAGGGCGTTAGTATGACATGCTACCTTACCCGACCTAATAGCCTCTTATGCAATTTCTGTTCGTCAGTACCAGCCTTTGTAGTCCCACTTACTTCAATGCATTCCTCGCGGAAAACCGTCTTGTGGCTTACTAACAGTTCGAGTCGTCACACCCGCCTGTAAGAGACTTTCACTCTCTGGACTAGAACTCACAATACCAATAATTGTATTGTAATTTCCGTAATAAAACGCTATTTTTGGAGGGTGTTTTATTATATTTACCATTCAAGGCGCACACACTGTGCCATGCGTACATGTGGGACGGCAGTTCTTCGGTTTTGGGGAATTTCGGTCAAAAACAGCGATTTCTTTGAAATCGGTTTTCTCGGTCAATTCCCCACACATCGCATGCACTATTTCGTTATGTCCAATTCCCCAGATTCGACAATTAATTAAAAAATAGGCATTGATTTTCAACGACTTATCAAACGTTGGTCAGAGTAAGTTAATGTGTCTTTCCTATTTTTAAAATTGGAAACTCGTCAATTTTTGAATATGGAAATTCTATCAGCTTTATTGATTTAAGGCCATCTAAGAAATGACATAATGCAATGATGAAATCAGCAAATACGAATATTATTCTCTGACTTCTACAAGATCAACAAATAATTTATCCCCGTTGGTAATTGTATAATCGAGCTTTACAAAACCATATTTTTCATTAAAATAGGAAACTAAAGTTGACTCAGCTAAGGAACTTGTTGCAATTCCTGTAATTTCAAAACATTCTAATTCTCCAAAGGCGGTTTTAATAGTTTTAATATCTGTTATCTCGTAATTTGACATTATGCTCAGTTGCCCCTCAAATTCTAACCAACGTGGATCTGACCAATCCTCATCACCTATGTTTATAAAGTCAAAGTTCCAAGTATTCCCTATCTCATATGGAGCTTGAATAAATGGGAAAGGTGCAAATTCCAACATGGCAAATAATCCATGTCGATGTGGATGCATCCACACATTCATTTCATTTTCAATTAAACCAGTTCTACCTCTTTCTCTTCTTTTTTCATTCGATTGGATATCATAAAATTTAAAAACTGTCTGATTATAATCTGGATCAATCTCTTTAAAAGTTTCTAAGCCTGGGATGATTTCATTTGCAAAATGCGTGATAGTTCTTTTATTTGGTGTTTGTTCAGGCACCATAGACCATTTCGTGAACTCCTCCTGCCCAAATTGCACTTCGTTATCTTCTTTTTCGAAGAAGAAACGATCACCATTTTGGTCTTCGTAAATGTAACTAAAGACAAATGTTTTACAAACTTTATAGATTGTATTATTGCTATTGAACCTATTATCATATGTCACAGTATCGTCAAATTTTTCAACGTATAGATTGTGTTCCAATTCTAATGTATATTCATGTTCTGTAAGCTCCTCACAGTGCTTATCGCAGCTGGGTATTAATACTATTATAGTCAAAAGTAAAATTATGTTATACTTCATTGTTATATGATTTGAATTTCTTAGAAAAATTCTATTTATGGTTAGTGGAGTTAAGACAATTATCTATAATTTTTTGAAGCGTACTTTGCATTGCAGATAATTCATCAATTGAAATACCCTTCAAAGCAATTTTCCTGTTTTCCTTCACTACCTGAAATATTTTTTTTATTAGATTTTCAGCGGATGCAGTTAAAACCAAGGAATATCTTCTTCTATCTGATACATAAAAGTGCCTTTCCAACATCTTTTTTGTATTAAGATTTTGAATAATCTTAGAAATAGATGCTACGTCTTTAAACATTAAGTCGGCGAGCTCTTTTTGAGAGATATGACTATTATCCATAATTATTTTAAGTGCAATAACTTGATCCAAAGTTAATTTCTCTCCTATTGCCGATATATTTCTTTGTGCAAACCTCCGATATACCTTAATGCATTTTTCTATTCTATAAAAAACTGTGTTAATTGGTGAATTCAAGGGACTAAATATTTATTGATACAAATATAGTTGACATATCTACTAAACGCAAGTAATTTATGTTTATTGTGTTGGGTTACATCTAAATTGTCAATGATTTTAAGTAGTTTCAAAGAACTGGACATAATCGAGTAGACGGGTATAAACCATAAGCCCACGCTGCACCGCTCACACCACCGTACAAGCGGACCTCGCATACGGCGGTTCCTTATCCATCTCCTA
>JAHDEQ010000223.1 GCA_020628755.1 Saprospiraceae bacterium
AAACTTAAAAGTAGTGCGAAATAAAGCTTCCAAGTTTTATAAGGCTACTCAAAGCTTAGAAGCTTTGCCTCGTATTTTTTTTTAGCCTTGAGGCTGAAAATAACAGCTTTACATTTTTATCTTTTGATATTAAAACAAAAATAGATTTATCAAAGTTGTTTGGTTTGGGATGCACCCTTTGGTTTGAGCCTATTGTATCGCAGATGCAATAGGCGACAGGCCTTTTAACATTTTAAATAATTGGTCTATTTTTTTTAAAGATATGGAACTCCACTAATTCGCAAATGATATGTCCTAGCATAATATGAGATTCTTGTATGCGTGGCGTATCAATGGAAGGCACATTGAGTAAAAAATCGGCATGATTGGCCAATTTTCCGCCACTTGCACCAGTCATAGCAACCGTAACCAATTGCTGTTTGCGTGCTTGTTGCATCGCTTTGATTACATTTAGGGAATTGCCAGAGGTAGAAATTCCAAAAAATACATCGCCCATTTTTCCTTTGGCTTGAACTTGTCGAACAAATACTTCTTCAAATGAATAATCGTTGCAAACAGCCGTAAAATAAGAGGGATTATTCATAAGGGCTTCGGCTTCTAAGGGCGCGCGTTCGAGGTAAAATCGTCCTGTAAATTCTGCTGCGATGTGCTGTGCATCGGAAGCACTGCCGCCATTGCCACAAAAAAGTAATTTTCTATCGGCTTTAAGGGCAATGGTACAAACTTCAGTCACTTTCTCAATGATATTAAGGAGTTTTTCATTGTTTAGGATTTGATGTTTGACCTCAATGCTGTTGCCAATAATTCGTTTGATTTCTTTATTCATTTTACTCAAATACTAATGGTATCTTTTTGGACTTGGGATTTATATTTAGTGTAATTTGAATTTGAGAACGCAGCCCCCGAAAATCTGTGTTAGGCGATAAACTTGGTCGGATTTGCATAGATAAATCTTCGCTTACATCAAATTCAAAAAGGTGTGCATCTACAAAGGCATCAATTGCATTGAGTGCCCAGCCTGCTACAATTCCAAAATAGGCTTGTTGTCGTCTTTTATCATATACATTACGAAGTCTTTTGATTGTTCCGTCGCTCGCAGTGCTGAGTCGTGGGTCGGGAACTGTCGAATCAAGTGTATCTAATCGTGCAATATATTCATCTCGTAATTCTACATATTTGCCTTGTTGGTCTATGGCAAATATAGTCAGGCCGCCTAAGGCAGCATAGACAATTGGGATTTTCCAATATTTTTTGTTGTAAAATTGTCCTGCGCCAGGGAGTGCAAGCGACAGAAAAGCGGCACGGGTAGGGTTGGGGTAAGTGTTGTCTTTTAATTTTGCAATGAGTCCTTTTTTCTTGACAACTTCAGTTGAATCTATTTTTGTAACTAAGCTGTCAACGATAACTTGTGTACTATCTATTTGAGGTATAGAATCTGTTTGGGCTTGCAAAAATAGAGAGAATGCAAGCAAGCAAAGGCTTGCTGCAAGACGATGTACATAATATAGGACAACTTGGTTTTTAAGCATCAAGTATATCTAAAATTCGGTTTAAATCTTCGGTGTCTTTAAAATTAATAGAAATTTGACCTTTCCCTTTTTTCTTAGTGTCCAATTTTAGTTGAACAATTGAACCAAAATGACTACGGAGGTTATCTTGAATGTTCTGATATTCGGTCGAAAGGTTGGTTTTGGCTGGTTTTTTATTGGATTTATTTTCTTCTTTACTGGCTTTTGCTAGATTTTCGATTTCTCGAACAGAGAGTTTTTCATTAATTACTTTTTGGCAAAGCGCTATCATCAAAGCCTTGTCTTTGATGTTGATCAATGCTTTAGCATGACCCATCGAAATTTCTTTATCTCGAAGTGCTTTAATCACTTCTTCGGGTAAAGACATGACTCGTATGTAGTTGGTAATGGTTGTTCGACCTTTACCTACTCGTTCGGCCAATTCTTGGTCGGTCAGGTCAAATTCTTTTTTGAGGCGACCGTAAGTGATGGCTATTTCGACAGGATTAAGGTCTTCCCGTTGAATATTTTCGATGAGCGCCATTTCGAGCATTTCTTGGTCGTTGGCTATCCTAATATAAGCAGGTACTTCTTTTAATTCTGCCATTTTGGAAGCTCGATAACGTCGCTCGCCCGAAATGATTTGATAAGCATTTTTACTCATACGCCGCAAGGTAATCGGCTGTATAAGACCGTGTACCTTTATGGATTCGGAAAGTTCTTTTAGCGGGCCTTCCTCGAAGTCAGAGCGAGGTTGTTCAGGATTGGCCTTGATATGGTCAATCGGAATCATCGCAATTGAATCCGACAATTCTTTGACCACTTCTTGTGGATTTTCCTCAATTTGAGTTTCTATATTTTGGTTGGACAATAAGGCTCGAATACCTAATCCCAATTCTTTCTTTTTGACTTTTTTTGCCATGTCTTGCACTTTTTTGTAAGATGCAAATGTACAAAAAAATGAAGGAATTTAGTTTGGAAGCCGAGTAGGATATAACAAAAAAAGGCGATGGAAATTTCCATCGCCCTTTTTAAAATTGACTCTTATGATTATTTTGCTGCCGAATGAGGTCGGAGGGACTCAATGCAGCTTTGTATTTTTTCTAATAAATCTTCTCGTCCAAACGGTTTTCCGACATGATCGTTCATACCAAAAAGTTTGGCCTTCTCGGTTTCTGATAAGAAAGCAGAAGCTGTCAATGCAATAATTGGAATATTCGCTTTTACGGGATCTTTCATACTTCGTATGATAGAAGTCGCTTTGTAGCCATCCATGATTGGCATTTGAATATCCATCAGAATCAAATTGAAATCTTGTTCTTCAATAATATCTATTGCTTCTTGGCCATTGTCAACCGTTTGTACAGTAGCACCAAGATTGCTCAATAGTTTGGCGACAACCAATTGGTTGATTTTGTTGTCTTCTACGACCAAAATATTTAGATTGTCAAATGTTTTCTTTTCGGTGATGTCTGGTACAGAAACGGGTTTAGCTTGGACGGTGTTTTCTGCGACTTTGCAAGGAATCAGTATCGCATAAGAAGTACCACGACCTTCGATAGTATCTACATCTATTTTACCATTTTGGAGGTCAACTAGACGTTTTGCCATTGCCAAGCCCATACGAGAACGCTCATAACCATCGTAAATATCATTGCCTTGTTCCCAATAATTTTGGAACATTTTATCAATATCGGTTGCGCTCAATCCATTGCCTGTGTCCGTAACTAAAATTTTGAGCATAACTTCTTTGGTGTTGAACTCGTCGAGGTAAACTTTGAGCGAGATAGACCCTTTATCCGTTTTTTGGAGCGAAGTCGAAAGCAAATTATTGATAATTTGGTTCATACGTGTGGGGTCGCCAATCAAGCTATCAGGAATACGCTCATCAAATTCGTATTTTACTCCTAGACCTTTATTTTCGATTGGAGTTTTAAAGCGTCTCCAAATTTGGTCGAATAATGTTTTAGGTTTGAATTGGCGCGTATCAAGTGTCAATTTGCCCGCTTCAATTTTAGAAAAATCTAAAATATCATTGATAAAGACCGTCATATTGTTAGCTGAAAACAACAAATTGGTCAAATGATCAACTTGATCTTCCTTCGGATTATCTTCTAATAACAAATGCGACAAACCAACAATTGCATTCATCGGAGTACGCATTTCGTGGCTCATACTTGCCAAGAAGCGGTCACGAGCAAATGAAGACTGCTCCATTGATTCACGCTCGGCCATTTCGTCAATGAGTTTGGAATTGAGTACATCAAGTCTGTCGTTTTTCTCTTGGAGTTCGATGTTTTTGGCATCAATCTCAAATTTTTGTTGTTGAATTTTAGTATTTCGAGCTTGCAAAGCCACATTATCTTTTTTCTTCTGACGATAACTATAATATAGTGTCATGGCCAAAGCTCCAATCAATCCGATAAGTGCCATCAAAAAAGTGCGAACTTTGCGAGAGGAAGCCTGTTCCATTTCGAGGCGTTCAATCATTTGTTGTTTGCGAGCAGCTTCTGATTTAGATTCATACTTGGTGGTTAGCTCAAGTATTGTTTTTGATTTTTCTTGTGAGAAAAATGCTTCTTTTGAAGCAGCAGAAGCATTTTGATATTGATAGGCTTGTTTGAATTCTCCTAATTTTTCATAGGTTTTGGCAATATCTTGATAAACAAGATATGTGCTAGGAGTCATAGCAAGACCTTTCATCATTTTAGTAGATTGTTCTAAATAGCCTTTAGCTTTCTCATTATCGTCAAGTGCGGCATAAAAAATAGCTGCATTTTTTTGAGTATTCGCAATTGCCATTTTATCACCCAAATCTGTCCAAATTTGAAGTGCGACGCTATTGGCTTCAATAGCTTCGTCGGTAGCAGATTGTGCGAAATAAGTATTGGCAATATTTTCGTAATCTTGTGCAATCTTGGGTAAATTTTCTGTAGAACTATTTAAATCTAAAGAATTTTGAAAATAAGTCAAAGCACTATCATAAGCTCCGAGGTCGCTTTCGATTTTACCAATTTTAGAGGCAATATCAGATGCGACGGAGAGTTCTTCGAGTTCAATTCTACTTTGTAATGCTTTTTGATACTCTTTTACAGCAGAGCCTGGGCGTTTATTGTTGAGGCTCAAATAAGCATCACCCAAAAGTTGAAAGGTCTCAGCATTGATAGATTTATAATTTGCTCCATTTCTATTTTTAAGAGATGTTTTAAAAAGGTTGATGGCCTCTTCTGTTTCTCCTTGCAGGAGCAATACTTGACCAATTCGATTTTCTGAGGTACTAACCAAAATATTATTTTTTCCTTTTTTGGCTTCATCAAGCGCAGCTTGATAGTTTTTGAGCGCATTTGAATAGTCAAATTTGGACTCAAATATTTTACCTTGTACCAACAAACAATTGCTTATACCATTGCATGAAGGAATGGATTTTGCAAAATCATAATTTTCATCAACAACAGTTTGTGCTGTTTTCCAATCTCCAGCGAGCAAATGAGCTTCTGCCAACTTATTTTGAGCAACAATTTTCTGCTCATTCGATTTGGCATTTAGAACGGCTTGTTCTAAATCTTGAATTGTAATTTTTTTGTTAGAATAGCTTATAGATGCAAAGACAAAGCAAAAAGCAAGAACTAGTAAACGTTTCATCAGCTGATATATGTTTGATAAGAAAATAAGGTAGGAGGGTCGTTCGGAACTAATATAAAGATGCAAATATAATGCCGTAAAACGAGTAATTATGTTGTTGTATATAAGGTGAATTTTTGGGTCGAAAAAATCTTATAGATTTCTCAAAATCCAAAATTGTGGTCTAATGTTTGTTTACAATTAATCATACATATCAAATTACTTATCCCACAATCCCCAATCAAAATCATATCTAAATTTATTCTTGTTTAAGCAGTAGCTTAAACACTAATTATTACTTCCAAGCATCTTATTTCCACAATTACATTCTATTAGTTAACTGCTAACAGTTGATCAATTGTTAGCAACAAAAATTTCACACTTATGAAAAAAGTATCCACACTTTTTTGCACTATTGCTATTCTATTTCAAATGAATTTGCTGAATGCGCAATGTGTACCAGGGTTTTCTATTGCTACATCAGAAGGAGAAAACTTATTGAGCAGATGCCCTGGAGATGGAAATTCTGATTTGTTGGTATTCAATGCAAATGTCAATTTGAATTCAGGAGTCAATTTAGTTTATGTTGTTGTGGACATCAACAACATAATTCTTGAAATTTTGCCGAGCAATACCAAAGATTTTGAGAATGAACCTAGCGGTTTTAGAAGGGTTTGGGCATATACTTATACGGGCGAACTATTGGCTATGCCAGGCGATCATGCTTGGTCGGTATATTTTTCTACAGGTTGTTGGGGTATTTCAGCCAAGTGTATTGACATTCTTCGTGGTTTGAATGGCGGCAACCTAGCTTATACAGATGGTGGAACAGAACGTACCATTACAGTTGGCGATGGTATTGCTGATGTTTTGAGCTTTGAAGGGAGCAATACTTCTAGCTCTAATTATACTTACTTGATTACAGATGAAAATAATATCATTGTTGGAGTTACTGATATAAATAGTCAAAATTTTGAAGGAGCAGGCGAAGGCGTTTGCAGAGTTTGGGGTTTGGCCTATAATGGCGAACTTTATGCTGAAGCTGGTATGGATGCTAGCAACACATCAGCTTTGGCTGATGGCTGCCCTGGACTTTCTTCCAATTATTTGACCGTTAATCGAATTTCGGGAGGTGACACTGGACCAATTGATGATAGTTTGGTGGAGTTGGAGCGTTCGCATATCCAAACAGCAAAAGAACAAGAATTGTATAATGACAATGAAATTGAGAATCTATCTCAAATCAATGTTTTTCCTAATCCAGCTATTTCTTTTGTAAAGGCAAATTACACTGTAGCTAATGACTCTGAAACTAGCATCCAACTTTTTGGAATGACAGGAAACTTGATTAAGCAAATACAAAATCATTCTTTTAAAGGTCAAAATGAGACTATCATTAACGTCGAAAACCTACAAAAAGGAATGTATTTCTTGGTTTTTGAAAATGATGATACAGTAAAAATTCAACGTTTTATAAAACACTAA
>JAHDEQ010000224.1 GCA_020628755.1 Saprospiraceae bacterium
ACTTCTAAAACTTCATCATTTAATAATTGAGGTATTGAACAAGCAAATTCACATAATTCTATTCCTTTTAAAACTTCGGCTTTGGCTTCACCAAAAGTTTTACCATTTTCAATACGTACTAAATGAGAAAGTTCATCTATATTTTTTTCTAATAAGCTTCGGAATTTGAAAAAGACTTGTACTCTTTCTTTGCTTGTCATTGCCGACCAAGCAGGAAATGCTTTTTGAGCCGCTTCGACTGCTTGGTTGAGTGCATCCATATCGGAGAGTGGTACTGAACTGAGTTTGCTACCATCTATAGGACTAAAAACATCCATTTTAGCATATTCGTGGTCAACAAACTGACCAGAGATATAATTTCTAGCGACGGACTGTGGTGTTGGGTTCATCTTTTCTATTTTGATTCAAACTAAAATTATTGGTTAACTAAACTAACCAAAATTGCAATACGAATATTTATATGAAATGCTACATATAATATTGTCTTTTTTCTTGAAAAATCCGAACGATTCAAGAAAAGCAAGGTAATTTATAAAATATTATTGGAAATTTTAATAGAAAAGGCAAAAATTATTTTACGAGGCCATAATGATGTTCGTCCCAGATCTGGTTGTTTTTGAAAACGGCTTTGCGTAAAATACCTTCTTTGATAAATCCATTTTTTTCGAGAACGTGCATCGAGGCTTTATTAAATCCAAACACTCCTGCAAAAATACGAACCAATTTCATCTCTTCAAATCCATATTGTGTTATGAGTTGGATTGCTTTGGTGGCAATGCCATTGCCCCAAAAGGGTTCGCCAATCCAATAGCCAATTTCAGCCGATTTTTTATACACATCATCTTTTGGGTGCAAACCAATCATACCACAATGTTCGCCTTTATAATCAATGGCAAAAATTGCATTTTTATCATTTGATTGTACCATGTTGATATAATTAAGCGCATCTTGTTCGGAGTATGGATGTGGCATCATATCACGGAGATTGCTCCAGATTTTTTTGTTGTTGGCGAGTCGAGCTAAAGTAGCTTGGTCGTTGAGGCTTAGTTTACGGAGAAGAATATCTTGATCTTGAAGCATGATGTTTTAATGTATCAACAGTTTTTGGGTTTGAATGATTCCAACTTTGGTTTTTATTTGGACAAAAACAAGACCTTGATAATTAGTATGAATGGTTTGAAAATTGTCTTCGTGTGTAAAGGGAATGGCTCTGCCTTTTATGTCTATAACATATATAGTGTCAATATTTTGGTTTTTGATGTAGAATGTACCATTTGAAATAGTTGGATAAATTAGAATTTGTTCTTGGGGCAGCGTTGTCGTTGCAGGCGTTTGACAAGCCAGCGTTGCTGGACTTGTTGCGCTAAGATTTGGCGTGATGCGTCGGAGTTCTTCTTCAATTTCGCCATATTGACCTTCGCCATTCGTTAAAATTAAAATTCCTGTTGCATCTTCTGGATAATAATTGATTCGAGTACGAATACCTGGCATAAATCCGCCATGATACCATACATCATCATTGGGAAAATGAAAGGTAAAAGTCCAAGTTTGTCCATTCCACCAGCCGAGATTTTCTTCTTCGATGTTCATAGGTGTTAACAAATCAACTGAACTTTCTTGTAAAAGTCGAAATCCAGCCACTTCTCCCCTACCTGTATATGCCAAAAGGAAATTAGCCAATTCCTCAATATTAGTTTTGATTAATGCTGAAGGATATAAAGCAATACTATAATAGCCTAATACTTCAAAATTTCCATTATTGAAACGATGCGGCATTGCCATATTATTAAGATCAATATCATCAAAAAAGAAACTTGTTTTTTCCATACAAAGCGGTTCAAAAATGTGCTCTTTGCAATAAGCATGAAAAGGTATTTCGGAAACTTGTTCTACTATCAAACCCAATAACGCAAAGCCTATATTGGAATAGCGTTGGTCTTGATTTGGTACGTTAGTATTTGACCAATAATAAGCCTTATAATTGTTTCCATCAGGATGAATAATATGGTATAAAAAGTCTCTCAAATTGCTAGAATGGTCGCCAACTTCCCAATAGTCGTACATTTCGCCTTCGGGATCTTTGAGGCTAGAGCGATGTTGCAGCAGTTGCCGAATGGTAATTGTTTGATTTGGGAAATTAGGGTTGATAACTTCAAAATCAAGGTAAGTATTTATATCTGTGTCTAAGTCAAGAAGATCATCTTCATACAATTGCATGACACTTGTTGTCGTAAATAATTTAGTGATGGAAGCAATGGTAAAAAGCGTAGTCGTTTCGACGGCTTGGTTGGTTTCGATATTGGCAATACCGTAGGCCTTTTGCCAAACTATTGCTTGGTCTTTGATGACACAAGCAGCTAGACCTGGAATGTTTTTGGAGGTCATTTGGCTTTCGATAAAGGCATCAATTTGGGAAAACCCTTTATTAGAAATGAGAAAAAAGAAGAGTAGAATGAATTGGTTAAGGGAGAATTTCATAAAGAAAATAAATCCACAGACTTGCCTAAGCAAGTCTGTGGAAAGGTAAATTTATTGTATAACGACTCTTTCTATACGCTCATTTTTATCGGTTTTAAAAACCAAAAAGTAAATACCTGCTTTGAGTGGACTCGCATCAATTTGTACGAGATGCTCTCCTGCTAATTGTGCTTGATTTGGTATGAGTAAATCCTCAAAAGCACCGTCGGTACTTTTAATTCTCAAATCAACATTGGTAGCATTATTTAAGTAAAAAGATACTCGAATATCCTTATTGTCTTGAGCCATGATAAAGTGTTCTTCTTCCTGAAGACTTGTAGTTCCACTATCAGTCAATGGAATACAAGGTACAGGGTCAGCTAAAAATTCTGCCCCTAGTTTCACCTCAAAACCCTCATATAAATTGATACAAGCTGCCAAAAGAGAAACATCTTCACCACTAGGCACTTCTGCATAGGAGTTGATGGTATTTGAAGTTTGATATATTCCTGTTAGTGTTGTTCCAGTGTAAGTTTTACTTACGCTACATGTAGGGCAAGGTGGACAACTTGGCCCGCCACAGTCCAATCCTGTTTCTTGTCCGTTTTGGATGCCATCGGTACAACTTACACAAGTAGTAGGTGCTGTAAATACATTATTTAAGCTTAAAGAACAAGCTGCATCAGCCGAAAAAGAGGCAGTGACATTAACAGGATTTCCGTCAGATGGTAAACCTGTGAGTAAAACCGTTTGTGGACTTGTGCCTATGGCAAAAGTCTGACCATTGACTACAAGATTGCCCGATGCAGGAGCGTCTGTAAAAGTAATAATGACTTCTTGGTCGTAAGTATCTGTACTAGGGTCGCACGGAATTTGGTTTCCAGCAACTATATTGTCAATAGAACAACTTACACAACCACTACAAGTTACTGTTCCTGATAAAGCAGGGAGTGTGCATCCTGCAGGCGCATTAGCTAAAGCAGAAACGGTTGCAGTACTTGAAAAATCATAATTTAAAGCATCACCATTAGTAGCACAAGCTCCTGAAGCACTTGTACCAGAACCGATACCACTTTGAGTTTCGCAAGCTGTACCATTAGTCGCTTGCAACTCAACCGTTGGAGTTCCACAAGAAGCACCATCATCAATTGTTGCTACACTTAAAGCTGCTGGATAAACTGTAACTGTAATAGCTGCAGGGTCAGGCGTAATATCTGTAACGACACCATCTGTTGTTAAACATTTTGCATCTGCCGTAATCGTATAAGTGATGGGCGAACAAGTCTGGTTTGCAGGAAAAGAAACTGTAGATGTGCCTGCGGCAACGTCTGTTGAGCCTGTAGAAAAACTCACACCTGCCGATGGAGAAGCCGATAAGTCAAAAACTCCACTTGCTCCATTTCCACCAGGTGTAGCAAAACTAAGTGTTAAATCTATAGTACTTCCACTACAAATATCTGTACTGCTTGTGGTAGCAGTTGGTCCAGTAGGACAAGTTGGCAAAATTTGTGGGCTAGTAAATTGCCAAGAACACAAAGAACCTCCATTTCCATCTATTCCAACATAGTATGTACCATTAGGAACATCATCTGGAAGCGTAACTGTTAAATCACCAACTCCTACAGCACAACCAACTCCTGTCATATCACCAATTGCACAGGCAGGATTAAGTCCTTGATACCAAATACCTAACTGTAAGCTATTTCCGGCACCAGTACATTGTACATTTTCGGCAGTAATGGAAATCGGTTGAGGTGTATTATCGGTTACAACAAAATAGTACCAAACCATATTTTCGTTACTTGACCAATCCCCCGTACAGGTTTGTACAGGTTGGTTTTGACCTCCAAAATTACCAGTATGATTAGTTGCATTCCAACTATCAGATTCGCCTGTATCGGTTGCTTCAAAATTACAAGTATCATAAGAGTCTGTCCCTGTTAGTTCAAGTGCATCTGCACAAAAATCATTTGGGAGTGGGTTATTATCTGTAAAAAATAAGACCATGTCCCCATTAGTATCATCTTGCTCTTCGGTTATCCGCAAAAAATAGGTCTGTCCACCAGTAAGTCCTTCAAGAAGGATGGGGGTATTGTTAGCATTCCCTAACCCATCAGCAGATAAATCTATACACTCAGCTATAGTAGGTGTTGATACTACATCTGAGGTAAATGTTTCTGTATCTACGATAGACAAATTGCTACATGGCCCTTCCATCAAGTTAACAAAAAAGTTAGCTTGATTAAAAGCTCCTCCATCATAGGTTGCCATTACTAATTTCATCACACCTCCAGCTGGAGCTACAAATTGAACAAAGGCATCATTTTCTCCTTGTGGGTTGCCACAAGTAAAACTAGATGATGGAAAAGTAGTAGAATATCCTGCTGAAGAATGTACTATTAAATCACATTCTTCATACAATGTTTGTGCATCACAAGGTTCATCTGCAGCTTGTGAGAAAAGTAAATTTGAAATTAATATAAATAGTATAGGTAAAAATATCTTATTCATCTTGGTTTAGTTTTTTTTGTTATCAACTAATTTGCGTTTCTAATTCTGGTTTTGATTTCTTCAACTTTGTCCGCATTATTAATTTCCCATTGTTTAAATGCAGCTTGAAAATTCTCTGCATCTATCTCAAAAGAGGCTCTTCCATGTGAGACAAATTGTGGAACGTCATATTCTTCTAAAATAGCCATATGTGCATTTTTATAATTTTTAAACTGATTGCTACCATATCGGCCAAAAGCAAAATCTGGAGTTTCATTGTATGCAAAAACTTTTGGATTCGATTCAGAAGCTGCATTAATATCTTCCCATAACTTTACCTCTATATTTACTGTAGGTGTTTCTGTTTGGGCTTGACTATTGGGTAGAAATCCCAATAAGAGAAAGAACAGAAATAGTACTTTCATGTGTTTTAAGTTGTTCATTTTATTATATTTTAAACAATGATTAGTCAGGATTGACTAATAAAATTAACAAATAGACCTAAACTAGAAAAATATACCAGCAAAAATTTTACGATAAATGCCTTTTTTAACAAATTTGTTAGTAAAAATCTTGTTTTCTCATGAACAAAATGACATTTTATTTGTGCAAGACAAAATAATTTCAACCTATTTCCAAATTGAAACGTTTACTACCAAAAGCGCTACATCATGCAAAAATATTGGGACATCTTTGTGAATGGTTATTCGGGTTATGCCAACTATTTGTGGTACGAAATCACGAACCCTTCTTGGAAAAACTATTTTTACTGGTTAATTATAGTGTCTTTATTTTTTTTGGTTTTGGAAGTCGTCATTCCTTGGCGCAAAAAGCAAGTACTATTGAGAAAAGACTTTTGGTTGGATGCTTTTTATATGTTTTTCAATTTCTTTTTATTTTCTCTTATTATTTATAATGCGGCATCGGATGTGGTGGTCAATTTATTTAATGATGGCATCAAAGCCCTGACAGGTGGCTTTGATATGCAGGCGCAAAACCCTATGCAGTATTTACCTATATGGGCTATTTTATTGATTGGATTTTTAGTACGAGATTTTGTACAGTGGTGGGTACATCGGCTTTTGCATCGAGTACCGCAATTATGGGAGTTTCATAAGGTGCATCACTCGGTCGAGCAAATGGGTTTTGCGGCGCACTTGCGTTATCACTGGATGGAAAATGTGGTATATCGAACTTTAGAGTACATTCCGCTTGCTTTGCTGGGTATTGGTTTGCATGATTTTTTTGTGATTCATATTTTTACGCTGGCTTGGGGACATTATAATCATTCCAATATTAGTATAGATGGAAAAATAACGGGTGGAATTTTGGGCACTTTGATAGGAATTGTAATTGCCAATAGTTTATTAGGAATAAGTGTTTTAGAAAATCCATCTTTAGGGGCGCAGTTGGCTGTGATTGGTGCTGCTGCCCTATTAGGCAGCTTGGTCTTGGGTAGAGCGATGAAGTATTTATTCAATAGTCCCGAAATGCACATTTGGCATCATGCCCACGATTTACCTGATACACATTTGTATGGAATTAATTTTGGGCTAACCCTTGCCGTTTGGGATTACTTGTTTGGAACGGCGCATATTCCTCATACGGGACGTGACATAAAATTAGGTTTCCCCGGTGTAGAAGAATTTCCTGA
>JAHDEQ010000011.1:0-14200 GCA_020628755.1 Saprospiraceae bacterium
GTAATATCCACATCACAATTATCTATAGCTTCTGCTTCGCCAAATGGGTCGTGAATAGCGGCATCGTTGCAATCCAATGTTTTATCTTCTGGACAAGTAATAACTGGAGAAAGTGCATCTTCTACCAATACTTCTTTCCAACATTCGTTTCTGTTGCCCGAAGCATCGGTTACACGAAGTCTAACCTCAACTAAATCTCCTATATCACAACATTCAAAATCTACATAAGGTCCCCAACCTGAACCTGCACAACCACCACGACGAACTTCTAAAGTAACATCGCTACAATTGTCATAAGAACCTTCATCTATGTCTTCGGCATAAAGACGAGCTGTACCGTCGCTGCTGATTGAGACGTGTAATTCGTCATCGCAAATAGCCACTGGAATTTGGTTATCTACTACATTAATAGAAACCAACTCGTTGGTGGTATTGCCACAATTGTCTTTTGCACGAACAGTAACTTGTGTTTCGCCCAAAGGCAAGTTATCAATACTCGCTCCGTCTGTAACATCTACAATTATCAAAGTCCCACTTTGGTTGTAAATACCGCCGCCTTCGACATATTCAACAACGACTTGTTGAATACCTGAACACGCATCTGTGATGGCATTGTCAAAAGTTATACTTGAAGTACAAGCATATTCGTCAGTATCCATTGTTATAGCACTTGCATCAATAGCAGGGCCAGTTGTATCTTCTACTTTTATGATTTGCTCGTAAGTGTGGCTGTTGCCAGAACACCAGTTTAAGACCGTCCAAGTACGAATAATCTTGTAAGCCAAACCACAAGTTTCTAGGGTTTGGTCTTCGTATGTAAATGAAATATCACAAAGGTTGTGATGGTCTTCTGTAAGATCAAAGCAGTCGTAGTGTGGCGTTCCTGTAAGGTCTAAACCTGGATTATCAGCAACCTCTCCACATTCTAATTGAATGTCGTCAGGAACTGAAATTTGGTCAAGCATAGGAGCTTGTAAGTTGACTGTTTGTGTACAAGTAGATGTATTGCCAAATGCATCTATGGCTTGCCAAGTACGAACAATTTTAGAACCCACCCACTCGCTTTGGTCACAGTTGGTTTCCATAACCATTTCGTTGAGTAATTCTACACTTTGTAAGGTACAATCAAATGCATCATAAGGAATTGGGAAACCTACATTGATTTCAACATCTAAGTAATAGATATTTCCAAAACCAATACCTTCGTTGGCAGTTGCATCATTATCATAAACTAAAACTTCCCATTCGCCATTGAGGTCGGTGTAAGGTAAGCCATATAAATCGCTTAAATCATCAATTGGTTCATAAGAACCACTGATACCTGGCGCACCAAAAGAGCAAGCACCATTGATAGAAGAGCCAGCTTCATTGTCAAACGTGGTAAAGATGTCTTGAACACCTAAGTTGTTACAAGTACCTGCGCTCATCATGGTCAAGGTGTCACCTGTAGGTGCCACCAAAAGGATTTCTAAATCTTCTACATCGTTGTGTGTGATACCAATTGTAACGTTGACATCATATACAATTTCTCCTAGAGGAGTACAATTTCCTATAATTTTGAGACTTGTTTCGGATGGCTCTGCTGAAGTACCACCAGCAATGTTGGCTGGCAAATCACTTTCGTTTGCCAAAAATCTTTCGGAGTACATCCAATCTTCATTTAAAGCCTCTGGGTGATTACACGCAATCGTGTAATCGTAGCAAGCAATAAATGGATCGTATTTGTCTTCTACTAGCAATGTTCCCCAACAAAGATTTCCGATAGCTCCTACGTGCTGAACTGTATATTGTAAGGTTTGCCCTGCTTCGTTAGGGCCAACCGTATTGCCTAATGATTCGCCATTGGCATCAAAAACGGTTACGATATATTGGTCTTCGCAAGTACCTGTATCTTCTAGTACCATATCAGGTGTCACTAGCGTAAAGCAGCCTGGCGTACTAGCATCTTCTGCTGGCAATGAGACTACAACATTGTCGTTGCAAACCAAAGTTGGATTAGAATCTGCAATTACAAAAACAGACATTGTACAACGGATGATTTGACCATCGGCGTAAGTTGTTTCATATATAACAGGATTTTCACCTACAGGTAAAGCAGCTGAAGTAGAGCCTTGTGGCCCTACAACAGGGCCGCCAACTGCTGTTGGGAATCCTACTGTTATTTCAATATTATTAGCATGACAGCTATTTGGGTAACAAATAAATGGATTGTCAATTGTTGGAGGTGTATAAGTTGTGATAGAGCAAGATGCAATATCATCTGCTAGTACAGTTTCATCTGCTGGACAATCTGAATGACAAGGCAATGTAAACAAAGTAGTCGTTTCTTCGCCAAACATACAAGGGCCATCAGCTACTAAGAATTGATTATTAAATGGTCCACCTACGATAAGCGTACCACGCGTTGGGTCGGTAGTAATGATTTCCCAAGAACCTCCTTGCCAACCATTATTGGCTGCACTAAATGCTCTAAATCGGTAATCGTTGCAGCCTTCTAAAGTAACGGTTCGAGTATCCAACGAGCCTGGAGTAAAACCTTGATAGTCGCCCGCATTGGCAAAAGCAATACGCTCTCCAAAACCGTCAACAAGTTCCCAAGACATCGTTGCTGGGTTAGAACCCATTCTGATAGCAAGAGTAAAGTCGCCTTCTTCTTGACAACACTCAGGGCATTCTGCTTTGATAGACTGGTTGACTCCTGCCGTTGGAGCTCCACCTGTATAAAGTCCCCCATCTTCAAAAACAACTGCACCTGTTTGATCTAATATTTGGTAAGAATGTTCGATAGAGTTTGCACCATTCATATACATGATGTCAATAGTTCCCCCATCATTTATTTCGATTGGATAGTATTGAGCCATCCCATCAGCAACAGTCAATTTGTATTCTGTAGCTGGCCATGCTTCGTTGACCGAAACTAATAAGCGGCCACCATCCCAGCCATTACCGACTGCATCGTGCATATATAAATAGTAGGTACAAAAACCGCAACCATCTTGTGGTGCAGGACAACAATCAGGTTCTGCTACACTTGCTGTTGCTGAACAAACTGGAGTTAAACAAGAACTGATATTGGCATTCAAAGTACCTGCAGTTGCGGTTTCGGCAACTGCCCATCCATTGTCGGATAATTCGAGCGATGAAGTCGCTTCGGTAGCTCCACTTTCACTAACCAATACATCGGTACTGGTCATGCCAGTAGCAGAACCTGCGGTTGCTTCGATAACACCTCCGTAAGAAACAAACTCAAGAACATTGCCTGTTGCTATTTCTACTAAAGCAAAGCCATCAGGGCCATTTTGGATGTTTGAAATTGGGAAAGATACCGCACCACAACCAAAACCCTGGTCAGGTACTATACCTGACAAAGCCTCCGTACCATACACAACTCCTCCGTTTCCATTGTATAATTCTAGTTGATAAGCACTCAAATCGGTACCTGCACCTGCTGTGATTTCTACAAACTCGTTTTCGTCATCGCTTGCATTGTCATAGTGAAATTCCGAAATAAAAGGAATACCTTCAAAAGTTGTGTTATTATCAAAGATTTGTACATCTATACTCCCTTGTGTACCTTCACAAGACCACTCAGAAGGTGTAGAAGGAATACCAGTAACTAATATACATTCGCCTGAATTGGCTGGATATGCAAAAACGCCTAAATTTTGACCACCTGCAATAACTGTTACATCTGGGCCTTCAGGGTTTTCATAATCAAAACATATTTCTAAGTCAAAACCACCAAATGGGTTGCAAATTGCGGTGGTCGTAATATTGGAAATTCCACAAACTACAACTGGACAAAATAATTCATCAAAAGTAGTGCTTGCACTACACGTAGAAGAAGCTCCTCCTCCACTGCTAGGGCAAGATAATCCATCATTTAAAGCATCTGTAGATGCTGCTGTTGGGCCAACCCAACCTGCATCTGTCAATTGTAGGGATTCACCAATTTCTCCTGGTTCAAAAACACCAATATCTGTACTCATTTCGCCTGAGGCTGCTCCGTCGGTTGCCATGAACTCACCTTCGTAAGAAATGAACTCAATTAAGTTGCCAGCAGCATCAACTAAAGCTACTCCGTCAGGAGCACCATTTTGGATATTAGCTTGAGCAAAACTTACAGATCCACAACCTCCTCCTGCATCCACAACTACGCCTGCTGATGAAAGATCAATTGTACTATAGGTCGCTCCAGTACTTCCATTGTATAAAACTAAGGTATAACCTGTCAAATCTGTACCTGCTACCGCAGTTACTTCTATAGATTCATCTTCATCATCACCTGTATTATCATAATGCAATTCGCTGATAAATACTGGACCTAAATTATTCCCAGTACCTCCACCGCCAGCAGCGCCATCGGTAACTGTTACATTGATTCCCGTTTCGGTGTTGCCTATAAAAGAAGCGTTGCACAAGGCAGTTGCCGCCTGTGCCGTACCTGCTGCGTAAGCAAAGGGACCAAAACCTATTCCATTAATATCAATTGTATATTCTGCATTTGCAGGTGAAGTCGCATCAAAAGTTACATCTACACAATATGTTCCATCTGAATTACAAGTTGTGCTTGCTGCAACATTTGAAATACTTTGTGGCTCTGTCAAAGTAATATCTACATCTTCGGTAGATGTGCAACCTGGAACTGTGATAGTCAAATCATTGTATGTACCTGCTCCTAATCCCATAATAGAACCTGAGCCAGACATTACGGTAACATTCGTAAAACTACCATCTGCATAATTTATCGTATAAGTACCATCAGGAACATTAGTTGTAGAAATATCTATAGAACCATCTGTAGCACCACAACTCGTAGGGTTATTGCCTGTAGCTGCCAAAGTTGGACAAGGAACTACTGAAGGACAAGCAGGAATAGCAACTGTGATAGCGATACCTGCACAGGAAGCATCGGCAGCATCTACTACATTGACCATTATATCACCTGCAGTTGTAGGGCCTACAACTGTAGCTGTCAAAGATGTAGCAGTACCTGTTCCTAAGACAGTACCTCCTCCGTCTATTACATTATAATTTCCGCTACCATCAGCAACTGAAAAAGTAACGGTAAATTCGGCATTATCGCCATTGCACGTAACTCCGCCTGCAGCCACATTAGTGATGCTACATACGGTGCCACCAACGCCACCACCAGTTGGAAAAGGATTGCCACCTGCAATATCATCAGCAGTCATCGTACCCACTATGGCACCAACGCCTCCAAAAGTCCAATCAGCACAATCAAAAGCACCAAAATTGGGCGTCATAGTATTATTGATACCATAGCTGTCTAGATGTTCCCAACATTCACCTGTACCATCCGTGTCGATATCTCCAAATAAATCTTCGACGGCCATCATGCAAAATAGCTCAATGGCATCGTCGCCATTGATATTGGCTGCTCCATCAGTATAGTCAGGTGCAAAACCAAAATAATTTGTAAACATCGTGGTTTCATTTGCTACCCATATACATTGACCAGAAGATAGAGCAACCATTGGAAAAGTAAACTCTTCTCCGTTAGTTCCCTCACCATTATTGGCTGAACCAAAACCATAAATACTTAAATCGGCAATATCGCCTGAAGCGCAGAATTGAACACCTTTGGGTGTACCTCCTGATAAAGGGCCATCAATAACCGAACTGATGTAGAGATTGCCGCACTGCCCAGAAGAACTAAAGGGAAGAAATCCCAAAAGGAAAAATGTTAGAAATTTACAAAAAATAGATAGTGTATCTTTTCTTGCCATGGGAAATAGGGTTTTGTGTAAATGAGTTAAATGATACCTCATAGCACAATGATTTGTACTACAAAATACCTTGTATTTTGTCTAATGATAGTAAGCCAAAAAAATTGGTATAAAATCGCCTTCTCAGTTCTCCCAAAATTTCAATTATAGTATTCTACAAAAGTTAATTTTTTAGCTTTTCAATTTTGGAAGAACGGCGTTTTATACAAGCAATTTTAATTTGACACTTGATTATTTCTTACAGCAGCGGTAAATGGAATGTTGAGATAGGTTTTTAGGAAGAGAAAGAAAGGAGTAGTATTCTTTCTAGCAACAAAGTTACATCTTTCTTGCTTAAGTTCATACTAATAAAACTACCCTAAATGGTGTATTTTTTGTATAAAAAATAGATATATGTATATAAAAACAAAGGCATGACCGAATAGTCATGCCTTTGTTTTTGTAAAAATCGAACTAAATTTATCTTATAATAGTAATGTCTCCTTTAACAATTTTGCTTGTATTTATATCTAAACGCAAGACAAAATAGTAGGTTCCTGGAGGTAACTTACCTCCACTTTTGTTAGTACCTTCCCAGTCGTTATTGTACGGCTTGGTCTGGTAAACAACATTGCCCCAACGGTTGAAAACTACAAGCTCATTATTAGGATAAGCATCTCTGTTAAAGTCTAGTTCATCTACATAGAAAATATCATTTCTGCCATCGCCATTGGGCGTAATAGCATTGGTATAGTAAACTTCAAAAGTACCATCAGCACTTGGAGGTCTTTCGACCACAACACTAGCCAAAGCTGTATCGCAGGTCATACAAGTCATATTGCACAACTCGTACATGGCTTGTGTACTCCCCAAATAACCACCTGGAATAGCAAACTCAAATAAGCCATCTCCTAAATCCATAAATCCAACATCAGTAGGAGTTTCGATTACATTAAGGGTAAAATCTTCAACGGCTGTTAACAAATCATTGTCTAAGACACTTATTTGGAGTGCCTGTGCTCCTACTATGGTAAACTCTACATCATCATTGGCATTGGGTTCGCCTTCGTTATAAATGATGACCGTATCTACTGCATAATTGGCGCAATCTTCGGTTGACAATGACCAATACAAATAGTTTTCACCAGGGATAAGATTACTTACCATTGTTTCATTAGAACTAGAATTATTGAAAGTAATCGTATTATAATCTGCTGACCACATACCTGTAATTCCATTGGATGCAGCCGTTGCAGCTATTGTCAAAGAGTCACTACAATTGGAAGCATCGTCTCCTGCAAAAGGCAAAGGAAGACTTTCGTCTAAAACAACCATAACGGTTGAACTACCTGTGCAAGAATTGTCCAAATCCGTAACGATTAGTTGATATGTACCAAACATATCAACTTGGGGCATTGTGGTATTGGCTCCCGAAACAATATTTCCGTCAGAGCTTGTCCATTGATAAGTATAATTATCGCCCGAAGCCGAATTAGAACCATCGAGTTGAGTTGTTTGGCCACCACAAGCAATAGACATATTGTCGCCCGCATTGGCATCGGGCGCATTCATATTAGGTGTAATTTCAACAGAATCCGTTGCGGTACAACCATTGCTTGTATCCGTTACGGTGAGAGCATAAGTACCTGCAACTTCTACTTGAGCCATTGCTGTAGTTTCACCTGAAGCAATAACTCCATCCATACTAGCCCATTGATATGAAAATGTTGCTCCCATAGAAGTCGTGCTTCCTCCTAAAGTTACGCCCAAACCATCACAACTCAATTCTTGACTTGCACCTGCATCAGCAGTTGGCGGAGTGGTATTTTCTATAACTTCAACTGTTGCTAAAGCTGTGCATTGGTTATCATTGTTGCTCACTATCAAATCATAACGTCCAGGAGAACTTACTTGAGGCATTAATGTTGTATCGCCTGAATCAATTGTCCCGTCAAGTGTTGACCATTGGTAAGTAAACTGATCTCCTACGTCTGAACCTGTACCATCTAAAAGTATAGTTGAACTATCGCAAGTAATAGTAGCTTCTAAAACAACCATTACGTTCGGATTATCTGGATTGGATATAACTGTTGTTGAAGCATTAGCACTACAACCATTTGTATTATTGGTAACGAATAGTTCATAGGCTCCTGCCGAGCCTATCACCAAATTCGGTGTGGTTTCACCTGAAATAATTTGTCCATCTGCGGTTGACCAATCATAAGAAATATCGTCTCCCATTGTTGACATAGAACCATCAATCATTAATTCAGGTGCGCAATCAATCGTCAGTTCCGCAGGTACAATTGCTTCTGGAATAACTGGTGCATCAACAGTAACTTCGGAAGAACTCGAACAGCCGTTTTGAGTATTAGTCACTACAAATTGATATGTACCAACTGCGTCTATCTCTAGCATAGTAGTGGTTTCGCCTGCCACAATACTACCATCTGTTGTTGACCAAAGATATTCGATAGTTGCGCCTGATTCAGAACCTGATGCATCTAATACTATAGTATTGGTTAAACAAGTCATAGTTGCCGAATTTGCTAGATCTAAGCTAGGCAAATCTGTCGAAGCCATCACAGCTACGTCCGCCGTAGCTGTGCAACTATTAGAAGAATTGGTGACTAATAACTCATAAGTTCCTGCTGTTCCAACCTCAGGTGTTAAAGTTGTTTCACCACTCACTATTGTTCCATCCATTGTTGTCCATAAGTAGTTAAAACTACCTCCTGAAGATGAAGCAGAACCGTCCAAGCTAACAGAGGTGCTACTGCAATCCAAAGTCATAGTAGCTCCAGCATCGGCAGTTGGTGGAGTCGTATCTCCGTTGACCGTGTACATCATAATAAGCTCATCGGCTGGCGAATTGGAGTCTGTTATCGTAACGGTGTACATACCAGGGTCAAGACTACTTAAATCTTCGGTTGTTGCCGAATTGCTCCATGAAAAGTTGTATGGAGCTATACCTCCATCAATGGACAAATCTATTGCCCCTTCGCCTTCGTTAGAACAATCAATATCAGTAATATCGGCACTTATAATAACTAAAGGCTCGATAGGTTGTGTGATTGTGAGTGTACCATTGGTCGAATTCATACCTACGTGGCTTCCACCAGAAGAGGTGTCTGTCACATAAATATTGGTTGGTATCGGTACAAATGCAAAAGTTGAATTTGCTCCAACCGACCCGATTGCTTCAAAACAAATACTGAACAGTACCGTGTTATCAGGTACTGATACTCCACTCGCATCTTCAAATTCTACGGTCAATAAGCCATTAGAGGCACTAAAATCGCCTTGGGTCATACCAGGCAAATTGATATTGGTAACTTCGGTAAACTGAAAATTATTAAAATTCCAAGAACACGAAAATTCCATAATCAGAATATCTTGAAAATTGGACGCCGTTACATCCATACATCCAGTTGCTCCTTGTGGTATATCAATATCTCCTGCAACGATGTCTATTGGACCTGGAAACAAAAGAGGGTTTTCTTGATAAACGCCATCAGAAGTTATTCGAAGCGTATTTTGGAGGAACTGGAAAGAAGCATTGTTTGGAACAATGCCTTGTCCTATAGCAGCTATGGACAAAAAAACAGGAATTATCGTTAATAGTATATTTTTCATAATTTGACGGGTAGCTGAAATTATTATTGCGTGAAGGAATTAGTACGTTGGAAAAGAAAAATTGAGATTGACTTCATGGGTATTGCCCGCATTGGCTCCAAAGGTTTGGAACGAATAGTCAAAGCCATAGCCCAAACGCAAGCGTTCGGCTATAATAAAGCCCGTTTCGAGATGGAAATTCCCGTTAATAGAAGCTCCTGTTCCTATCCAAAATCCTGAATTCATCTGATAACGTATATTGAGGTCAACTGATATTGGGGCAGTTGGGGCAAACTTGGCCCAAGTCGAAAATTCTATAAAACTTTCATCACTAAAAAATTTGTACAAACCTGCATTGGCATAAATGTGTTGTATGCGCTTGACCGAAATATCACCAACATTGTCTTGAAAGCCTACATTGAGTCCAAAAACTTGCGGTATCGAAATACCTGCATACACCAAGTCGTCGTCAAACCAACCACTCGAAAGGCGTTGATAGAAATAAGCCCCCAATCCTACATCTGGAAAAATCTTTGATTGATTTTCGACAGGTATCGCTTCTGTAATATCACGAAAGCGTAGCTCTTCAAAGCGCAATCGGTATTGTACAACTCCTGCACTAATACCAAATGCTAGTCCTCCATAATAAGGGTCGTCGGTCAAAACACCTCCTATTTTTCCATAAGCTCCCGTATAACCCGTTGGGCCAGTTTGGTCATTGATAATATAACCTCCTGCCATGAGAGCAACTCCGCCACCATCAGCTTGAATATAATCACCCACTAGAGTTTGTGTAACAGGATGGTTTTTGATATCAACCCACTGCGAACGATAAGATATTCCTATAGAAATATTGTTATCATAAGCTAAATAATCGGAACTGACCATTGCAGGATTGAGAATAGTCGCATGATGACGATATTGTGTAAAGAGAGACAGTTGTTGGGCTTGTATGGTCGTTGCACAAGCCCATAATAGGAATATTTGTAGTAGTTTTTTCATATTAAATTTACAGCTTATAAGGTACAAGTATGTAGATTTTAGACTAACTCAACAACTTAAAGAGACAAAAAACAATCCAAAAATTTCAAAACCTTAACAATAAGCATACAAAAAGGGTCTGCAAGACTATCGTCGCAGACCCTTTATTGGATTTTTTAGTAATATATCTTCAAATGAAAATTAATTCATTTTGGTGATTTTGATTTCGGTACGGCGGTTTTGTTGGTGTTCAGTATCCGAACAATTTGCGCCATTAACGCAGTGATTGGTCAAACGACTTTCACCATAACCTACTGCTACAATGCGGTGTGCCTGAACTCCTCGCTTGATTAAGTAATTAACTGCTGCTTGTGCACGGTTTTGAGATAAGTTCATATTGTACGTATCTGAACCACGAGCATCAGTATGTGAGCCTAGTTCAATTTCCATAGTTGGATATTCACTCATCAATTTGACTACTTTTTCGAGGTCAGTAGAAGCATCGGCACGAATCGTAAATTTATTATAGTCATAATAAATATTTTCTAAAGTAATCAAACTTCCTACTCGAAGGTCGTTTACTGCCAAGCCACTGTTGGTAGTTGTTGTAGGATAAGTTTTGGGTGCAGGTGATATTGAGCTTACATTTAGGTTAACATTCATCGGTTGAGCCGAATCGCAGTTGGCTTTTACCGTATTTAGTTTTGTTCTATCTTCTGTAAAATTAGTTTTAGTACCAATGATTTCGTACTCGCAACCACATTTCAAACAAGAATCGAATTTACCATCACGATTGGTAGTAAAAGTTTCTTCTGCACCTGTACATTTGTTAAATACTCGTACTGTTGCATCCGCCAAAGGCTTGTTGCAATCGTTGTTCATTACAACTCCCATCATTTCGGTGCAAGCACGACGTTCTAATTCAAAGGTGTAGTCTTTGTCGCCCATACGAATCAAATCAGCCGTTGTGATACGTTCGGTATAAGTTTCAAAACCTTCTTTTTCTACGATTACATTTACTTTTTTGCCTGAAGGCAAAACGTGTGATAAAAGACCTTCTCTATCGGATGTAAAATAAACAGGATTGTCATTATCGCCCATTACTTCAAACGTTACTATTGATTTTTCTAAACGTTGTTTTGAATCTCTGTCCACTACTACAAAGCGTTGGTTAACACCTGCTGTGCCAGCAGGTGTTGTGGCTGCTACTACCTCTTCTTTTTTCGTCATTTCTTTATCAAACAAGTTGATAGCTTCTGTTGATTCCCACTCATATATATCGTCGCCACCTCGTCCGCCGTCACGGCTAGAAGACAAAAATCCTTTGGTTTGCGTTTCGTTGATGCTAAATCCAAAATCGTCTTTTGGAGTGTTGAAAGGTGCACCTACATTGACACGATTGGTCCAAGAAGTCATATCTGATTTTGAAGCCAATTGGACTGCGAAAATATCCAATCCGCCCATTCCTCTGTGGCCATTTGATGCAAAGCACAATACATTTTCGCCGTTGACCGATGGGAAAATTTCGTTTCCTACCGTATTAACAGTTGGTCCCAAATTTTTAGGCATAGTCCATTTTCCACCGACCATTTGAGATACATATATATCCATACCTCCAAATCCTCCAGGACGGTCGGATGCAAAATACATAGTTTTACCATCTTGTGTAACTGTTGGATGACAAGTACCAAATTCGTCGCTATTGAATGGCAACTCTTCTACTTTTGACCAATCGTTGCTATTGTTGATTTTTGTAGAATATACTTTGAGGTCACGCATACCATTTTTGCTTTTGCCATCTCTGTTGTTGCGAGAGAAGTACATCACATTTTGGCCAGCCGTAAATGTTGCTACACCATCGTGGTAACGACCATTGAGGTCGTTGGCCATTGAGACAGGTTCGCCATAACTTCCATCTTCCATTTTTTTAGCATAAAACAAATCAGAAAAACTCTCTTCTGTCCATTTGTCTGTACTTTTAGAAACGCCATTTAAACCACGCGTAGAAGTAAAAACAACTCCTTGTTTATAAGGCACTGCACAAAAATCAATAAATTGTGAATTGAGCGTACTCATATTGTTTACTTGAACCATATCGTTGGTTCTGAAATTTTTCATTTCAGAACAGTCCTCTATAAAATCGAGGTTGACTTGGTCTTTGCGTTTTACTTGGTCGTTGAATTTTTTGTACCAACGAACTGCATCTTCGCACTTGCCATTGGATTGCAAGGCTTGTGCAAAATAAAACATTGTAGAAGGTTCAGGATTTTGATTGACAACTTTGGAATACCAGTACTCAGCACTTTCGGTATTGCCATTGAGGCGATAGCTTTTGGCCAAACGCTGCATCATAGCCATATCTAACTCTCCTTTTTCTTCCATTTTTTTGAATACATCAGCCGAGGCTTGGTAGCCCAATTGTTTGTACAAACGATTGGCTTTGCGTTTGCGCCCTGTGCCTTCTTCGCCAATTGCATCGGCATTTTTTTCGGTCAATAGTTCTGCATGAGCCGCCATTTTGGTGGTATCAAAAACGGCAGAACTGGCAGTTATTGGAGTATTGTCGGCCAAGATTTGTGCAAAAGCAGCCGTTGTACCCAACAATGCCATGAATATGAAATTTATTTTCTTTAACATAATTAATATTTTTGAAGCAATGTAATTAGTTTTGTTTGTGTACAATTTTATAATAAGCGTATGGTATCGCAGTTTGAAACTGCGATAAACATTTTGCAATTTTATGTTTGTACATTTTGGTGCTGTTTAAAATGTAAGGCTACTCAAAGCTTAGAAGCTTTACTTCATAACGTTTTTCAACCTTGAGGCTGAAAATAACAACCTTACAGTTGACATACTGCCTACATTTTTAGCAATCAAAGTCGCTGTTACTGTGTCATTGACTTATACGCAAACTGAAGTTTGCGCCACTAATTCCTTAGAAATAACGTAAGTTGGTTACACCTGATTTATCGTACTGGAATGAGTATTGCAACATAATTTCGTAACTTCCTGAGGTGTAACTATTCAACTCAGATGTTGTAAAATCAACAGCCACACCACCACGCAATTGCTTGGTAAATTGGTAAGCAATGATACCATCAAAAGAATCACCCAAACGATACGATGCTCCCAACCAAAGGGCATCCATAAATATGAAATTGGCGTTAAACTCTGCTTCGAATGGCGCACTTGGATTATAAGTAAGTAAAACGGCAGGTTTTACTTTTACGTTTTTATTGATAGGTAATACAACTCCCCCCATCAAATAGAAATTTTGTACACTTTCGGCCACACTCAAATCATTGTACAGATTGTTTCTCAAAATTTGAGGAACTGAAAATCCTACATAATAAGAGTTGTTCGATAAATAAACTCCAGCTCCAAAGTTGGGTTGTATTTCGTTCATTTGTCCCATACCAATCATTTGGTCGCCTGCATCCAACTCATCTACTTGTGTCCAGTCAATTGAACCTTGCTCTAAGCGACCCATCAAGCCCATGCTCAACTTGGATTTTTCGCCAACTGGAATACGATAGTTATACGATAAGTTAACATACGTTGAGTTAATCATTCCGATACGGTCATTGACAACCGAAAGACCTGCTCCACAACGGTCGTTCCAAAAAGGCATGTGCATATTGAAGTTAGCCGTTACAGGCGCACCCACAATACCTGCCCATTGGTTGCGATACAAAGCACTCATCGTGAGTACATCGTGGCTACCTGCATAAGCTGGATTGTAAACCAATTTGTTGAACATAAAATTGGAGAACTGTGGTGCGTGCTGTGCTTGTAAGGTTGCTCCGAATCCTGCTGCGATTATGAAAAGTAAAAATATTTTTCGCATGATATTAAAAATTTTAATGGTGTAAATT
>JAHDEQ010000011.1:14300-24598 GCA_020628755.1 Saprospiraceae bacterium
TTTAGCGCATAATGGTGATATAGCCACTTACGGCATCACCTGAATTTCTATCTTTTGTAAAAATGTAGAAATATGTACCTGCTGGTAAATCAATGCCATCGTAAGTACCTTTCCAATCATTTTTGTAAGCGATGCTTTCGTAAACTTTGTCTCCCCAACGGTTGAAAATCTTGATTTCGTTATCAGGATTTTTGACTGCACAAGGAATAAAGAAATCATCGTTATAGCCATCGCCATTGGGACTGATAAAGTTTGGAATGTAGCAATCGCCCCATTCTTCACGGTCAATAATACGCAGTACTACATCTGCATCGTCGCAAATGTCGGGACACTGTGTACTACACAATTGATAGGTGAATTGGTCTTCGCCATAAAAGTGATAATCTGGTACATAGGTATATGTACCATCTGTGTTTTCGTTCAAAGAACCTGATTGAGGTTGTTCTACAACTGTAATCTCCCAACCATCAATAACATTGATGTCAAAAACATCATTGGCATCAAGATTTTCGACCATTTGGTTTTCACCAAACATGACTTCCACTTCGTCTGTTACTGCGCCAATGTGATCTTGATCTATGATGGTAACATCTTGTGCATTAGAAACTTGTGATTCGCAGCCATCAACTGTAACGGCAAGGGTATAAATACCTTCCATATCGTTGGTTACATCATCTACAAATAAGGTTGGGATAGTAGTTTGAGCGACTAAAGTGTTGTTTGAACCGTTGTTGAAATACCATTGATAATTGACTTCTTCGCCTGTGTATGCATTTGTATTTAATTCTAATAAATCTTCATCGCACAAAACATCTTGTGTTACATCAATCAAAGGTGTTTCAGGCATTGGTTTTACATCTATATGTAAGGAAACTGGCTCTGATTGGCAACCCTTATCGGTCGTTAAAAGAAGTGTGTAAGGCCCTTCATTGGTTAAGTTTACACTTGGAATAAATACATCAAAATTGCCAGCTAAAGTGCTTGCCATATCTGTATAAACAAAGCCATTTGGCCCTGTCCATTGGTAAAACATTTCGTCAATACCTGGAATATTAGTTTGAATATTAGTAGCTCCAAGCAATAATTCATCGCCTTCGCAATAAACGCCTTGGCCAATCATATCGGCAATGACAGGAGTTGTCATTTCCCAACAATTGTACTCCAATACGTCTAGGGTAGTATCGCCATCCGTATCAGGACAAGGTGCGCCACCTGCACACTCTTCATTGTCAGGAATGCCGTCATCATCAGAATCAGTATCGTGCCAATCGGGTGTGCCGTCATCGTCTGTATCGGGACAAACTAGGCCCATAGGACATTCATCTTGATCATTGATATTGTCATTGTCAGAATCTATATCTTGGAAGTCAGGTGTGCCATCCTCATCAAAATCTATTGGGTCAGAGGTTGTCATAACAGGATTGCCAGCGCCATCGGTGATGGCTTGGCCACTGCCATTGACTGTTGGTGTACCTGTGCCAATAATTCCATCGTTGTCAGGATCAGGATTGCCTGCTTCGTGAACATCTGTCAAACCATCGTCGTCACTATCTAAATCTAAATAATCAGGTTCGCCTGTTCCGTCAGTATTGGGTGGATTGGATGTAGTTGTGAGTGGATTGCCTTCGGCATCGGTAATTGCTTGACCATTGTCATTGACTGTTGGTGTACCTGTGCCAATAATTCCGTCGTTGTCAGGGTCGATTGCACCGCCTTCTACTACATCGTTGATACCATCATTGTCGGAATCCAAATCGTGCCAGTTTGGAATACCATCCATATCGGAATCAGGTAAGATAGAAGTCGTCATAAGTGGATTGCCATCGGCATCGGTAGTTGCTAAACCATCTTGGTCAACTGTTGGCATGCCAGTGCCAACAATTCCGTCGTTATCAGGGTCGGGATTGCCTCCTTCTGTAACATCATTGATACCATCGTTATCAGAATCCAAATCATGCCAATCAGGAATACCGTCTCCGTCTTGGTCAAGTGGTTTTGAAGTAGCCGATACTGGTGTTCCATCGGCATCATTAGTTGCAACTCCATTAGCGTCCACCATTGGCATACCCATGCCAATGATACCATCGTTATCAGGGTCAGTTGCACCGCCTTCTACTACATCATTTATAGCATCATTATCTGAATCTAAATCGTGCCAGTCAGGAATACCGTCCATATCATAGTCTTGTGGACGAGAAGTTGGCATTAAGGTATTGCCCATTGTATCGGTTGTTGCCAAACCATTGGTGTCAACTGTTGGCATCCCCATACCAATCATACCATCATTGTCAAGGTCAATATTTCCACCTTCTACAACATCGTGTATTCCATCATTATCTGAATCTAAATCGTGCCAGTCAGGAATACCATCCATATCATGATCTTGTGGCAATGGAATTGGCATTGCTGTGTCAACAGGGTCGAGAATCGTTGAAACCAAGCCTGTTTCACCAACGGTAGGTATATTGCCAGCACCATCATCTATGCGTCCATCGTTGTTGGTATCATATTGTCCAAATCCAGCTTCGGTTACATCATTGATACCATCATTGTCAGAATCAAGGTCGTCATGATCTGGAATACCATCATTATCGAAATCGAATCGTGTATAGGTTGGTTGTGCTGCAAAATCGTTAGCATCCGTAGCAATAGCATTGAAAAAGCCATTGGTACCAAAATCTGCTGGCATTCCATCAATCACACCATTGCCATCAGCATCGGCTTGTGCGTGTCCTGCTTCAACCAAATCAGTAATGCCATCATTGTCAGAATCAACATCTAAATGATCTGGAACGTTATCGCCATCCATATCATAAATAGCTGGAACTTGGTCACAAGCTCCGTCATTGTTCGTATCTATACAATCGTTTAGGTCAGCATCTAAATAATTTAAAATTCTATCGCCATCGTCATCAACGGAAGGGTCAAATCCACCTGGCAAACAGGCAAATGTGCCTGTTGGATTGCAATATTCTAAGGCATCTAAAATACCATCGTTGTCGTCGTCAATATCAAATAAATCAACTACTCCATCACCGTCAGAATCTTTATCGGGAGCAATAGTACAATCTTGTGCTATTGCAATTTCGAGCATTCCTACTCCCACACTGTTATAAGGGACATAGGTCCAATAATCAAGCATTAAGTCATTTCCCCAATTGGATGAATAGGTATAAGCATCTGTAGTTGCTTTGGCATCGCCTGCTGTGCCTCCACCACTTACACCCATCGGGTCAAATTGAGAGTGGTCAAAATAGTAGTCTTGGATAGGTGCATCGGGGCCATTGATTCGAGTAATGGTGATACCTCCACCATTGTTTTCGACATCGCCAAAAAGAATGTGCGTTTCTCCGTTTCGGATAGAAATATCGTAGTTGAATACTAAACTCAATATTTCGGGAATAGCCATGTCTGTACCATCTTTTCCATCCCAATAGATAGAATCCATCCCAGGATTGACTTGCTTGTAAATTATTCGGTCTGTCGCATCTAAATAGTCTCCGTCATTGTTGAGATCAAGTGCCAATCGTGCATTACCTCCAGCATTGGTATTGAGGTAAACATAAGCACCACCTTCGCTATTCATTGTATTTTCTTGACAAGGATCGCCCTCAGTAGTTACTCCTACAAAGGAAACATCAGAAATGACAGCCTCTTCGGTTAATGGTTCTGAAAACAACCAAGTTTCATGCGTAACCATATTGATAATATCGGTTACTACAGCACTAGCTGGCAAATCTGGATTTGGAATATTGAAAAATACTTTATTGTTGATGAACGAACCCAAATCTTGAGCCATTGGGTCGTAAAGGTATAAATCGCCTGGTGTCCAAGTTGACGGGTCAGTATCGGTTGTTAGAGTAGTACGATCAATAGAACGGTATAAGGGAGTCGTCTGCCCGTTTACAACTCCTGTTGAGTTGGAAAAAATTGGAAATCCATAAGGGTCTATATCATTACAATCTACCTGATATTGTATGCCTTGTTTAGTTAACACATAATAAGTAGGCGAAGTAAAATTGCCATTTTGGCTAACCATAGATGCAAACTTATTGGCATATACTCGTCCTTCGAGCATTTTACCATCTTCGTTAGCAGCAGCATCTTTAGAGACCGTAATATCCCAAGCTAATATAGTACGTTGAATGGTGGGTTGGTCGGTCATTCTGTCCCAAGGAGCATCGTTAGCTAAGTTGGCAAAAGTACCTCCATTATAAGTTGGAAATTCAAACATAATCGTCCAGACTCCTGCTTCGCTTGCTCCAACATTAACGACCCCAGGTTCGTAACCTGTACCCATAGTAGTACCTCCTCCTGTAGGGCCTCCTTTTTCTTCCACATCGTTATTGATGATAGCAAGACCCGCTGTTGCCCCTGTATCGTCAAAGACGGTGTGGACTGTACCATCAGGTCGGTAAACCGTGATAAAACCTCCTGTGATACCCACATGACTCGCTCCTACATTGATAAATTCCCCCTCATTAGCATAAACTTTTAATTGGTGAGTCTCTTGTGGCCAAAGAAATAGCCTGAGACCTGGGTAGTTGATAAAATCAACTGACCCTTCTCCTTTCATTGCGGCTGGAAGCATGAAAAGAAGCAAACCAAAGAACAAAATTCTACTTGTAATTTGATTTAAAAGTAACATTCTTACATCTTTCATGATGTACTAATTTTTTTAAGTTAGTAAATATTTTAGTGATAAATGATTGTTAGCTCTTTCTAAGTTGGCGAAGCAATTTTATGGGATTTTTTCTTGAGTAGGTGGTGTCTGTAGGTTGGATAAAAAATAATATCCTTTTATAGTTTTTGAGCGTTTAGCAAGTTGCTTTCATTAAAGCCAATCAAATATCAATCCAAAATATTCACTATATCAATATTTATATAAAATTGATTATAAATATTTTACAAATTATTTTAATACAAATATAATTTCATCTGTACAAACTAAATTTTGTTATAGTTCGTACAGATGAATTTGTATATTATTATCTATAAATGGTAATATATCCTTGCATGGTTTCTTCTCCATCTTTTTGTTTCTTAAAGATGTAGAAATAAGTACCCGAAGGAAGAAGCGTACTATTGTAAAAGCCTTCCCAATCATTGGTATAGCCTTCGGCTTCATATACTTTGTCTCCCCAACGATTGAAAATCTTGATTTCGTTGTTAGGAAAACTCGTAACACAAGGTATCGTTAATGCATCGTTGAAGCCGTCATTGTTGGGTGTAATAATATTAGGTACAAAACAATCGGTAATTTCCTCGGCCTGTACCTCAATGACAACAAAGGCTTCTTGACAATCGCCACAACTTTCGTTGCAGAGGATATACGTAAATTGGTCTGTTCCGCTAAAGGCTTGGTTGGGTACATAGCTTACCTCTCCTGCTGCGTTGATAGTAGCTTGTCCGCTACTAGGTTCATCGGCAATATTGACTGACCAATTAGCATCTGTATCAAACTCGTCATTAGACAATACATTGAAGTTGGTCAAAGCTTGGCCGTATTCTGTTACAAAAACATCGTCGTTTGTATTAACTCCTTCTTCTACAACAACTGTAAGTGTATCAAAGGAGTAATTGCTACAATTTTCGTGTGATAAGACCCAAACCAATTGGTTTTGGCCCATTGACAAACCTGAAATTGTTGTGATAGGATTGTCGGCATCGAGAATATTAATACCGTCGGTTAATGCAATCCACTCTCCTTCGCTTACTTGAGGTTCGACTGCTTCAATGATGATTTCGTCATTGATACAAGTCACCATTTGGTTGTCCATAACAAATGCACCCTCATCAGGAGTTTCTGAAATATTGATTACGAGTGATGTCTCGCTAAAGTCTTGACAATCATCTTGTGTAAGTGTCCAAGTAAATACGTAGAAACCTTCTCCTAATGAACTCACCTCCGTGACTGCTGCGTTTGCATCAGCTATCACCGCTACAGATGGCCCAACTGTTTGTGTCCAAGTACCTGTAGCGAGTTGTGGTGTAGCCGCTTCGAGCATGGTTGCCATTGATAGGTCATCTAAACAAAGATTGAGTTCATTATCTATCAATAAAGTTGCTTCATCAACTGTTGGATTATAAGTAATAATTACAGTATCTTCTGAATAGTTATCGCAATTTCCATTGGACAAAGACCATGTAAATACATTGTCTCCTTCTTGCAAATCCGTTACCATTGTATTGGCTTGGTTGGCATTGGCTATAGTAGCACCTGATTGTGTCGTCCATTGCCCTGTTCCTACTGTTGGAAAGTCGGCATTGAGCTGAAACTCCGTTGCAGCACATAGACTTTGGTCGCTTCCTGCTTGGGCAACTTCATCTGTAGCATAATATGTAATAACTACTTCATCGCTTGCATAGTTGGTACAACCTCCATTTGATAATGTCCAAACAAATACGTTCTCTCCTTCTTGTAAATCTGTTACCATCGTATTGGCTTCGGTTGGATTGGAAATTGTTGCACCCGAAACCGAAGTCCACACACCTGCACCTTGAGTAGCAGGTGTAGCAGCCAGTTGAATAGTACTGTTGCCACATTCTGTCATATCATTTCCAGCAATAGCTGCTTCGGTTGGAGTATTCAAAGCAACAACTACTGTATCCGTTGCATAATTGGAACAACTTCCTACAGATAATGACCATACAAATATATTATCCCCTGGTACAAGGTTTTCAGCCATAGCTGTAGGCATATTTGGATTGGCAATAGTTGCACCAGTAAGCGATGTCCATTGTCCTGCCCCTACAGTTGGGCTTATTGCTGCAAGCTGGTAGGAATCTTCATCACAAGCAAGGGCAACATCGGCACCTGCATCTGCTAATTCATCAGGAATACTCAATGAAATCGTAACAGAATCAACCTGATAGCCTTCGCAAGCACCATTGCTTAGTGACCATACAAATGTATTGTCCCCTTCTTGCAAATCAACTACTAGAGTACTTGCTTCGGATGGATTGATAATGGTTGCACCCGAAACGGATGTCCATTGTCCTGTACCAATTGAAATTGGTGCTGCATTGAGTACATACATTTCTTCGCCACAGATAGCCTCGTCAAGTCCTGCAAATGCTCCTTGGTCAGGTATGCTGCTTACTGCTATTTCGATAGGTTCAAAATCATTGGTAATACAACCATCCATATCAACAAGTACATGGTAAGTACCTGCATCGCCTGTTGTAACTTGTGGAATCAACAAAGATGGATTGGCTGTTATCGTAATAAAAGTTTGGTCTCCTTCCATATCAATGAAATACCATTGATAATTGATATAATCTGTGGGATTGTACTCTATGTCATTGGTGATTGTCAAGACGATATCATCGTCTTGGCATACAGATTGAGAAGCAGCTACGATAGTTGCATTTGCAATTTCTTCGTTTACTCTTACCAAAGTAGTTTGAGAAGTCAAAGGTTCGCAATCAATGTCCAATTCGTGTGTCAAATCTACCGTTGCATAATAGTCTCCTTCATCGGCTTTTGTAACATTTTGAAGGGTATATTTGAAGCTACCCGTTTGGTTGGGTAACACATTGTTACTTGGTCCATACCATGTATAAAATGCTTCGGGATATTCTTGAGCTCTCAATTCAACATCGGAGCCTGCACAGGCTGCTTCAGCCAGTGTAGAGTTGTCAGATGTTGGTTCATCTGATGTATCTATAATACTCAAAGATGTAAGGAGTGATTGTACAGTACCACAGTTTTCGGAAACCACTTCTACAAAATAAGCTCCTGCATTTGACATAGTGATGCCATCTAACTCATAAAAAGGTGTAGTGGTTGACTCAAAAACCAAACCTTGGTACATCCAATTGTAAGTAACATTGGTATAGTTGGCATTCGGTATTGTAAAGAATACTGTACTTCCTTCGCAAGCAAGGTCAGAAGAAAGTTCTAACTGTGGCTGTGCCAAATCATTAGCAACCTCAACTTGTATTGCTTCTGTAAAAGAACTACAACCTTGTTCTGTCTCGATAGTCAATTGATAACCACCTGTATTGATGGTATTGGCCATACCTAAATTCCATTCAAAATTATCGGTAGCTGCTACCGTTTGGCTGAAGGTAAGCCCCATTGGGTCTTCCCACATATACGTAATATTGCCTGAAATATTGCTAGGCGTACTGGCTGTCAAAACGACTTGTTCTTCGGTACAAAATGAAAGCGTTGAAGCCATCATATTGATAACAGGTTCTTCTGTAACGGTTACTAATACTTGATCAGTAGCTTCTGTGCTACAATCAGGAGTGCTTACAACTAACTCATAAGAAGTATTGCTCATCACACTATTAATAACGGGATTTTGCTCGTCGGAAACGACCGTGTTTGTACCTGCTATTCTCCACATATAGCTTGCATTAGCTACTGTTTCAGCGTTGAGTTGGATATTTTCACCTTCACAAATTACAGGTGTTGTATTTAAAATATTAGCTACTGGAGCAGGCGTGATTGCCACGCTTAACGCTTGTGAAGTCTCTGAATTACATCCGTCTATACTCACCATCACCATAAAGGTTTGAGTAGATGCCATAGAGCTAGATGTTGGGACGGTCAAACTAGGATTAGTACCTGTATTAATGATTTGCCCCGTTGTTGTATTAGTCCAATTAAACTCAATAACACTACTAGGGTGCGCTGTGAAATAATTTTGACTGTTGTTGATAAGTACTGTTATATCTTCACCTTCGCACACAGTAGTACTAGAAGATAGTGCTGCGGTTTCGACCGCAGTGCTACAGTCCACATCTAATTGGTCAGGGTTACCATCGTCATCTAAATCGGGACATGGAAATCCTGTTGAACATTCCACCTCATCTAGCAAGCCGTCGTCGTCACTGTCCACATCTACATAATCATCTGCTCCATCGTTGTCAAAATCGGGACAAGGCGCACCTTGAGCACACTCGTTTTCGTCTAAAATTCCGTCTTCATCACTATCCAAATCGAGTTGATTGGTGTCGCCATTGCCATCGGTGTCAGGACAAGGAAATCCTGTTGGACATTCGTAGGCATCTACGATACCGTCGTTGTCGCTATCAATATCTTGATAGTCAGGATTGCCATCATTATCAAAATCAGAGCAAGGACTGCCGCCTGCACATTCGCCTGCATCTTCGAGTCCATCATCGTCCGAGTCTAAATCTTGAAAGTCGGGGTCGCCATTGCCATCGGTATCCGTTGGGTTAGATGTTGAAACAACTGTTCCTCCATCGGTAGGTTGCCCTGCATCGTTGACAGTTGGTACGCCTGTACCAATAATTCCGTCGTTGTCAGGGTCGATTGCACCACCTTCTACTACATCGTTGATACCATCATTGTCGGAATCTAAGTCTTGATAGTCAGGATTACCATTATTATCGGTGTTTGCGGGGTCAGAAGTTGAGACCACAACAGCTCCATCAGTAGGCTGTCCTGCATCATTGACGGTTGGTACGCCTGTACCAACAATGCCATCATTGTCAGGATCGCTTGCGCCGCCTTCTACTACGTCATTGATACCATCATTGTCGGCATCTAAATCTTGATAGTCGGCTACATTATCGCCATCCGTTTGGGTTGGGAAAGAATTAGAAACTAAAATTCCACCTTGTGTAACTTGTCCGTTGTTATTGATAATCGGTGAACCTGTACCAACGATACCATCGTTGTCAGGGTCGGCTAAGCCGCCTTCTACTACGTCGTTGATGCCATCATTGTCAGCATCTAAATCTTGATAATCGGCTACTCCATCCATATCCGTATTTGTAGGATTAGAGGTTGAAACAACATCGGCTCCAACGGTAACTTGTCCCCAAATATTTACAGTTGGCTCATCTATACCTACGATACCATCGTTGTCAGGATCATCAGAACCTCCCTCTACTACATCATTAATGCCATCGTTATCGGCATCTAAATCTTGATAGTCGGCTGTTCCATCATTGTCGGTATCGGTTGGATTGGAATTAGAAACGGTATTACCATTTTGACTTGGTTGTCCAGCAGCATTGACTGTTGGTACACCAGTACCAACAAAGCCGTCATTGTCAGGATCGAAATTACCTCCTTCTACTACATCGTTAATACCATCGTTGTCTGCATCTAGGTCTTGGAAGTCAGGAATATTATCGCCATCTGTTTGGATTGGATTAGAAGTCGAAAGTATAATTCCTCCATCGGTTACTTGACCTGCATTGTTGACGGCTGGTATGCCTATGCCGACGATGCCGTCATTGTCAGAGTCTAAATTGCCGCCTTCTAATACATCATTGATACCGTCATTGTCAGAATCTAAATCTTGATAATCGGG
>JAHDEQ010000011.1:24698-26134 GCA_020628755.1 Saprospiraceae bacterium
TTGATACCGTCATTGTCAGAATCTAAATCTTGATAATCGGGATAAGTATCATTGTCGGTATTGACTGCTAAGGATGTAGCAGACATAGCTGTGCCATTGCCATCCGTTTGAATCATACCAAAAGTATCAACATTTGGCATTCCTATTCCAATAATACCATTGTTGTCGGTATCTAAATTATTTCCTTCTACCACATCATGGATACCATCATTATCAGAATCTAAGTCTCTATAATCAGGATAATTATCATTGTCAGAGTCAGGTGGCGTAGATGTAGCATAAGGTACTAAATTGCCATTGCCATCGGTTATTACTACACCAAATGCATCTATATTTGGTGTACTTAATCCATTGACTCCATCATTGTCGCCATCGAAATTTCCACCTTCGAGCACATCGGTATAGCCATCATTATCACTGTCTCTGTCTTTATAATCTTCTACATCGTCATCGTCGCTATTTAAAGGTAATGGAATCCCTTGTCCTGTAAGGTTAGGGTTGATTTCGGGTAGAAGTCCTTTGGTAGATAATGCCAAAGGAAAGTTGCCATCGCCAAGACCATTATTGTTATTATCAGTCAATAAATTGTGTCCTGATTCGGCCAAATCTGTGATGCCGTCGTTGTCGCTATCGAGGTCTAGGAAATCAGGAATTCCGTCTTGGTCAGTATCTGAAATGGTATAAGTAATTGTAGCTTCTAAGTCGTCAGAATTGGTAGCAATAGGATTGTATAAACCATTGGCTTGAAATACATTATTGTCCCCATCAATAATACCATTTTGGTCGGTATCGGGTTGGTTATGATTGGCTTCTTCTGCATCAGAGATGCCATCGTTATCACTATCTAAATCCAAGTGATTAGGAACGCTATCACCATCCCAATCGTAAATAGATAGTATATTGTCGCAAATTCCATCACTGTTGATGTCATTGCATAAATTGAAATAAAGAGGATCGTTGGCATCCATAAAATTGAGAATGCCATCATCGTCGTTATCACCGCTAGGGTCATCCATATTAGGTAAGCAGCTAAAAGGAGCTGCGCCTAAGCAATATTCTAATCTATCAGGAATACCATCGTTATCATCATCAATATCCTTATCATCTCTAACGGTGTCTCCATCGGAGTCAAATGCAACGCCATCTTCTAAATCTTCGACGATATCAATATAAAAAACGGATGTTTGAATAGCAAAAGCTACATAAGTCCAATAGTCTAGGGTTTTTCTATTACCAAAATTATCGGAATAAGCAAATGGTGTAACTGTTGGTTGTGGTGGGCCAGTGGTGGCATCACCACTGGCTGCTGCGCCTATATTGCGGTGGTCATAATAAAATGTATCTGCTGGAAGGCCATCTCCATTGATTCTGGAAAAGGTAACTCCACCTAATACATTTTCGACATCGCCCATCATAATGTGGATTTCGCCACCAAA
>JAHDEQ010000011.1:26234-32265 GCA_020628755.1 Saprospiraceae bacterium
TAAGCATTGTAAACAGGTTCGCCATCAGCATTGGTTTGGTCGGCAATTAAGAAAACATCATTTACCTCGACTTCTATTGGTGCAGGTGGATTGAGCAACCATGTGGTATGTGTATTGTTTCTGTATATATCAGTGGTAAGGGTTTCTGATGGTAAATCAGAATTTGGAACATTAAAGAATACCTTATTGTTGATAAGAAAATCCGTGTCTTCTGCTTGTGGTTCGTATATGTATGTTTGAGCTGCATCCCAAGAGTTAACATCTGTTGACCTAGTGATATCCTCATCTTCCCATGATGTATAGGTTGGTGTAATATTACCTTTTACAATACCCCAGTTGTTGGAAAAAATAGGAAAGCCCCAAGGATCAACATCATCAAAATCTACTTGATATTGAAATCCGTCAGGAGTGAGTATATAAAAAGTTGGAGATGTCAAATTTCCATTAAAATTGACAATGGATTGATATTCATTGGTATATACACGACCAGTTAATAGATTACCACCACTATTTCCAGCAGAACCTTGAGATACGGTAATATCCCAAGCCAATACAACCCGTTGGTTAAGAGGTTGATCGTCCATGCGCTCCCAAGGGTCGGAGTTCAATAAATTGTCAAAAGGAGCATTGGTGTAAGTTGGATATTCGAAAGTAATCGACCAAGCTCCTTCTTCTCCTGACATAACTTCAACAACTCCTGGTGTATAGCCACTTCCCATCGTAGCACCACCTCCTGTAGGGCCATTGAGTTCTTCGACATTGCTATTGATAATTGCCAATCCTGAACTTGCACCTGTATTGTCATAAGTTGAATGCAATGTTCCGTCGGGTCGGTAAACATTAATAAAGCCGCCTGTAATACCTACATGACTTGCTCCAAAATTGATAAATTCGCCTTCTTTGGCATAGACTTTAGTTTGTTGTTGACGCTCCGCAAATAACATTAGGCGGTAACCAGGATAGTTGATAAAATCAACTGTCCCTTCAGCTTTTAAAAAAATAGTCGTTATGAATTGCGCTACTATTACTAAGAATAGTATTTTTACCCAATTAAAATAACTTGTTGGTTCTGTAAATAAATTGGTTCCCATGTTCTAGAGATTCTATATTAGTGTTTATGTAAATCGATTTTGAGAATATCTTTTATAGGAATAAAAAAGATGCCAAAAATGACATAACAATGCTTTTGTATAACAAAAAAGTCTAATTTGTAACAAAAACCCCTAACAGAACTGAGTACTTGCCAAAAAAAAGAGGCTTATAAAGGGAAGAAAAGAAAGGAAATGTGTAATATTTTACACATAAAACACTATTAATCAACTACTTAAATTTTAAAATAAAATATATGTATTGGTTTTAACAATAAAAGAAAAGCGTATAAACTAGGCGTTTTACTTTCGGATTGCAACTACAGGATCCATGCGAGCAGCTTGCCAAGCAGGAATGAATCCTGATAATACGCCAACAGCTATAGAAAGCACAACGCCAAAAGTGACATTGTTCCAAGATAGGTACATATCAAAACCAATCGACGAAGAAAGTATTGTTATAATGAAGTGAACAAGGAGTAATCCGAATATTCCTCCTAGGATACAAAGGATGACGGATTCGATTAAAAACTCTAATAATATAATGTAGCGTTTGGCTCCGAGTGCCTTTTTGATTCCGATAATATTCGTTCGTTCTTTTACAGAAACAAACATAATATTGGCGACACTAAACATACCTACTATGATAGCAAAAAGACCAATGAATAAACCTGCCAAATTGAGTACACCAAAAAAACTATCTAATACAGAAGCTAACATCGTAAGTTCGTTGAGCGAAAAATTGGAATCTTCTTTGGGTTTGAGCCGTCGGTGTGCACGCATAATGCCTGTTAGCTCATCTTTAAGATCTTCGACTCCGACATCATCTTTGGCTTTTACGGTTATAGTCGTACTCCAATTGTATTTTGATTTGAGGTTGGCGAGTGTTTTTCCAAATTCATAAGAAATAATCATTTCGTCATCGAACTCGTTGACTCCAACGAGGTCGTCGCCCGCTTTTTCGATTACGCCAATGACTTCCATTGTTTTGCCTCTAACTTTTATTTTTTTGCCAACAGGTTCAATATTCCCAAACAATTCTTCGGCAACATTATGTCCTATGATAACTTTGTTAGAACCATAATTGTATTCTGATGATGAAAAGTAACGTCCTTTGGCCAGCGACAAATTGACCATTTCGGCATATTCAAAAGATACAATTTTTAAATCTACTTGACTAACGCTACGTGAACCATATTTGACGGTACGTGCGCCAATCTCGGTAGCATATGCCACCAAGTTGGCATTGGTGACTTTGGTTTTGACGACCTTAAAATCCTCGTAGTTGGGTGTTGGTCGCTTGATGTATTTCCACCAGTCGTTGGGGCCTGAAGCCCAAGCATAACGATTGATATAAATGACATCATTGCCTAATTTTTCAAAACTCCCTCTGACGTTATCTTCTAGCGAATCTACTGCGGACTGCACTCCAATAATACAAAATATACCAATTGTAATACCCAATAGAGACAAGAAGCTGCGCAACTTATTTCCAACCAACTGTTGTAGGGCTTGTCGAATACTTTCGACAATGACTTTTAGGAGTGTTATCATAAAATTAAATCATATAAGATGAACAAAAATAAACTTACTTTGGAAAAACCTTATAAAAAATCGATAAAACTCTCTTTTTTATCTTTCAAACGCTAAAAAAAATGAGTTTGTCAAAATTTTGCTTCCTAGTTTTTTTATTATCTTTGCACTCGTTTTTCACTCAACAAAATATTTTATAAAATACATGAGAAGTAAATTATCTCAATTCAACTTTGAGTTGCCTCCAGAACTTATTGCTCAATACCCTCCCGAAAGTCGTGGCGACTCTCGCTTGATGGTTATACACAAAGATTCTGGCAAGATAGAACATCGCTTGTTCAAAGATCTTTTAGAGTACTTTGATGATGGCGATACGTTTATATTCAACAATACTAAGGTTTTTCCTGCACGTTTGTATGGCCGCAAAGAAAAAACAGGTGCAAGTATTGAGGTTTTTTTACTCCGAGAGCTCAACAATGAAATGCGTCTGTGGGATGTATTGGTTGACCCTGCTCGCAAAATTCGTGTTGGTAACAAGCTGTACTTTAGCGATAAAGAAGACAATGACATCCTGATTGCCGAAGTTGTTGACAATACAACTTCTAGGGGTAGGACTATTCGATTTTTATATGAAGGTACAGATGATGAGTTCCAGAAAGAACTCAATTTGTTGGGGAATACACCACTCCCAAAATACCTCAATCGCCAAGCAGAAGCCATTGACCGAGAACGTTACCAAACCTTATATGCCAAAGAAATTGGAGCAGTAGCAGCACCTACTGCTGGGCTACACTTTAATCTTGAACTACTCAAACGTTTGGAGCTAAAGGGTATCAATTTCGCGGAGTTGACTTTGCACGTTGGTTTGGGTACTTTTCGTAGTATTGATGTAGAAGACTTGTCGAAGCACAAAATGGATGCAGAATACTTTCGTATTCCTGAAGATGCTAAAAATCTAGTCAATAAAACGATGGACGCTAAAAAAAGAATTTGTTCTATCGGAACAACTTCTATGCGCTCTATTGAGTCGGCTGTTTCGGCAGAAGGCTACCTTAAAATGGCAGAAGGCTGGACTAATAAATTTATTTATCCACCCTACGAATTTTCTATTGCAGATAGTATGGTGACCAATTTGCATTTGCCCAAATCTAGTTTAGTGATTATGGTAGCAGCATTTGGTGGTTATGACCTCATCATGGAGGCTTACCAACAAGCTGTGAAAGAAAAATATCGCTTTTTTAGTTATGGTGATGCGATGTTGATAATTTAAAACTTTCTTAAAACAAAATATATTCGTATATTTAGGATAATAAACTTACAACAAAAAGCGTATCTTCTTAGCAAGCTACGCTTTTTGCTTCTAAATCCCCATACATAAACCGTTTCCCAAAAAAGCGTAATTCATTTTATTGGTATCTTCTACTAATTTTTCTGCTATCAGCAAAAAATTAGTATTTAATAAAACACAAGATAAGGTTGTGACTTTAAATCATGGGTAAAATCTTTTCCAACATCGCCATAGCTGTATTTTTTCTACTTTTTTTTACAAAACTTGAAGCTGCAAGTACACAGATACGTTTTTATAGTCAAGTTTTGCCCATCGAATACGACCCTTCTTTGATAATAGCCGAAAAGCCTCGTTGCAATGACAAAAGCATCGTTGAGTTTTATGATAAACTCAACGATGCAGACTATCAATCGCTTCTAACAGCACTCAATAAACATCGTAATTTTTTAAATCTCAATGACTGGCTCTACTACGAATTGCTGCGCAACTCGGTCAATAAGATTTTTCAAAATAAATCAGAACTGCAAAAAACATTGACTACTTGGTTTTTGCTGTCTAAGTCGGGCTACGATACTCGTTTGACTTATTTGCAAAATGAGGCTTTTGTGTATGTTTATACACAAGACAACCTATTTGAAGTCCCCATGATTGAAGAAAGAGGCCGTCTTTATATCAATCTTTCTAGTTTAAATCAAAAATCTAATAGTTATGCTTCTGAAGTGTTTATGCTCGACTTTATGGCCAATAAAAATGGTTCTGCTTTTTCGTTTTACCTTGACCATCTTCCAAAATTAGTTTCGGATATACAAGAACGTACTTTTCGGTTCAATTGGCGCGAACAATCATTTGAAATCAATGCCAAAGTTGATTTGACTATTATTGAATTGATGAAAAAATATCCTGTAATTGATGAGGCCAAATATCTCGAAACGCCACTCTCAAAACCTTTGGCGCAATCTATACTTCCCCAACTCCAAAAAATAATCAAAGACCGTTCTGACAAAGAAGCACTCGAAATATTGGTTGCTTTTACTCGCTCCGCTTTTAAGTATAAAGAAGACCACGACTATTTTGGCAAAAGCAAACCAATGATAGCCGACGAGGTTTTTCACTATCCGTATTCGGATTGTGAAGATCGCTCTGCTTTGTTCTACAATTTGGTCAAATCATTATTAGACTTACCTATGATAATGGTTGCTTATCCTGACCACTTGACCATTGCAGTTGCTTTGTCGCAGCCTGTAGGCAAACCTATTCGGTACAATGGCAAAAAATACTACATCTGCGACCCTACGGGCCCTAGCAACTCGACTGAAATAGGTTTAGTACCAAAAAACTATCAATCCAAATCTTTTGAAATATTGGCTTCTTATAAATAATTCCTCTTCCTTTCTTCTTTATTTCTAGCTATTGAAAATTGCCCTTTTAAAGTGGTATAGTTGTTGAAATTAGGATTTTGATAGATGTACACTTTGCTTAATCAAAAGACTTTACTACATTTGCCCGAAATTCAAACAAAAAAGTTTTTTGAAAAAACTTGACTTTTTCAAAAAAATAAATTACTAATGAGATGCTATTCACATTTTAGTTATTCTACTAGCCTTGGCTAGTTCACAAAGGGAGTCAAAATACAACAGAATCTACTTTACTCCACATCTTTATACAAGAATATCCAATAACTAAAAATACAAATAGCAAATGAAGCAAAAGTGCTTCAACATTTGTATTATTCTATTTTTTCAATTCCTTTATTTTTAAACTATGTATTGGACACTGGAACTTGCACACCATTTGGAAGATGCTCCTTGGCCCGCAACCAGAGACGAGTTGATTGATTATGCAATTCGTTCGGGAGCTCCTCTTGAGGTGATAGAAAACTTGCAAGAGATGGAAGACGAAGGCGAAGTATATGAAAATATCGAAGATATTTGGCCTGACTATCCACGAAAAGACGATTTTCTTTTCAATGAAGACGAATATTAATTCTTTTTAAATATTCTGATGCTATCGCTTTATGATAAAGCTGAGCATAGGCAGGGATTGGAGCATTGCTCCAATCCCTTCTTTATTAATATTTATCTCTATCTTCGTAGTGCAAAACTACTCGATAAGGGGTGTAAAT
>JAHDEQ010000011.1:32365-36529 GCA_020628755.1 Saprospiraceae bacterium
ATTTTTCTGTCCCAATAATCCCCTAAAACTACTATATGAATCCAAAATACCCAACTTTAAGTCTTATCATACCCTGTCTCAATGAACAAGCCTTCATTGAACAGATGCTAAAAGATATTTTGGCGCAAGACTACGACCGAAAGTTGGTAGAGATTCTAATTGTAGATGGAGGCAGTACCGACAAAACGCTTCGTATTTTAAAAAAATATCAAAAACTCCACAAACGAATCAAAATTCTCAAAAATCCTGGTTCATTTGTTCCCCATGCTATCAACTATGCCATAAAACAATCAACGGGTTCTGTTATTGTTCGGCTCGACGCACACGCAAATTACCCACCTGACTATTTGAGCAATTTGATACTTTGGCTACACAAAACCAAAGCCGACAATGTGGGTGGAAGTTGGGCTATCAGTTCTGTTAGTGAAGCCATTATACCCAAGTCCATTGCACCTGTTATGGGGCATCCGTTTAGTGCTGTATTTGCTTCTTACCGACAAGGTTTTTTGAAATACGAAGAAGAAGTAGAAAGTGTACCCTATGGTTGTTTTCCTAGAGCTACTTTTGAAAAATATGGCTTGCTCAATGAGAATCTTGCTCGAAATCACGACTACGAATTTAATAAACGTATTGCTCGACAAGGTGGCCATGTAATGCTTGTGCCAGATGTATATTGCAATTATTTTGCGCCGAATGGATTTTTTAAACTTTTGAAAAAAAGTTTTAGCAATGGCAAGTGGGATTTTTTGACCCCAAAAATAGTCGGAGCTAAAGATTTATTGTCCTCGAGACACTATGTGCCTCTTTTTCTTATTATTTGGACGGTACTTGCTGTTAGCATTAGTTTATTTATCCCGTTTACGCCCTATTCTGTTTTTATTTTTTTTCCTATACTTCTTTATATTTTCCTGATTGGTCGGGCTAGTCTTTCGATAGCTTTGAGTGAAGGCAAAATCGAAATGTTGCCTTTTATTTTTATAGCTTTTGGAGTTTTACATACTGGTTTTGGCATGGGTAGTATTGTAGGTTTTTTGGGAAGACCTAAATTGTCAAAACCAGATACTTCTAGCCAAAAGATAGAAACGAAGACAGCATAAAAATCATACGAGACTGCGATAATAATCGCAGTCTCGTACCATATAGGTTATTGACATCCATTGATAAAAGCATCAAACTCTGCTCCCAACTCTACTTCAAAATCAGCATTGAGTTCAATACAATTTCCAGCATCAAAAGTCACTTGTGTTCCATTGGCAACTTGTCCTGTAGAACTTATCAAGTTACTCGTTTGATAAACTCCTGTAGCAATAGGAAGGTCAGGAATGGCCAAATTAGTTGCACACAAATTTGGAATGCTTGCACAAATATCTAAACTCCAATCATTGAGTGTACCTTGGTCTTCATTGGTATCAAAATCTTCTATTCTAAGCGTCCATGTACCTGTCATATCCATTCCATCAAAAGCACTCAGTGGATCTTCGGGTAGGAATGTACCATTAATGACAGGATTTGTACCTGGTGTACATTCGTTTTCGGCTGTAGTCGTACCTAAATCATCATCAAAAGTTGCAAAAATATTATTTCGTCGGCAACCATTATTTGTATTTGGTACTCCTGGACGGTCAATCAATCGAACTGAAACGCCGCCATGTTCCAAAGTCAAAAACAAATCTCCTACTCTGGTGTGATCCATATCTAAATCTGTAACAATAACATCGTCAATGATTCCATTTGCAGGAATATTAATGGTTGATGTAAAAACAGACGTTCCGTTGACTACACCTACAGGAACATCAGCACTCGGATAGTTATTACATTCCGAGCAAACATCTTCTATAATCAAATCTATTGTCGTAGAACGTGTACCTGTAGAACCCGTGCCATCAATCGAGACGGTGTAAGTGCCTGCACTTACACTAGCAATATTGCTTATTGTTAGTGTGCTTGAAGTTGCACCAGCAATTACCGTAGGACTAAAACTCGCCACTGCCCCTACTGGCAAACCCGATGTTGATAAGTTTACATTTCCTGAAAATCCGCATAATAAATCTAAGTTTACAGTAATAACAGCATCTTCTGCTTGACAGGTATAAAACGAATTTGGATTAGCTAATACATCAAAATCTGCCGTCGTCGTTTGAATAGTAAAATCGCCGTTTGATATATCAAAGAAAATATTACCGCCTCCTCGTACCATAATACGTGCCGTTGTACTAGCAATGGCAGGCATCATAACACTTGCCGTTCCTGTATTGGCTACTCCTGTCGCCAATACAGTGGGATAGGTCAAACCACTGTCGGTAGAAAGTAAAATATCTACCGTCGAGGCATTGACAGGTGCTTGGTCAGTACCTGCAACATCCCATACTACGGTAAATGAACTAGAAGGACAAATCACTTCGCCCCCATCTGGTACTGAGACGATAAAAGGACCAGAGTTGCCATCTACAGAAACGACCATATCGTCACTTTCATTGTTTCCGCCACCCAAGCGATTGTCTCTTACGGTTAATCGAAAATTCATATCTCTTGTCACCGTAGGACAAATCTCCCAAGTGCTAGAAGTACTGCCATTTCTAATCGTATTGAGTTCGGGTAAGTAGCGAAAATTATCCGTTGTAGGATTATACGTCCGAAAGGCTACTCCTGTAGTATTGGTAGGACTAGGTAAGGTTGTATTTGCATTATTATCGTCCATTTGTTCCCAACAATAGGTAAGTACATCACCTGCATCTGCATCGGTGGCCGAACCCTCCAAAATAAATGCTGTTCCCCCTGGAATCGTAAAATCAGAACCAGCATTGACAACTGGTACAGCATTGCCTGTATTGGTTTCGATAGCACAACCGCCATTATTGGATTTAATATAATTGGTAACTTGTTGTATAGTTACAGCATGAAAATAAGGATCAACTGCAGGCTGTACATCGGTTGTATTACCTGTAATACCTGCATAACTCATGATAGTAGTACCTGAACCAGGTTCTACTTGGGCTATAGTGCCTTCATTCCCTCCGAACGTCCAAGTATGATTTCCGCCAAATTGGTGTCCCATTTCATGAGCAAGATAGTCCACATCAAAAATCTCTCCTTCAGGAGGGTCAGTTGCTGTAAAGGCACTTCCTTTGCTGCCATCAATACAAACACAGCCAATGCAACCTGCGTTTCCATTGTTGCCTGCTCGCTCAAATAAGTGTCCAATATCATAATTCGCCTCTCCAATAATATTGGAGAGTTGAGTTTGTAATTGACTATTTAAGTTTCCACCATAAGGGTCGTTTGCAGAGGTAAAAATAACATCTGTAGTACTGTTGATAAGCGTCATCGTTACATTAAAATCCGTTTCATAAATACCATTGACACGGGTCATAGAAGTATTGATAGCGGCCAAAGCATCGGCTACTGTTCCTCCAAAGTAATTGGTATAATTGCTAGTAGTCGAAACGGCTAGGCGATAATCTCTCAAAATAGCATCATCGGCATTGTTTCGAGTAATTCCTTCCTTTTCTATTTTTTGATTGACTTGGTCTTTTACCCCACATTCAAAAGGCGATGAAGGAACAGCTCTATCTTTCCGTTGATACACCATATAATGTGTCAAATCATGAGAGTACAGTTCCATAAATTCATATCCGTTTGGTGAAAACAACATATTGCGTACACCTTTGGGAGATACACTAAAACGGATGTGGTCGGCTGGACTTTCGATACTTTGTCCTGCATACGATTTTATATCAGGAAAGCGAGCCGAAAGTTGAGCATCCATGACGGGAGCTTCTATGACTTTGTAAGTTTCAAATGTTCCATCTGCTTTTGGGAAAGTAATTTCAACGGCTTTGCCTTCGTCACCGCTACCTCGTAGTGGTGCTTGTTGTAATGCCTTTTTGAATGTTGGCATATCCAATTGATATACTGTAAACATACGAGGTGTATGCTCTGGGCTAATTTTTTTGTCTGCTATAGCATAAGGGCTGGCTGGCTTCCAATAATCTTGGGCATGAACAAGGTTAAACCCCATAAAGAAAGTTACCAAAAGTAATAATCTGTGCATCGTAAAAAGTTATTTTTTTGAAATAAAAATACAAGGCAATTAATTGAATAATTGTCTTGTTTGGGCTAGAACAGCATTGTCATCAGGTAAATGAGGAAATATAATTTTAGGGG
>JAHDEQ010000225.1:0-4740 GCA_020628755.1 Saprospiraceae bacterium
CCATTAAGAAGCTGTTACTCTTTTATAGTTTGGAAACTCATTTTGAAAAGCCTTTACACAGCGACTTATTTTGTCAAATAACTCGGCTGGTACAAATGGTTTTCCTAAGTGGTCGTTCATACCCAGCTCCATTGCTTTGTCCGAAACGCTATTGAATGCCGAAGCAGTTAGCGCAATAATTGGAATATTTCGTTTGTATTTATCTTTCATATTCCGAATAAAAATAGTGGCATCATAGCCATCCATATTGGGCATATGAATGTCCATTAAGATAACATCATAATCATTGGATTTCATTTTGTCTAAAACTTCCAATCCATCTTTGGCAATGTCTAATTCGACTCCCCAACGTGAAAGTATCTTTTGAGCTACGACTTGATTGATTGTATTGTCCTCAGCCATCAAAACCCGTACTCCTTCTAGCCCTTCCATTGTCAAAGAAATGCTACTAGCAGCCTTGCTCGATTCTCGGATTATTGCTCCTAGAGGAAACTCCAAATCAAAATAAAAAGTACTTCCTGCTCCTACTCTACTATCTACTTTTATAGTTCCTCCGTGCAGCTCTACCAAACGCTTAGTAATTGCCAAACCCAAGCCTGTGCCACCATACATACGTGTTGTACTGCCCATTGCTTGTGTAAAGCTATCAAAAATAGCATCTTGTCGGTCTTTCGGAATACCAATTCCTGAATCCTTGACAGCAAAAGATACGAGAGCAGAATTTGTACTCATACTTTTGATTTTTGCTCGAATCTGGACACTCCCCTCTTCCGTAAATTTTATGGCGTTGCCAATCAAGTTGGTTAAAACTTGAGTGAGTCGGGTCGGGTCGCCAATAAGATGTCGTTTTAAGTTCTTATCATCAAAAGCCAATTGTAAGTCCAATTGTTTTTTGGTTGATGTTACTTTAAAGGTTTCGAGTATATCTTGCAACAATGATGACAAAGAAAATTCAATTTTTTCTAAATGAATTTTGCCTGACTCGATTTTTGAAAAATCGAGTATGTCATTGATTAAGGTCAACAGGTTATTAGCCGAAAATTTAAGGGTTTTCAAATTTTCGAGTTGAGTGGGGCGAGGACTATCATCGAGCAAAATATTAGTCATACCTACAACCGCATTCATGGGTGTACGTATTTCGTGACTCATCGTAGAAAGAAACTCTTCTTTGGCCTTGGCTGCCTTTTCGGCAAATTCTTTGGCCACTTGTAGCTCCAAATTCTTCTCTTCTAAAGCTCGATTTTTGTGTAGGATAAGGCTTTGATTATCCGACAAAACCCGATTAACACGCTGCTTATACCTATTGTTCACAAACAGTAGAGCTGCAATCGCAGCTATAAGTGCCAGTAAACCTAAAATAAATCCAAATTGGTTTTTATGAAATTGACGCTCTTTATTGAGTATCTCAATTTTTTGTTTTTGTTCTTTAACTTTATACTCCGTCTCATATTGAGTTTGAAGTTTGACAATCGTATTGATTTTTTCCTCTGACAATCGTTGATTGTTCAGCTTTATAAATTTGGATTGATACTTATAAGCATTTTGAAAATCTTTCTTTGCTCTATAAGCCCTTGCAATATAATCTGCCAATTTCTCAGCAATTTGGCCATAACCAATGGCTTCTACCAAGCGATTAGACTCCAACAAATGCTCTAAACTTTGGTCAAACCGATCGGAACGGAGCAATGCACTACCCAACTCCAAATGAACTTTGGCCATATTGGCTTGCTCACCTAGTTTTTCGTAAGAAATCAAACTTTCTTTGAACAAAGGAATGGCTTCTTCAAATTTCTTTTGTTCAACATAATTGACTCCCAAAGAAAAATTAAATAGTGCAATCCGAGATTGAGCATCAATAGCTTCTGCTATTGATAATCCTTTTTGATAAAAGATACTTGCTTTATCAAAATCTTTTCGATTGCGATAAATGTTACCAATATTATTGTAATAAGAAGTAATACGAAATTTGTCCTCTAATTTTTCTGCAATTTGAAGTCCTTTTTCGTAGTATTTGAGTGCCTTCGTAAATTCTTTTTGCTGACGATACAAAACGCCCAAATTATTGTAGCTCTTCATCAATCCATCTTCATCTGACAAATCCTCTCGAATCCGAGAAGCCTCCACATAATAACTAGCGGCCTCTTCATAAACGCCTTGCTTATGAAAAGTCGTACCAATATCATTCAGGTTCATCGCCAACATTAAAGAGTCGCTGAGTTGTTGTGCAATATCTTTGCTTTCTTTAAATCTGTTTCGAGCTAGATTAAACTGCCCTTTATCAAATAATAACCAGCCATGAACATTCATAGCCTGGGCAAGCATTTCTTGATTTTCTAATTTTTGAAAACTAGAAATGGATTTATTAATATAAGCTAGAGCTTCATCTCCTTTGCCTGTTTGACGGAGAATTTTTGCATTTACATAATTAAACTTCGTTAAATATTCTTGATGATTGAGCTGTTCTGCGAGCAGTTTGCCTTCCTTTAGATAAGAAATTGCATCTTGAGGTTCTGACCGATGCATTGCATAAACCAATTCATACAAAAGGCTGAGTTTTGAATCTTCGTCCTCTGCAATCTTTATTTGTTGCAGTAATTCCTCCGTATTTGGCGTTGTCTCTGCCTGACTTATTATTACAAACATAAATAATAAAAAGACAGAAAAAAACAACCGATACGAATGTCGCCACATTATGCAGATCTTCATTATTTAAAAAAATAGTGTTTGATTGAGGTTATAAGATTCTCACTACCAATTCTCTATTTTTAGAGCTAAATTGATTTATATTTTGGAAAACCTTAATTTGTAATTTTGTTAGGAGGAATGTAAAAGACTTGACAACTTACTCTTGTTTTAAAACCAAAAATATGCCATTTTTCAGTACTCGTTGAAATACAATAATTTATGGTAGTAAGAATTTTAAGGTGCAAGAGCTTAGTTTTATCTAAATCTTACAATTTTTATTAATTTTGTTCTCGAATTAGAATGAGGATATTGTACCTATGTATCCATAGGTACATGAACCGAAAACACCACCCCTAATCTAATGTTATAAGCTAAATTTAAAATTTCATGATAAGAGTACTCATTGCAGATGACCACACCATGTTCGTAGATGGTATAGAATCAATTCTTCGTAACGAACCCAATATCAATGTAGTGGGCAAATGCTTTGATGGCCTCAGCATATTTGATATATTAGAAAAAAATGAAATTGATGTGCTTTTGCTCGATGTCAATTTGCCTGGTATGAATGGAATTGATGTATGCAAACGCCTCGTTCAAGAGCATCCTAATGTAAAAGTGCTGGCCTTGTCTATGTACAATGAAGAAAGTTTTATCTCTGAAATTCTAAAAAATGGTGCGCTCGGCTACATCCTCAAAAATACTGGTCGTACCGAGCTTATGAAAGCCATTGAAAATGTATATGAGGGGCAGTCTTACTTTAGCGATGCAGTGACACAAACTATCATGAAAAGCATGGTAAAATCTAGTAATTCCTCTAATTCTAAAAAGAACTTCCCTAAAATATCTCGACGAGAAAAAGAGGTTTTACAACTCATCATCGAAGAGTTTACGACCCAAGAAATTGCTCAAAAACTCTTTATTAGCCTCAAAACAGTTGAGTCACATCGTAGCAACTTGCTCGCCAAACTCAATGCTCGCAATACGGCTGGCCTAGTAAGAGTTGCTATGGAAAATAATTTATTGGACTAATCCGAGGGTTATGAAAATTCCCTTTTATTTGTGCTGTTTTTGCTTGGCTTTGTGCATAAATTTTTCGATTTCTGCACAAACTGTTGTCGCTGATTCTAGTACCATTTCGAGTTTAGACTCTACACAATTCTTTTTGCAACAAATAGATGAGCGTGTTCAAGAAAATCAATTTGACAGTGTTGCCACCTATTACGAACAATATGCACGTTACCTACTACTACAAAATGATAAAGATGAGGCGTTAAAGGCTTACACCAAAAGCATACAGTATTTTGGTATCTTAGACGACTCGCTCAACTATCATCGTATCAATATAGAAGTTGCCAATTTCTATTTGTCCTCCAAATTGTACCAAGATGCACTTGATACTTATGAAAGAAGTCTTCGTTTTTTTAAAGAAGAAGAAGAGGATTTTCCAACTCAACTTTATTTGCTCAAAAAAATTGCCGACATCAATCGGATTCAAAAATATCCTGAAAAAGAACGTTATTTTTTAGAACAAAGTTTGCAAGTCAATCGCATTGTACAGGATACCGCATTTGAAATAGAGGCTCAATTGCAAAAGTCTCGTCTGATGGAAGAACGAGGCAAAACCAGCAAAGCACTGGCTGCTGCGCGTCGTGCGGCCAACCTGAGTGAGCTAACTACGGATACTATATCTTTGAGTCATGCCTATATTCGATTAGGCGTTATCAATTATAATTTAGGAAAAGAAGCGGCGGCCATTCAGTACCTAGAACAAGGCGATTCTTTATTTCAAATTCAACCTTACTCTTTTCCACATTATACTGATTATAAAAAAATAGCCGACTCTTTTATTGCCTTTGATGAAGCCGAAAAAGCCTTTACTTACCTCAATATTTATGTGGCGCAACAAGATAGTTCGACGACAGTAGAACAGCAAAATGCCATCAATGAAATCATTGCTGGCTATCAACAAGAAGAGCAAGAACGAGAAATTCAAGCCTTGCAAGCTGCCAAAACTCGTGCTACGACACGGGCTCGTTTGCAACGCAATATTAT
>JAHDEQ010000225.1:4840-6560 GCA_020628755.1 Saprospiraceae bacterium
CTTTCTACTATCAAATTGCAATACGAGTCGGTTGAAACAAGGGTAGATGATTTGGCAAAAATCAAAGAATATCAAAAAGCCAACCTAATGTTGGACGAGGCTTGCCAAGAAGTGCGTAATATTTCTAATAATATGCAGCCTGGAGCTTTGCTAAAACTTGGGCTTGTGCCAGCCCTCAAAGACCTCATCAATCGTTTTCAGGGCGACCACTATCCCGATGTTGATTTTCAAGCCTATGGAATGGAAGAAAAATTGGAAAACACAACTGCTCTAATGGTTTTTCGTATCATACAAGAATTGCTCAACAACTCTATCAAGTACGCCAAAGCAGATGAAGTCCTTGTACAATTGACCAAAAACGAAGAAGAACTCATCGTTATGGTCGAAGACGACGGCATCGGCTACGATGCCGAAAAGGTCAAAAAAGGCATGGGAACCGAAAACATCAATTCCAGAGTCAACTACCTCAAAGGCGAAATCAATATCCACTCTACTATTGGAGAAGGAACAAGCACGATGATTAATATTCCATTATAAAATCTATTGAATTGCCTGTTCAATATCGGCAACTATATCATCAATATGCTCCAAACCCACCGATACTCGAATCAAGCCATCCGTAATACTTACAGCTTGGCGTGCCTCGCCCGTTAGGCGGGCATGGGTCGTACTCGCAGGATGGGTTACAATAGTTCGTGTATCACCAATATTTGCACTCAAAGAACACATTTTGATATGATTCAATAAGTGTTGTCCTGCTCGAAGTCCATCTTTGAGTTCAAAAGTCACCAAACCTCCTCCTTGTTTCATTTGATTTTTAGCAATTTGATGAGAAGGATGACTTTGTAAAAAGGGATAATTGACTTTAGAAATTTGAGGATGTTGGCTCAAACGCTCGGCCAAGGCCAAGGCATTGGTACAATGCCTATCCATCCGCACATGGAGGGTTTCTAAACTTTTGGATAAAATCCATGCATTAAATGTGGAAAGCGTTGGTCCTGTATTGCGCCCAAAACGCCGAATTTCTGCAATCAATTCTTTATTTCCACAAACGACTCCCCCAAGCACACGCCCTTGACCATCAATAAATTTGGTCGCAGAATGCGATACCAAATCAGCACCAAATCGCGCAGGTTGTTGTAAATAAGGCGTTGCAAAACAATTATCAACTGCAAAAATTAAATCGTTCGTTTTTGCGAAAGCACCTGCTTTTTCCAAATCAACAATATCAAGTCCAGGATTAGAAGGCGTTTCTACAAACAACATTTTGGTATTGGCTTGTACCGATTCAGACCAAGAATCAATATTATTGGCATCAACAAAAGTATGCGTAATCCCCCAGCGTGGCAACCAATTCAAAATGACTTGATAGGTCGAACCAAAAATGGCTTTTGATGCTAAAATATGGTCACCTTGTTGTAAAAAACTTAGAAAAGTAGATAAGACCGCCGACATTCCCGATGCCATAGAAACGGCATCTTCCGTTTCTTCGAGTGCAGCCATTTTGAGTTCAAATTCACGACAATTGGGATTGGTAAACCGACTATAAATATTACCTTCTTGTTCATTGGCAAAAATCGCCCGCATTTGCTCTGCATCTTCAAACAAAAAACTAGAAGTCGGAAACAAGGGCGTACTATGCTCTCGATGTTGAGTCGTCTCCGTTTGTAATCGGATGGCTTTGGTTTCAAATTTCATGGACACTAATTCTTAGGAATGA
>JAHDEQ010000226.1 GCA_020628755.1 Saprospiraceae bacterium
GTCAAAATTTCCAGTAATGATATTTAAAGCATTGGTCAACCATTGACATAAGCCTCCAAACGATTGGGTGGATGCACCCATTCGGCTATGACAAACGGCATTTTCGGCTGCCATGATTTGTTGGGCAATAGTTCTAATATCCTTAGCTTCAATTCCAGTTATTGGAGCTACTTTTTCAGGAGAAAAATCTTGAATTGCATTTTTAAGAATATCTAAACCTTTGATGTGTTTTTCAACATGTCTTAAACGAACCGCATCTTCTTCAAAAATGGTATAAATTATTGCTGCTAAAAACAAAGCATCGGTTTCGGGTTTGATAAAATAATGCACATCGGCTCGTTCTGCGGTTTCAGTACGTCGAGGGTCAATAATGATAAATTTTCCGCCTCTTGCTTGTAGGGCTTTTAAACGTTTTGGAAAATTGGGAACGGTCATCATACTGCCATTCGACACCATTGGATTGCATCCAATCATCATCACAAAATCAGAACGGTCAATATCAGGAATGGGACTCAACAAACCATGACCATACATATAATTATACGCCACATGATGCGGCAATTGGTCAACAGAAGATGCACTAAAGCGATTTCGAGTTCCTAAGGCTTTTAATAAAAAGGGTAAGAAAAGGGAATTGCCTAAATTATGTGCATTGGGATTGCCTAGGTAGGTAGCAAGGGCATTTTTGCCATGCTCTGCTTGAATTTCTTTGAATTTTTGAACTACTATATCAATAGCTTCATCCCAAGAAATGCTTTCCCATTCGCCTGTCTTATTTTTTCGTAAGGGATGTTGCAAACGGTCGGGGTCTTTATAAAAATCTTGCAAAGCAACCGCCTTCGGACAAATATGTCCTTGACTCAAAGGATCGTTTTTATCTCCTTTGATGGATAAAATTTCTTCGCCTTGATGTTTGATAACAATACCGCACATGGCTTCGCAAATGTTACAAGTTCGGTAGTGCTTTTGTGGGCTTTGCATGATGTAGAGGATTTTAGCTTTTAAGGAAAACTCACATCAGCAAGATAAGAAGAAATGAATGAAACTAAATGGAAATTTTAGTTGTGTTTGACAAAATTTAAAATGATTGGTAGCTTGTATCACAGACTTTAGTCTGTTTTGAAAAGATACAGACTAAAGTCTGTGGTACTGCTTATCAAACCATTTCTTTAGCATACACCTGAAAGTCGGCATATTTCTCTTCTATTTCATCTAGGACTTGATTGACAACTTCGGGATCGTGGTTGGTAACCAACTTCATACGAAGCGGTTTGACGTGCGGGAAACCTCTAAAATAATTGGTATAATGACGACGCATTTCTAAGATACCCAATTTTTCGCCTTTCCATTCGATGGAGTGTTTGAGGTGTTGGCGAGCAGCAGCAACACGTTCTTGTGTTGTTGGTGGCGGAAGGATTTCACCCGTTTCAAAATAATGTTTGATTTCTCTAAAAATCCAAGGATAACCAATACTTGCCCGTCCAATCATGATGCCATCTACACCATAGCGTTCTCGATAAAGTTTTGCTTTTTGTGGAGAATCAATATCGCCATTTCCAAAAATTGGAATGTGAATACGAGGATTTTCTTTGATTTTACCAATCAAAGTCCAATCGGCTTCACCTTTATACATTTGCTTGCGGGTGCGTCCGTGTATGGAAAGTGCCTTGATACCAACATCTTGGAGACGTTCGGCAACTTCTTCAATATATTTGGTATTATCGTCCCAACCAAGACGAGTTTTTACGGTAACAGGCAAATTGGTAGATTTGACAATAACATCGGTCAGTCGCACCATACGATCAATATCTTGCAGGATACCTGCGCCAGCCATTTTACAAACGACTTTTTTGACAGGACAACCGTAATTGATGTCCAAAACTTCGGGTTTTGCTTCTTCTACAATCTCCGCTGCACGACGCATGGAGTCTTCATTAGAACCAAAAATTTGTACACCAATCGGTCTTTCGTAATCATAAATGTCCAATTTCTGAACACTTTTGAATGCATCTCGTATCAGACCTTCAACAGATATAAATTCGGTGTACATCATATCGCAGCCTTGAGCTTTGCACAAGGCACGAAAAGGTGGGTCACTTACGTCTTCCATTGGAGCGAGCAAAAGTGGAAATTCACCTAGATTTATAGTATCAATTTTGACCATATTAGGCTAGAAAATTATTTTCACAAAGATAAGTATATTTTTATCTTTGTGCTTCTTTTTATGCTCTGTGGCGCAAACTTTAGTTTGCGTAAGAAATTTTTATTGCAAACTAAAGTTTGCACCACTAAAATAAAAAACAGCTGTAATGTTAAAATACTTCTTAGGCAATAGTCCCAAATGGTTTAAAATGACCATAATTGGATTTTTGATATTCAATATTTTTTCTTTTTTCGTATTGGGAAAAACAATCACCGCTTGGATATTTATTGGAGAATTTATTTTCACTTTGGCGATGGCATTGAAGTGTTATCCACTTCAATCGGGCGGTTTATTGGCGATTGAGGCCTTGGTTTTAGGCTTGACCACACCAAAACACGCTTATCACGAAGTAGAAGCTAACCTTGAAGTAATTTTACTATTGGTCTTTATGGTAGCGGGGATTTATTTTATGAAACCCTTGTTGATGTATATTTTTAGCAAGGTTTTTACCAAAATCAAGTCCAAAATGGTGCTGTCGGTCTTGTTTGTATTTTTGGCTGCGGTACTTTCAGCTTTTTTGGATGCCTTGACGGTAACGGCAGTTTTGATTTCTGTGTCAGTAGGTTTTTATGGCGTTTACCATAAAATCCACTCTAGTTCAGCCGATTATGACGATAGTGGAGTTTTGGATAGAAAAGAATTAAGTGGTGAAACCCTCGAACAATTCCGTTCTTTTCTAAGAAGTTTGGTGATGCACGGCGTTGTAGGTACGGCTTTAGGTGGAGTTTGTACATTGGTAGGAGAGCCGCAAAATCTTTTGATTGGTGAGCGTATGGGTTGGGATTTTATTGAGTTTTTTATGAGAATGACTCCCGTAACGATGCCTGTATTAGCTTGTGGAATCATCACAACGGTAATTTTAGAAAAGACAAAAGTCTTTGGTTACGGTACAGAATTGCCCGAAGTGGCTCGAAATATCATTGAAAATTATACGGAAGAAGCTGATAGACAGCGTACCGATAAAGAAAAATATGGCTTGATTGTACAAGCAGTTTCAGCAGTTTTGCTCATCATTGGTTTGGCCATGCACTTAGCACCTGTGGGATTGATTGGTTTGGGTTTGATTATTATCCAAACGGCATTTATGGGAATTATTGAAGAGCATTCTCTTGGGCATGCCTTTGAAGAAGCCTTGCCTTTTACGGGGCTTTTGGTGGTCTTTTTTGTTATTGTGGCGATGATTCATGACCAGCATTTGTTTAGTCCGATTATTCAGTGGGCTTTGACGCTTCCAGATGCACAACAGATACCAATGTTTTATGTTGCCAATGGAATTTTGTCTATGATTAGTGATAATGTTTTTGTGGCAACGGTTTATATAGGCGAGGTCGCAGAGGTTTTTAATGCTGGTGAAATCACTAGAGAACAATACGATAAATTGGCAATTGCTATTAATACAGGAACTAACCTTCCTAGTGTGGCAACGCCTAACGGACAGGCGGCATTTTTGTTTTTATTGACATCGGCATTAGCTCCGCTTATCAATCTTTCTTATGGAGAAATGGTCAAAATGGCATTCCCATACACGATAGTGTTGGGAGGCGTTGGCTTGTTTTGTGTGATGAATTTTGTTTAAAAAAATCCAGGGGAAATAGCTTTACTAAACCTCGCTTTACACATAGCTTTCTCACAGGTTTAGGAAAGCAATTGATGTATGGCGTTTTCCTAAACTTGCGAGTGGCTTTTAAGTATTGCTTAGTTTAGTAAAACTAACTTTACCCAGAAAGGCGAATATCTAATTCACTTTATAACGAGCTTCTTCTCAAAAGACCATAAGAACAAAATAGAAATAATGCGGTATAAACGATAACTGTGCCTACTGCTTCGCTTGGCGAAAGCAGTATCTCAAACTTCATATCGTTTCCGCCAAAATTTTTTGCCGTTTTTAGTAAAGGAAAAGGGGTTAAATCCTCAATGGCATTCATCGGATAAAAGTGCATACTTTTGTGGTCAAATAGATTTCGATGCACTGCCCAACGCAATACCACTTCGATAAACATCACATAAGACAAATACAAAAACAAAGCAATTCCCGTTCGTTTTATCAGCAAACCCAATAATAAGGCAAAACTCGTATAACCCAAACACATCAAAAAGTATCGAGGAATCATCTCCCATTCTTGCCAAATCTTTACCCAATAAATCGTTTCCGTATTGAAAAAACCTATCACTATTGCTACGATAAAATAGTAAGCCGTTGCTACAAAGCTCAATGCTATAATATAGCTCAATTTGGCTTTAAAAATCTCCGTTCTAGTTAGTCCTGTGATGACATTTTGCCGAAGGGTTTTATTGTTGTATTCTACCGTAACAGACAGCACCGCTAGGAATCCTAAGAAAAAGAAAACCAACCAATTGCCTGCATAAGCCAAGTATTCCCAAACAGTCGGAAACATATAAAATACATCGGCCGAGGGAATTTCGTCGGGCAAGTCAGGCAATCTTTTGCCAACTAAAAAAAGGCTAGGCAGCAAGATAAGGTATAAGACAAAAAGGACTCGAAACGTACTGTTTTTTCGGACTTTTTTCCACTCTAATGTGAGTAAATGTAGCATGATATAATTTTTGAACCATCTAAGGCATATAAGAACATCTAAGATTGAACTTATAGCTTAAATTACTTGGTGATTTCTAAAAATTCAGATTCAAGGCTTGTAGCTTTTGCTACAAGATGCGTCAAGGTAATTCCTTTTTGAAAAGCCATTTGATTGAGATTGGCTGCCGAAAAATCAGCATTTACACTTAAAATAAGTTTACCTTTTTCTCTTGTCATGGAATTGATGGCCGAAATATCAGATAAAAAAGTCACTAAATTGCCAATGTCGTCGGCACCAACTTCAATAGTTATATCGTCGTTTAGAATTGAACCAACATTTCCTTGTGCAAGCATTTTTCCATTTTTGATAATGGCTACATGACTACATACTTTTTCGACTTCGTCCAAAATATGACTCGCCATGATAATGGTTTTATCTCGTGCAGCGATTTCTTTTATAATGGTACGAATGTCGGCAATTCCTTGCGGGTCAAGTCCATTGGTAGGTTCATCAAAAATCAATACTTCGGGTTCGCCCACCATTGCGGCTGCAATGGCAAGTCGTTGTTTCATTCCCAAAGAATAGGTTTTAAAAGCAGATTTTCGACGATGCGAAAGCCCAACCAATTCTAATACTTCATCATGGTTGGGTTTATCTATTTTTTTGATGTGAGCAATGATGTCTAAGTTATCATCGGCATCGAGGTAAGGATAAAAATTAGGTGTTTCGAGAAGTGCACCTAGTCGAAGACGAGCTTTTGAACCAAAATTTCCGCCAAACCATTCATAAGAGCCACTATCTTGACTTAAAATACCCAAAAGAATAGCCAAAGTTGTTGTTTTTCCACTTCCGTTGGGCCCTAAGATGCCAAAAATATTGCCTTTTTCGACAGTCAGATTGAGTTGATCTAAGGCTCGTATAGAACCATAGTTTTTGCTAAGTTCGCTGATTTGTAAGACGTTCATACAGGTGTTGATTTTACTTGTGCTTCAAGAACAAGCAAAATACACCATTAATCAAAACTTATTGATGAAATGATGAAAAATATGGACGAATAGGATAAATCTGCTACTAAAATAGCAGACCTGTTTAAATGAATTTACACTTAATTCCAATTGACAGAGTCGGGCATTTGAGCGATGACGGAGTAGGCATCACCTTTGTTTTCCATGACTTGACTCCAAAGAAAATCAGATTTAGTTTTGAAAAGATAGTTAGAATCCATCTCGGCAGAAAGCCATGAACCATAGTTGAGCTCTTCGCTCAACTGTCCCGAGGACCAGCCCGCATAACCGACAAAAAAGCGAATGTTTTTAGGTTGAACCAACTGAGAACTGATTAGAAATTTGAGTTTTTCGTAATCGCCTCCCCAAAAAACACCATCAGAGATTTTTTGACTATCCTCAAGGACATCCCCCATATTGTGGATATAATGAATAGTGTCTGTTTGCACAGGACCTCCATAAAATACAGGTGCATTAAATTCAGGAAAATCAGAGAGTAGTTCATTGATTTTCATATTTATCATTTTATTGATAATGAAACCAATGGTGCCTTCATCATGATGCTCGCAGAGTAGCACAACTGCTCTCTTGAAATTTGGGTCAACCATAAAAGGTTCAGCCAACAACACCTTTCCGCTAGTAATCTTTTGTCCTTTTGGCATAGTATCAGAATTTGTGTTTTGTCATAGTTATCTAATTAAAGTTAAGGGCAAAACACTAAAAGGTCAAATTTAGGAGCGACTAAATTTTAAGTTTTTGTAAATCTTTACTAGA
>JAHDEQ010000012.1:0-6137 GCA_020628755.1 Saprospiraceae bacterium
TTTTGGGAAATTCGTGATATGCAAGGAAACGTAGTTTATGGCGAAGTACCTGGTGAATATAGCGGACAAGATTCTGGTTCTTCTGAAACTTATGATATTACATTGAATAAATGCGAAACTTATACTTTTGTAGCTGGTGACGCAGGAGGAGATTTTGACTTCTGGCACAACAACATCTTTACCTTTTTGGTAGCAGATGGTTCGGGTTATGGTTCGCCACTTCCTGGCCCTTATGATATTTTTGTAAGCGATCAGCCACAAGCTACAGGGCCATCTTTTGGCGGAATGCGTATGTATGATTTGACGATTCCTTGTCACCCAAGTGTGAATGCAACAGAAGTATCTTTTATTGCGGACAATACCTGTACTTTTGCAGATGCTGCTGCTGTTTTACCAATTGCAACACCAGCAATTTGTGGTAAAGGCAATTGCCATGTAGTTTGCGATGCACCTGCTGTTACAGTAGATGTAATTTTAGGTGGTATAATGATAGGTACTTATACTTATGACTTACCTTATACTTATACAGGCGGAGCTTTAGTAGATGCAGATGGTGACGGTATTCCAGAAGGAATTACTGTAGATTTGAGTGCTGGTGTAAATGTTGGCGTTCATAATATAACTTATAAAGCAACCTATAATTGCGAAGTATTCGAAGACTTAGTGATGGCAATGAGTTCAATTGATTTGATTGTATCTTCTGATGCTAACCCAACACTAGCTTGTAATGACAATATTCATGTTTCTTTAGACGAAAACGCTGATGATTGTATCACAATCATCACACCTGATATGGTATTAGAAGACCCAACAGCTTGTGATGAAGATTACCAAATTTTGGTTGTCGAAACAGGTAGCAATGCTGTAGATGCTTCTTTCTGTGGAGAAACATTAACTTACCAAATTACACACATATATAGTGGCAATGTTTGTTGGGGAACTATCTTAGTTGAAGACAAATTAGCCCCTGAACTTACTTGTAATAGCTACGATGCTTCATGCTTACACCCTGAAGCAACTAATTTGGATTATACAGAATCAGATGAGTTCTGTACTGAAGAAGAATTGATTATCAAGGGTACAGATGTAGCTCCATTTGGAGGTAGAGCACAAGCCTCTATCGCTGGTGGTGTATATGCAGGTAACTTACCTTCTGAAGCCGAATTGATAGCAGGTGCTACGTATGAATTAGGTGCAACTGGTTACAATGCCTTCGGATTCTCTCAAACAACTTTTGCAACCGTAGGATGTACACCAATCGGTGAAATCGTTAAAGATTTTAGCGTAGAAGTAAATATTGACCATACCGATGTTGAGGATTTAGCAATTGTTTTATTGCCTCCTGCAGCGGTTCAAGCAGTATTATCTACTACTGCTGGACGTGGTGGCTACAACAATTATCCTTTTATCACTTTGATGGATTTTGGAACTTGTTTTTCAGGAAATGAGCAATCTTCTGATATGGAAGTATTTTTTGACTTAGGTGCTGATATTCCTGCTATTGGTTCTGATTGTGGCAATAGTCCTGCCATTGACGGTACATATACACCTGCTGATGCAGGTGCATTTGCTGTTATTGAATCTCTATTATATACGGACTTAGCTGGTGAGTGGACTATCGCTTTGTATGACGATGACGACAACCGTTACTTGATTGGTCAAGGCGGTAACTTTGTAAATATTGGTTATGGTAACTTAGAAGATGCTTGTTTAAATATCGAACATGGTTTCCCTACGCCATATACGGCATTCGATTGTACTTTAGACGATGTTGAAATGCTAAACGAGCAGTATGTAGAAACAAACTGCAACCAAGGCGAATGGAACGGTGCTCAAATCATCCGTATTTGGCAAGCAACCGATGAAAAAGGGAATGCTTCTACTTGTACACAAACCATCAATTTGCGTGCGCCAACGCTCAACCAAATTACTTTACCTGGCGATGCAGAATTTGAATGTGGTGAATTAAGTGATGAAGTTGCTCCTGACCCAAGTGAATCTGGAATCCCAGGTTTCGATTGTTTCGACTTGGCAGGTGACGACATTCACGCTTTGTGCGATGTTACTTATTCTTACGAAGATGTAACTTTGACGACTTGCGGAAAAGGCAAGAAAATTATTCGTACTTGGACTATCGTAAATTGGTGTTCAGGTGTAAATAAAACACACGAGCAAATTATCAAAATTGAAGATACTATCGGACCAGATATTGACGAAGAAGCAATCATCTTTGCAGGTACAGACGCTTACGATTGTGCTGCTGATGTTGACCTAAGTGCTGCCATCACAGATGCCTGTTCTGGCGTGGCTTCGGTTACAGCTTCTTATATCGCAGGTGGGGGCGCATACGACCCCAACGGAACTTTGGTTATCGTTGATGTTTTCAATGGCGAAGTTTTAGAAAATTTACCTTATGGTGAAACAGAAGTTCATATCACAGCAAAAGATAGCTGTTTGAACGAATCTGTTCTCAATGTTACTGTAAATGTTATAGATGATACAGCTCCAGTTGCGATTTGCGATGATGAGCTGCACGTATCTTTAGGAGGTGATGGCACGGCACGTGTTTATGCCGAAGATATAGACGAAGGTTCTTATGACAATTGTGGCGATGTTACTTTAGAAGTAAGCCGCAATGGTTGTGCAGGTTCTAGCTGGGGACCTTATGTAGATTTTGAATGTTGTGATATAGGAGATTTAGTAGAGGTTAGACTTCGTGTAACAGATGCTGCTGGCAATGCTAACGAATGTTGGAAAGAAATCTTAGTAGAAGATGCACTTCCTCCAGTTATCACTTGTCCAGAAGATAAAACTTTAGATTGTGATGATGCTTCTATTCATGACCCATTTGGCGAGGCAGAAGCTATTGACAATTGCGATGTAGATGTAACATATGTAGATGGTGGCGAACTTGACCAATGTCAAGCTGGTACATTAACTCGTACATTTACCGCTACTGACGGAAGCGACAAATCAGCTGATGTAACTTGTACACAACGTATCACTGTAAATCACGTTTCTGATTTTATAGTACAATTCCCATCTGATAGAACTTTAGATAATTGCGAAGAGCAAGATTCAGGTATGCCACAAGTTAACGATGACGATTGCGAATTAATCGCCATTTCTGCTGATACTTTGGTATTGGATATTGTTGAAGATGCTTGTTACAAATTAGAAATTACTTGGACAGTTATCAACTGGTGTATCTATGACCAAGATGCTGACAACACTGCTTTAGGAGAACCTCAACCATTGCCAAACACCTATCAAGATGATGGAGATGGTTATTTCCAATATACACAAGTTGTGAAAATTTTGGATGATGTTGCTCCAGTTATTGATTGCCCAGGCGACCAAAATTTCTGTGACTTAACAGAAGATTGCGAAGGTTATGCAGAATTGACAATCTCTGCTACCGATGCTTGTTCTCCTGACGATGCTTTGGAATATACTTACAAAATTGATGCTTTCAATGACGGAACATTTGATATTGTTGGTGAAGATAACGACGCTTCAGGTGTTTATCCTTACGGAACACACGCTATCAAGTGGATTGTAGAAGACGGTTGTGGAAACACAAGCTCTTGCGAATACTTATTTACAATTGAAGATTGTAAAAATCCAACACCAGTTTGTTTGAACGGTATCACTATCGAAAACATGCAAACAGGTTGTGTTGAAGTATGGGCTTCTGACTTATTAGAATATGCTTTTGATAACTGTACTGAAAGAACAGAACTCGAATGGCAGGAAAATGCTAAGATTCGCCGTGAAGGTGATATTTCTTCTCCACAAGGTGCTATCGAATTGTGCTGTGATGACTTAGGAACAGTTATCGTAGAAATTTGGGTAGAAGACGAAGCTGGTAACGCTGACTATTGTACCACTTATATTGTTGTACAAGACAACTTAGGCCACTGCGATGACACAGGTACAGAAGATGAATCTAGAACCATCTCTGGTACGAACCGCACCGAAGAGGGCGAAGGTGTTGAAGATGTAACAGTCGAAATTCCTGAACTTAATGCTTCTTTCGTAACAGATGCTAGTGGTACATATGTATTTACAGATGTGCCTGCAGTTGGCGAATTTACCGTTATACCAAGCAAAGACTTAGATCCACTCAATGGTGTTTCTACTTTTGATTTGGTATTGATTAGCCAGCACGTTTTGGGTCAAAACCCATTGAGTAGCCCTTACAAAATGATTGCTGCTGATGTCAATAACGATGGTAACATTTCAACTTTTGATATTGTACAATTACGTCAATTAATCCTATTCGTTGTATCTGACTTTACCGACAACACTTCTTGGCGTTTTGTTGAAGCAGGATATATGTTCCCGAGTGTACAAAACCCTTGGATGGAAACATTCCCTGAAGCAGTTGATGTACAAAACTTAACGCAAGATGACTTGAATCGTGATTTTGTAGCCATCAAAATTGGTGATGTTGACGGAAGCGCAGTAGCAAACTCGTTGGTAGGTACACAAGAGCGTAATGCAAATGGTACATTGAAATTCAATATTGACGAAGCACAATTGAGCAAAGGTCAAACTTATACCGTTGATTTCTTTGCCAATGACTTTGTTGATGTAAATGGTTTCCAATTTACATTAAACTTTGATGCTACAGCAATGAACTTCGTAGAAGTTCAGGCAGGCGCACTAAATGTTACGGATGCAAACTTTGGTTTCAACTTCTTAAACGAAGGTCACATTACTGCTTCTTGGAACAAATCAGCAACAACCGTTGCTAACGATGAAGTATTGTTTAGCATGACTTTCCAAGCCAACGAAGCAGTAACGATTAGCGATGCGATTAGCTTAAACAGTCGTTATACCGAAGCAGAGGCTTACACCAATGATTTATTGGATCTTGCTTTAGCATTCAATACAACTACAGGAGAAGTAGTGGCTGGCGAACAGTTTGAATTGTATCAAAATACACCAAACCCATTCAAAGAAAGTACTATCATTTCGTTCAACTTGCCACAAGCAAGTACTGCAACAATCAAAGTGTTTGATGCAGCAGGACGTATGTTAAAACTGATTGAAGGGGACTTTGACAAAGGTTACAACCAAGTTGAATTGGCAAGTAAAAACTTAGGAGCAACAGGTATTTTATACTACCAGTTGGATACTCCTACTGATTCAGCTAGTAAGAAGATGATTATTTTAGAATAATAAATTTTATTCGCAAGAATATTATAAAAGCCAAGCGGTCGGCTTCGCCGACCGCCCCCTTAGTGGGGCTTGGAGAAAAGATGATTTTTCTCTATTTTTTGAAAAACACCTATTTATTCAATCCCTTTGTTGCATGCAACAAAGGGATTGTTTTTTTGGGCACAAACACAATTCAGATCGGCACTTCCATAATTGTAAAAAATACACTATCTTAGTAGTATGCAAAAATCCTTTCTACTGCTACTAATAAGCTCACTATATATATTTAGTGTTCTCCATGCACAAATAGACCACTACGAAACCATCATATATGATGATGATATATGGAGGTATCGACCCGCTACAAAAGAACAACCCAGTAACTGGATGCAAGCTAACTTCAATGATACCTACTGGGACGAAGGTGAAGGAGGCTTTGGTTATGGCGACAACGATGATGCAACTATCGTTGAAAACAACAATGGCGTTTATTTACGTAAAGAATTTGATATTATAGATATTAGTCATATTGAAAAATTGATTTTAGATGCTGATTACGACGACGGTTTTGTCGCTTACCTAAATGGTGTAGAAGTAGCACGTTCTTTGGTAGAAGGTAATCCCCCACCCTATAATGCTTCCACCAGCACCGACCACGAGGCGGCGCTGTATCAAGGCGGCATCCCCGAACGTTTTGAAATTGATAAAAATATTTTACAAGAAAATAGCAATACATTGGCTATTCAGGTAGTCAATTTTGGAAACAATTCTTCGGATATGACTGCACGTTTTTTTCTATCGGCAGGTATCAATGAGGGCGTTTATAATTATGGAGATGTACCTGATTGGTTTGAACAAGAAATTGATGTAGTTTTTGAATCCTCGAATCTACCCCTTGTTTTTATCAATACCAATGGACAAGCTATTGAAAACGAACCTCGTATTGTAGCACATATGGGCATCATTGACAA
>JAHDEQ010000012.1:6237-11535 GCA_020628755.1 Saprospiraceae bacterium
CCTCGTACTCGATACTGCGAAGTTTTTGTCAACGACGACTATCGAGGTATTTATGTATTGACCGAAAAAATAAAACGTGACAAAAATCGCTTAGACATAGCCAATGTACGCCCCGAAGATACAGAAGGCGACGAACTCACAGGGGATTATCTATTTCGGATTGACTGGGAAAATGATTTTGTGCCGCAAGATGGTTGGTATTCCAACAATGGAGATTATCCTTATTTTTACGGTTATGTAGAACCCAGTTACAAAGATATTGTGCCTGTACAACGCACCTATATTCAAAATCATATTGCCGAATTTGAAAACGCCATTTTAGGCCCTAACTACCTACAGGTTTATAAAAACTATATAGACATCGGTTCGCTAGTAGATTATTTTTTGGTGAGCGAACTCACCAAACACATAGATGCCTTCAAGCTGAGTTTTTATATGTACAAAAAGAAAGACAGCAATGGCGGAAAAATTCACTTTGGTCCTTTGTGGGATTTTAACCTCGGCTATGGCAATTTTGATTTTGAATGCCCGCCACAAACCGACGGATGGATATATGAATGTACATCTGTGACACATTGGTTTGATAAATTGATAGAAATCCCCGAAATTCATAATCGCTTGCATTGTCGTTGGAAAGAGTTGCGAGAAGTTGCCTTTAAGTCACAAAATATCATGGCATTTATTGACGAGCAAACAGCACTATTAGATGAAGCCCAAGCCCGCAATTTTGAGCGTTTCCCTATTTTGGGGGAGTATGTATGGCCCAATTCCTTTGTCGGAAATAGCTATGATGATGAAATCAATTTTCTTAAAAACTTTGTCTTGTTGCGTTTGCGCTGGATAGACGAAAACCTTTTGCCTATTGATATAAATGATTGTTCAGAACTTACTACTACTAATGCTATAAATGAAACGATAAAAGTACGCTCCTACCCCAACCCTTTTGCAGAAATCCTAGCATTGGAATATTCCAATGCTACCTATTCGCAGGCCGAAATATGTATTTATACCATAGAAGGAAAATTGCAGCACAAAAGTCTTATTAAAAGTACCGAAACCTTATCTATCACTACCCAAAACTGGCCGTCAGGACAATATATATACAATATTCATAAAGAAGGAAATATTCTGTCATATGGCAAGTTAATCAAATAAACACCCGTAAAACAGGCTATTTTAGAATAAAAAATAGGTTTTTGTAAAAAAAACACTAAGTTTTTTTCGTCTTTTTGTAAAAAGAACACTAACTTTAATCTAAGATTTCAAAAAACCAAGTTTTTATCTAACCTTTTCACTCTAAAATCTATATTCATATGAATGCTAATTACAAAATATTAAATAGGCTCATCCTGTTTTTTGTGGCCTGTTTTATGATGACAGCAACATCCAATACGCAAACTTTAGTACTTGATTTTGAGGTGCCCTCAACATCTGATGAATTTACAGGCTGTGGTGGTGGATTTGGAAACGTATTTCCACAAGGTATTGTTGCCGATCCAGATCCAGCTAACCCTAGTAATAATGCATTAAAAATGATTAAGGTTAACCCTTCAGAAGTATGGGGCGGTATTTGTAATCTCAATGACCTTAATATTGACTTTACAACAGATAATGAGTTATGTTTTGATTTTTATGAAGAAGATGCTGCTGGTGGTACATTGCGAATAAAATTGGAAGAAAGTGTAAAAGATATAGCAACTACATGGGTTACTGACTTTACAACGAGTCAGGGATGGAACACTTACTGTGTTAATACTAACATACCTACAGCGACTGATGATCCAGATGTAATGACAGGAACAACAGCTGCAGGGAATGTTTATCAACGTATAGTTGTTTTTCCAGATTTTGGAACTTGCTGTACAGATCAATGCTATTATTTTGACAATTTATATGTTAATCCTATAACTTGTCCATTGGCTCTTTCGGCTACAAGTGCTATTTGTGGTGCCAATACTACAGGAATGGACACTTATACAGCAACTTTTAGTTTTTCACAAGCTACAGCGCCTGGTAGTTTAGTTTATACCATAACACCCTCGGCCGGTACGCTTAGTCTTATATCTAGTGACCCCAACTTTAGTACAAGTGGAGATATTGTTATTACGGGTATTCCTGAAGGTACTAATATAACTTTAGACATTACAGATGGAGCTATGTGTAATTTAAGTGAAACAATAATTAGCCCTACCTGCGAACCTCCAGTATCTATCACCTTCAATGTTGATATGAATTGCCCAGATCCTACCGATGCGTTTACGACAGTTCACATTACTGGCCCATTTTGTGATTGGTGTGGTGGCGGTTTTGATTTAATGGATTCTGATGGGGATGGTATTTGGACAGGTACTTTTGATTTTCCTGCCAATAGTAATTTGGAATTTAAATATATAGTTGATGGATTTGGTTCTCAGGAAGAACTTGTGGACGATGCTTTAGCTTTAAATGGGACTCCTAGCAATTGTGCCCCAATTACTAACTTTTTTGATTATGCTAATCGTGAACTCATTATCGGAACATCTCCAATAACTACCAATGATACTTATGGTAGTTGCTTTCCTTGTGGCACTGTATTGGGCTGTACTGATCCTAACTCCATTACTTATAATCCATCTGCTACAATGGATGATGGCAGTTGTTTATATGAAGTTAGCTTTAGTGTAGATTTGAACTGTGCTGACCATATTGTTGAGGATGCAGCTGCTTTTACAGATCCTCCAACAGTTGTAACAATTACAGGCCCTCTTTTCGGATGGCATGGTTCTGGAAATGGCACTGACCTAGATGATTCTGATGGTGATGGAATATGGACTGGTTCTTTACAATTACCAGCAGGCCCATTTACATTTACCTATATGATAAATAACTGGGCTGCAAAAGAAAACTTGATAGATGATGCAGGAGCTGGAGGTACTTGCGTTGGCGAGTCAGGTGCAGATTTCGCTAATCGTATTTATACCATAACTACTACCAACATGGATATGTTTATGGATACTTATGGTAGTTGTTCTGCTTGTCCCTCTGCTTGTCCTCCAAGTTTAAGCCTTACGGGAACAAATACAGGAGATGGCTCTGACGCCGACAATGTAGCAGATAACGAAACGGATGGCAATTTATCGTCTGACCAAACTATTGCTGGTACAGCAACTGTTGACTATGACTCGGCTACAGATATTGATTTATTACCAGGGTTTGAAACCGTGATTGGAGCTGTATTCTGTGCTTTTATTGATGGTTGTGGCGGTGCGAGTGCAGATGATGAAAACACCAATACTTTACAAGAATCAAACGAAGAAAATACTTCTAATAAGAAATAAGTTTAAATTTTAGAATTGGAATAAGCATTTTGCCCATCCCGAGTATTCGGGATGGGCTTTTTATTTGCTTCGTTTTTATTTATAAAAAAATAAAAAATAGCTCCTCCCAAAAAGTAAGCAATGTAGTCCCAATAGTCTTTTGTAAAAGACTTTGACCACCGAGGAAAACCCTCTTCAAAAAGGATAGACAAAAAAAGTGTTATTACGATAACTTCAAACAAAGAAAAACGATAGTTTTTTCCTTTCTGCTTATCCAAAAAGAAGAGCAAAAAACGTCTTTCTTGCAAGACTAAACCCAAAAGGCAAGGTATGCTTAATATAGGATCAAGATAATTATCAAAGAAAAGAAATTTACACCCTAATAAATATTGGCTAATTTGGTGCAATCCAAATAGAATCATACAAAGCCACCAAACTTTATTTGACCATACTGCCATGAGCTTTGACACTAGAGTGCAGCCATAAATCCAACAATAATTGAAATAATTACAAATGGAGAAAGCAAAATCAATATAATTATTCCAATAATTCTAATGCCAATCTTAAAAACTCCCAAAGCAATAGGATCATTGGCATTTAACGTAGCTAATTTATTCCACCACTGAAAAGTTTTAGTCGCTTTATCAACAAATTTATTGCTTGATTTCTTAGCATCTTCTTCCTTATTTTCTGTTTTTTTTTCCTCCATTGGTTATCAACTCCATTCGATTTTATGTATGAAATTTAGATACATATACTGTTCACGAGATAAATTCCCGAATTTACCATAAGGGTAATTTTCCCGTGAATAGTAATGCCGAAGGGGTAAAGCCTTCATTTCATTTTCGGCTTTTCACCCCGTTCTCGGTATAAATCTACTGAAAAACCCTTATATAATCAACTATCATTTTTTGTGGAAAAACAGAAGTACCGTCAGGGCTTCCAGGCCAAATACCTCCTACAGAAACATTAAAAATAAAAAAGAATGGATTATGAAATTCATTCATGTAAGAAGGAGTAATATTCAAGGAATAATACTGTATATCATCTACATAATAACGAATCTCCGAAGTATTCCATTCAATCGAAAAGACGTGAAATTCATCTGCAAAAATCCCACTTGGCAGAGTGTAAGATCCGCCTTGAAAATTATGTCCATTATTGTCCCAATGTCCCGTACCGTGTACTACATTATCATTACCAGCTCCTCCAATTAACTCCATAATATCAATCTCACCACAAGCAGGCCAGCTAACCGTATTGATATTTTCGCCTAGCATCCATAAAGCTGGCCAAATACCCTTACTATAAGGCAATTTGGCTCGAATATCAACCCGACCATATTGGAAACTTTGTTTACCTTGTGTCTTGATTCTTGAAGAGGTATAACTTTCTCCACCAACACTTTCCTCCTTTGCTTCAATTGTCAAAAAGTCATCAGCAACTGTTGTATTTTGTGCCAAGTACCAGATTTCTTCATTATTTCCCCAGCCACATAAATTGGGACAACCATTTCCGATTTCATAAGTCCAATCATTAAGATTCAAACTATTTCCATCAAATTCATCTTGCCACACTAAGGTAGAACCTGCATAATTATCAGGAGTTGTATAACCTCTATTGTCTATCGAAAACTCAGTATATCCTGCAGGTTGCTCACAACTTACAACAGTGTCATAGGGATTGCCCAAACCATCGCCATCTGTATCTCGATACCAAGTTTTTTCTTCACAACAATCCAAGATAGAAGCCAAAAACTCACTCCCCAAATCTACTGCAAAACCTGGATTCAAACATATCATACTACCTGCATGATAAATAACATTGAGCGCAGAAGGCACTTGAGCATCAGACTTTACGACGTGTTCGGCATGTACCGTACTATCTATGGCGTGGGTATATGACACTATGTTTATAGTGTCAGTACAACCTGTGTCAACTGGCGGAGCAACGGTATTTTCATTTGCAATATCATCAAAATGAAAAAGCTCTCCTAAGCCAT
>JAHDEQ010000012.1:11635-12897 GCA_020628755.1 Saprospiraceae bacterium
AAAAAAAGTAGTCTAATATCCATTTGTTAAAATGTATTTGAGTAAACAATAAATCTAAAATTACAAAAAACTTGCTGGATAAACTTAGGTTTTTAGGACTTTTTGTAAAAAAAACACTAACTTGCCTTTTAGAATATTTAATATCAATTATTCTATTTTTCAAAAGAAATATAATTCAATTGAACACTTCACAACACATTATAAATAATTTATAAATTTGCACTATTTGTAATTACATTTTTAATTTTAATTTTAACTTCTTAAATAAAAATTGTTAGTATGAAAACTTTTAAGTTGTATTTCATTCTTTGTATGGGTTTATTTTTAGTGGCATCATGCGGTAGCGATGATGAAACTATAGTAGAGCCATCACCAACGGGCGATGCTCCGATTGCCAGTTTTCAATTTGAAATTGATGCAACAGATTTCTCTACCGTAAACTTTACGAACTTTTCTCAAAATGCCTCTACTTATGCTTGGGACTTTGGCGATGGCAATTCATCTACCGATGAAAACCCTTCACATACTTATGCTGCGGGAGGCAACTACACCGTTACATTGACTGCTTCTGAAGGTAGCGAGTCCGCTACATTCTCTGAGTCTGTTACTATTACAGACCCCAATGAGGCTCTAAAACTATTGACGGGTGAGACTTCAAAAACATGGAAACTTTTTAGAGAAGGTACTTCTATGTCTTTAGGGCCAGATGCGGCTAACCCTGCTCAGTGGTGGCCTGGTTTGACCAATGATGGCTCTCGTCCTTGTTTGTATGAACAAGAATTTACTTTCCACTTAGATGGTACTTATGAATTTGATGATAAAGGAATGTTTTGGGCTGAGTTTGGCGTATTCAACAATGTTGATGGTTGCGACCAAAATACTGCCGAAAGTTGCTTTGAAGCTACTGCTGCAAACATGGTAAATGCTTGTGGTGAAGATGTTTCTGACTGGTTATCTGGTACACATAGCTTCTCTTATGACCCTTCTGCTGGACAATTAACTTTGACTGGTCAAGGCGCTTGGATTGGAATTTGTAAATTAGGAACAACTGGCGAATCGCGAGTACCTGTAGGTTCTGTTACTGCTAATGTTTCTATTGAGCAATTTACAGGTTATGATGTGATGACAGTTGTATTTGACTATGGTGGTGCTTACTGGCCAATCAAATATGCAAGCTATAGCGATGCAAGTTTAGAGCCTGCTTTAGAAACTGAAGCGGAAGTTTTTGGTGAAGATTTAGATGATCTTACTCCTGATGCTGG
>JAHDEQ010000012.1:12997-32002 GCA_020628755.1 Saprospiraceae bacterium
AAACTGAAGCGGAAGTTTTTGGTGAAGATTTAGATGATCTTACTCCTGATGCTGGTGCTTTATTTATTGATTTTCAAGGTGCTGGTGATTTACTAGATACTATTTTCTCTGGTTCTACAGTTGAATACGGTGTTGCTGACCCTGCAGGTGGTAGTGCAACTGTTGGACAGTTCAACAGAACTGATGCACAATTTCAAGAGTTACAGTTTCAAACTGCTCCTCAAAAATTTGATATTAATTTTGCAAACTTAACTACAGTTTCTGTTGATGTATATATACCAAGTTCTAATGACTATACAGGTGCTTTGACCAACTCTGTTATCATTGGTTTTGCGGACAGAAGCGAAACGGAGCAATGGTGGACAGACCACCAACAATTTGAAAACGATGGTAGTGCAATTCCTTTTGATGAATGGACTACGATTACGTTCAATTTGGATAGCCCTTCATTTGTAGCAAATGCTGACAATGGTGCTACTCCTTATGATCGAAATGATTATGATATGATTTTCTTGAATATCGGAGGAAACGACCATAACAATACAGGTACATTTTATGTTAGAAATTTGAGCTTAGACTAATAAAAGCTCTATCCAACACAGCAAGCAAGCGTTTTCCGCTTGCTTGCTGCTATTCTCCACAACTATTCTCAAACAAAAAACATATTTTTTTCTCTTTTTTTAAAACTTTATACTTATGCTAAGGTATTTCAGTTTTATCCTCGTCCTGTGTATGTTCATTTGTTCATGCAATCCAGAAGATGACAACGGTAGCGGTACTTCAGGCGACCCTTCCAACTTAACCATTCAAGTTGATGTAGCAACGGATGGCAGTGGCGAAGTCGTCGTTTCAGCATCTGCAGACAATACTACCCGTTACGAATTTTATATGGGTGATGGAAACCCAAACGAACCTTTCGAAAACACAACAGGAATGCACCAATATACTTATGAGTCTATTGGCACTTACAAGGTTGAAGTTCGAGCCTATGGTTCTTCAGGTCGTTTTATTAAAAAAGAACAACAAATTGCTGTTGTTACAGGAGACCCTAGTACTGTTGGAGAAGGCTATACTACTCCTACTAGCTACCCTGGAATGCAGCTTGTTTGGACGGATGAATTTAATGGAAATACCATAGATTCTAATAATTGGACCTTTGAAGTTGGCGATGGCTGTCCACATCTTTGTGGTTGGGGCAATGACGAATTGGAGTATTATCGCAAAGAGAATGCTTCTGTAGGTGGCGGTTTTCTCACCATCGAAGCCCGTGAAGAATTTTTTGGTGGAAGAAATTATACCTCTGCCCGTATGAAAACACAAGAAAAACAAACCTTTGAATATGGTCGTGTTGACATTCGTGCAAAATTGCCCGAAGGACAAGGCATCTGGCCTGCCCTTTGGATGCTAGGCCAAAATATCAACTCTGTAAGCTGGCCTGACTGTGGCGAAATTGACATCATGGAACTCGTCGGTTCTACTGATGGCGATGGAAACGCTAGAGTTTATGGAACGCTGCACTGGAAAGCATCTGATGGATCTAAAGCAGATGAAGGTGAAAATTTTAAACTAAATTCAGGTAAATTCTCTGACAAATTCCATGTCTTCTCAATTATTTGGAATGAACTTAATATTCGATGGTTTGTGGATGACGAACTCTACTTCACCATGCCAATAACCGACGAAGGCATGACAGAGTTTCACCAACCACATTTCTTTATTTTCAATATTGCTGTAGGAGGCACATGGCCTGGTAGTCCAAACGATGCCACTCCATTTCCACAACAAATGCTTGTAGATTATATCCGAGTATTTCAAGATAATTAATTGCACAGTATCACAGACTTTAGTCTGTAAGGTTAAACAAATTAAAAATGCCCGTAGCAGCGACTAAAGTCGCTGAAAATTTAGAAAGGCAGCTAAAACAGCCTTTACGGTTTTTTGTTGAAAAACAATTTACGAAAAGTAATTACTTAAAAAGTTAGTATGAAACTTCTTTACATAAAAAATATTCCCTTATTCCTGTGCTGTCTATTTGCGCTTAGTGCAACAGCGCAAATAAGCGTCTCTGGTACCGTCCAAGACGGCACCAATAATGAACCCCTTATTGGGGCGACCATCCTAATAAAAGGAACATCTATCGGTACATCTACCGACTATGATGGTACATTTACCATCAATGCCAACTCTCCTAATGATACCTTAGAAATAGCTTATGTCGGTTATGCCGACTATCTTTTTCCACTTGATGGACAAATCCAAGTCATCATTGATATGGGCGTCGCTGCCAATGACTTAGACGAAGTTGTAGTAGTCGGTTATGGTACACAAAAGAAACGTGAAGTGACGGGTGCTACCTCTAAAGTATCCGCCGAAGAAATCAAAAAGACCCCAATCCTTCGTATCGAACAAGCCCTACAAGGGCGTACCCCTGGGGTTCAAGTCACCAATACTTCAGGACAACCTGGTGAAGAACCTACCGTACGTGTTCGTGGTACAGGTACGACAGGTAATGCTCGACCACTCTACGTTGTAGATGGTCTAGTTTTAAATGGTGGAATTGACTTTCTTAATCCAGGTGATATTGAATCCATTGACGTTTTAAGAGATGCCTCTACTGCTGGTATTTATGGTGCTCGTGCAGCCAATGGTGTTATCCTAATCACAACCAAATCTGGAAAACAAGGACGACTCAGCCTAAACTATTCCAACTACTATGGTCTGCAAAATGCGACAAAGAAAATTGATATGCTCAATGCTGACGAATACCGTATATTAATGAATGAAGGTGCTAGAAATGCAGGTTTGAGCGAACCTTTTGATTTAAATGAAATACCTGCAAATGATACCGACTGGCAAAAAGCATTGTTTATGAAAAATGCACCAATGGTAAACCATCAAATTGGTTTTTCGGGAGGTAACGAAAAATCATCTTTTGCATCTTCTTTTTCTTACTTTTCACAACAAGGTATCATTGGTGGCCCCAAATCTCAATTTGATAGATTTACGGCTCGATTAAATTCTAATCATGAGGTAAAACCATTTCTTAGAGTTGGAAATAATATTACATACACACATTTGGTTCGTCGAGCAGTAGGAAGTAACACCTCGTTTAATGGCCCTTTTAGTAGTGCCTTAAATATGGATCCCTTAACACCCGTTTTTGAAACAGATGCGGACAAGTTGGGACAATATCCCTACAATGCTGAACCTGTTGTAGAAGATGATAATGATAACCTATATGGTATTTCAGAACTTCTGGTTGGTGGTGAAGTCGTCAACCCTTTGGCCTTGCTCGAAACCAATACTGCTGAAACACGAGTTGATAAAATAGTAGGAAATGTCTATGCAGAATTAGAACCCATCAAAGGATTAAAAGCTCGAACTAGCTTTGGTATAGACCATGCCTTTGTATTAAATGATAGCTATCGCCCATTGTTTTTTCTCAATGGTGCTCAAAACAATACCATCAAAACCTCTGTCAATAAAGGGATTGACCGCTATTTTACATGGCAATGGGAAAATACCCTCTCTTACGAAAAACAATTTGACCAACACAAAGTTGCTGCTTTGGTTGGAACAACTGCACGTGTAAATAGCTTTGAAAACCTTACAGGCTTCAATGCTGACGTGCCTATTTTAGATCCAGATAATGTTTATTTGAATCAGGCACAAGATACCGTTTGGATGGCTTCTGGTGGTGCATCAAGAGGTGCTATCGCCTCTGTATTTGGGCGTTTAACCTATAATTTTGCGAATAAATATACACTTACAGGTGTTGTCCGACGAGATGGTTCACATATATTTGGACCAGATAATCGTTTTGGGATTTTCCCATCTGTTGGTGCAGCATGGATTCTAAGTGATGAACCTTTTATGAAAAGTCTCCCTTTCTTAGAAAGTCTCAAGGTCCACGCTTCTTGGGGAGTTAATGGAAATGATCGAATTGCTCCTTTTGCCTTTTTATCTACTTTAGACCAAACACGTCGCTATACTTTTGGTAGTGGTTCAGTCATTGGTATTTCGCCGTTTTCTTTAGAAAATCCTGAAGTAAAATGGGAATCAACCAGCCAAACCAGTATTGGTTTTGATGCTGGTCTTTTCAAAAATCGCTTACAAGTTACTGCCGACTATTTTATAAAAAATACTGAAGGATTGCTAGAACGAATCTCCATTCCTTCTCATGTCGGAAATGTAGGGCCTTTCGTAAATGCAGGAAGTGTTAGAAATAGTGGTGTAGAATTGAGCTTACTTTGGAAAAATGCTTCTGGAAAATGGCGCTATGATATTGGTGTAAACGGAGCTTATAACATCAACGAAATGACCTTTATCGCCAATGATGAAAAAGTCATCAATGGTGCAAGTTGGGCAATTGCTGGTACGGTAACACGTGCCCAAGAAGGTTTGCCCATTGCTTATTTTTGGGGCTATCAAACGGCTGGTGTTTTCCAAAATGATAGCGAAGTATTCTCTCATATCAATTCTGATGGACAATTGTTGCAACCACAAGCCGTGCCTGGTGATGTCCGTTTTGTTGATGTCAATGGTGATGGCACCATTGATGCGGATGATCGTACTGTCATTGGAAACCCAACTCCCGATTGGACTTTTGGTTTAACCAATAATATCAGTTACGGAGATTTTGACTTTTCGATGTTTTGGCAAGGAGCTGCTGGCAATCAAATATTTAATGGTACACAACGTCAAGACCTTAGATATACCAACCGTACTACCAAAATACTAGAACGTTGGACGGGCGAAGGTACTTCTAATTCTATTCCAAGATACACTTGGATTGATACCAATAATAATTACCGTGTTTCGGATTTATATATCGAAGATGGCTCCTACTTACGTCTAAAAAATCTCCAATTAGGATATAACTTCCAACCTTCATTCTTAGAAAAATTGAAAGCAACGCAATGGCGTGTTTATGTATCTGCTGAGAACTTGCTAACCATCACCAATTATACAGGGGTTGACCCTGAAATTGGTGCACAAAGCTCTTTTGATATTGGAATTGACAGAGCCGTATATCCGCAAGCACGTACATACCGTATTGGTACAAGTATCACATTCTAAAAAATCAAATGATAATCGAAGTTCTAAACTTCGGCAAATAAATTTTTAGTTTTTTAAAATAATTATAACAATGAAAAAGAATTATTTTTTAATCCTACTCACAACTATAATTTTCTCTTCTTGTTCTGAAGAGTTCTTAGACAGACCTCCACTAGATCAACAATTATCTAGTACTTTTTATCAAACCGAAGAACATGCCATACAAGCATTAGTGGCAGTTTATGATGTACTAGGTTATCAATCAACGCCAGGTATATCTTGGTGTCCTTTTATCACTATATCGGATATTCTGTCGGACCATTCATTTGCAGGCGGAGCCGATGCCAATGATGGATTTAATCAAGAAGAATTAAACAATTTTAGAGCGCAAACCACCAATGTAATTGTTCGTGCTTTTTGGTCAAAAAATTATACGGGTATTTTTAGAGCCAATCTTTTGCTCGAAAAATTAGCAGAAATAGATGCTCCCGAAGATGTTAAAGCTCGAATTGAAGCAGAATGCAAATTTTTACGTGCCCATTTCTATTTTGAACAGGTTCGCTTTTTTGAAAATATTCCACTCTTAACGCAGACACTTGGTGGCCCTTCTGAATATAACCAAAGTCAAAACACGCCCAAAGAAGTCTATGACCAAATCGCTAAAGATTTGGTAGAAGCAATAGATGTTTTGCCTCAACAAGTTAGTCCATCCGAGTTGGGTCGTATCACCAAATGGGCAGCAGAAGGTTTGCTAGGTCGTGTCTATTTGTTTTATAAGGGTGTTTACAATGACGAACTAGATGCTGGTGGTACAAGAGTTGATAGAACAGTTGCCTTATCGTATTTGGAAGACTTGATTCAAAATTCAGGTCATGAATTGATGGAAGATTACAGTCAAATTTTCCAACCTGTTGGAGAATTTAGCTCCGAATCTGTTTTTGAAATCACACATGGCGAAACACCTGCTTGGTGGGATTGGGGTTATGTACGCGGTGGTGAAGGTAATCTAGCTGCCCAAATGCAAGGTCCTCGTGTAACAGGTTCTGATAACTGGGATAGAGGTTGGAGTTATGCTCCCGTTAACCATAGTTTGTTTTTGGCAATGGAAAATGATCCTCGTTTGAGTAGTACCATTTTGATGGAAGAAGAATTGGATGGTACACTCGTCAAAGGCTATCAACATACAGGTTACTATTCTAAAAAATATTCTTCTGATGCAGCACACTGGTCCACCAATGGTCAATTTGAGTTAAATCGCACCTGCAATCAACGTGTGATTCGTTTCTCTGATGTACTTTTGATGGCTGCCGAATTGGGTAGCCCCAACGCACAAGACTATTTAGACAGAGTCCGTGCAAGAGTTGGTTTGCCTAGCATTCCAGCTACCGAAGAAAATATTTACAACGAACGTCAATTAGAATTGGCACTCGAAGGACATCGTTATTTCGACGTTCTTCGTAAAGGACTAGATTTTGCTAGTCAAACCATAAGCCAGTCAGGTGTTCGTGGTCCTAAATATGTAGGCGATCAATTGTTATTTGATGTTCAATTTAATGCTGCTACAAAGGGCTTCTTGCCTATACCGCAAGCAGAAATTGACTTGTCTGCTGGTACTTTAGTACAAAACGCAGGGTATTAATAAATTTCTAACCCAGAGCTACAAAGCCACAAAGACACTGAGTTTTTTATAAATTGCACTCTATGTCTTTGTGGCTTTTTGTTTTTAAGAACTTTAAACAATGAAAAATATACTCCTCCTTTTTTGTTTCTTCTCTTTTTTCAGTTACAATCTCATTGCTCAGGATAAAAAAATTGAAAAAAAGGTTGAAAAAATACTGTCTAAAATGACACTCGAAGAAAAGATTGGTCAAATGAACCAATATACAGGTTTCTTCGATGTCACAGGGCCTGCTCCTGCGGATGGTGAAGCTAAAAAAAAATACGATCATATCAAGTCTGGAAAAGTAGGCTCAATGCTTAATGTTCGTGGTGCGGAGCAGGTACAAAAAATGCAAAAATTGGCAGTAGAAAATTCTCGTTTGGGTATTCCGATTATTTTTGCCCTTGATGTTATTCATGGTCATAAGACTATTTTCCCAATACCATTGGCAGAGGCTGCAAGTTGGGATTTAGAAGCAATTGAAAAAGGAGCAAGAGTTGCCGCTATTGAAGCAGCAGCACAAGGACTCAATTGGACATTTGCGCCAATGGTTGATATTTCACGCGATGCTCGTTGGGGCCGTGTTATGGAAGGTGCTGGAGAAGACACTTATTTAGGTAGCAAAATTGCTGCTGCTCGTGTTATGGGTTTTCAAGGAGACGATTTAAGTGCCAATAATACCATTATTGCTTGCGCCAAACACTTTGCAGGCTATGGTTTTGCCGAATCAGGCAAGGAGTATAATACCGCAGATGTTGGAACATCTACATTACACAATGTAATTCTTCCACTTTTCAAAGCTGCAAAAGATGCAGGTGTCCGAACGTTCATGAACTCCTTTAACGAATTGAATGGAATCCCTGCAACGGGCGACCGATACTTACAAAGAGTCATTCTCAAAGGAGAATGGAATTTTGACGGTTTTGTGGTTTCTGATTGGGATTCGATCATCGAAATGATTCAACATGGGCATGCTGCCGATGGCAAACACGCTGCCGAACTTGCTGCCAATGCAGGTTGTGATATGGATATGGAAGCGCATCTTTATATCAAACACCTCAAAGACTTAGTTAAGTCTGGAAAAGTAAAAGAATCTGATATTGATGACGCAGCTCGTCGTATTTTACGAGTCAAATACGAACTAGGTCTTTTTGATGATCCTTATCGTTATTGTGATGAAACTCGAGAAAAAGAGTTGATTTATGCAGATGCACACAAAGCGGCAGCTTTGGATATGGCTAAGAAATCTATTGTTTTATTAAAAAATGAAAAAAATATTCTTCCCCTCGCAAAATCAGGGCAAAAAATTGCCCTCATTGGCCCACTCGCCGACGACAAAGATAGCCCACTTGGCAACTGGCGTTTGGCTGCAGATGGTAATAATGCTATAACCGTATTAGAAGGGATGAATACCTACAAAGAAAATACTATCAATCATCAAATTGGAGTAAAACTACTTTCTAATGAAAAAACCCGATTCATTTACGAATTAGAAATCAATACTACAGACAAATCAGATATGGACGAAGCCGTAGCTGCTGCCAAAGTTGCTGATGTAGTTGTTATGGTTTTGGGTGAACATGGTTTTCAGTCAGGCGAGGGACGAAGCCGTGCGGAATTGGATTTGCCTGGTTTGCAACAAGAGTTATTAGAAAAATGCTTTGCTGCTAATTCAAATATGGTTTTGGTCTTAAACAATGGTCGTCCTTTGGCAATTCCTTGGGCTGCCAAAAATGTGCCTGCCATTATAGAAGCTTGGCAATTGGGTATGGAATCAGGAAATGCAATCGCTCAAGTCCTTTATGGTGATTACAATCCAAGTGGTAAATTACCCATGACTTTTCCAAGAGATGTCAATCAAGTTCCTATTTATTACAACTATAAAAATACAGGTCGTCCAGACCCAAACGGTATGGTTTTTTGGTCGCATTATACCGATCAAACGAACGATCCCCTCTACCCTTTTGGGCATGGTTTGAGTTATACTACGTTCAAATACGACAACCTGCATACAATTGTTAATGGTCGAAAAGTAGTAGTATCCGTTTCGGTAACCAATACAGGAAAGGTTGACGGAGAAGAAGTTGTACAATTATACATAAGAGACAAAGTAGCTAGTGTAACTCGTCCTATCAAGGAACTCAAAGGCTTTAAAAAAATAAATTTGGCTGCAGGAAAAAGCCAGACAGTTCTATTTACATTGACCGAAAAAGAATTGGGGTTTTTCAACAACCAAGGAAAATTCATAGTCGAATCAGGTGATTTCGATGTGATGGTCGGCGGTAGTTCTGCGACTTCCTTAGACAATACTTTTACGATTAAATAATTTATCTACAATGAAAAAATTCTTCTTTTTCTTAGCCCTCGTATTGTTCAATTTCTCTAGTATTGCTCAAAGTTTTCTCCGTACCCAAGGGCAAGCTATCGTCAATGAAAGTAATGATACTATCATTTTGCGAGGCATGGGTTTGGGCGGTTGGATGTTGCAAGAAGGCTATATGCTGCAAACGGCAAGTTTTGCCAACGCTCAATATCAAATCAGGAATAAAATAGAAGAACTTATTGGAGCAGACGATACCCAAGTATTTTACGATACTTGGCTGGCCAATCATGTCAGCAAATCTGATATTGACTCCCTCAAATCGTGGGGTTTCAATTCAGTGCGTTTGCCCATGCACTACAATTTATTTACCCTTCCTATCGAAGAAGAACCCATTCAAGGAGAAAATACATGGTTAGAAAAAGGCTTTATATTAACCGATAGTTTAATATCGTGGTGTGCCCAAAACGAAATGTATGTCGTACTCGACCTACATGCTGCGCCAGGCGGTCAGGGCTACGACCAAGGTATTTCGGATTATGATACATCAAAACCCTCGCTTTGGGAAAGCAATCTCAACAAAGCAAAAACAGTAGCCTTGTGGGGACAACTTGCCCAACGCTACAAAAACGAAGCTTGGGTTGCAGGTTATGATTTGCTCAACGAACCCAATTGGAATCTCAATGGAAATACTGCTCTACGAAGCCTCTATCAACAAATAACAACTGCTATTCGAGCTGTAGATACCCAACACATGATCTTTATTGAAGGCAATTGGTTTGCCAATGACTTTACAGGACTTACACCGCCCTGGGACGACAATTTGGTTTATAGTCCACACAAATATTGGTCTATCAACGACCAAGCCTCCATTCAATGGGTTTTGGATATCAGAGAACAATTTGATGTCCCATTGTATTTGGGTGAGAGTGGCGAAAACTCCAATGTTTGGTTTACCGATGCGATAAGTTTGCTCGAAAAAAATGGTATTGGCTGGGCTTGGTGGCCCATGAAAAAAGTAGAAGCTATTGCCGGCTCGCTATCCGTTATCAAAACTCCAGAATACCAAGACTTACTTGACTATTGGGAAAACGGAGGAGCAACTCCTAGCGCAGCTTTTGCCAAAGCCACCTTGATGGAATTAGCCGAAGGTTTGAAAATTGAAAATTGTATTTATCAAAAAGATGTCGTAGATGCAATGATTCGTCAAGTTTATTCTGACGAAACAAAAGCCTATAACACCCAAGAAATACCAGGTCGTGTTTATGCAACAGACTTTGATATGGGACGATTGGGTTCGGCTTATTTCGATACCGAAATTGCCAATTATAATGTTTCTACAGGACACTACACTTCTTGGAATAACGGTTGGGCTTATCGCAATGATGGTATTGACATTGAAGTTTCAGAAGATCCTTTGAGCAATGGCTACAATGTGGGTTGGATTGAAAATGGAGAATGGATGCAATACGATGTTCAGGTCAATAATACCGCAATTTATGATATAAATATCCGAGTAGCATCGGGCGGCAATGGTGGTAGTTTTCAATTAGAAGCAAATGGCGCAGTACTCGCACCGCCCGTCAATGTCAGCAACACAGGAGGATGGCAAAATTGGTCAAATGTTACTCTTTCTAATGTCGTATTAGATGAATCCGTTAAAAAAATAAAATTTCAAACTATCGAAGAAGGCTTCAATTTGAGTTCATTTGAATTTGTAGAAAAAGGTATGACAACGGATATAGCAAGTCAATTTGTATTTGCTCAAACCCTTAGCAACAATGAGGTGGAACTCCACCTCAACAAACCCTTGGCTACTCCCCTACCCGATGCGCTCTCTGACTTCAAACTCTTTTCTAATGGTACAGAAGTAGAAATTCTATCTATGAATTTAGATGCAGACAATCCTCGTCTTGTTCATTTTTTGCTTGACCATACTTTTTATTCCAATCATATTATCAAAATCTCTTATCAAGGTACAACTATTGATGCGCAAGATGGAACGCCATTAAATAGTTTTTCGCTCGAAGATGTTCAGAACAATATTCCTAAGGTTATACCTATTCCTGGAAAAATAGAAGCCGAAGATTATTTTTTCCAGTCGGGTACGGTAGAAGAAAACGCCAATGATACGGGCGGCGGAACCAATGTTGCCTATTTGAGCGTTGGCAATTACTTAGATTACTATGTCAATGTTCAGCAATCGGCTCTTTTTGATGTTGATTATCGGGTTGCTTCCGAGGTGAGTAGTGGTCAAATACAGCTACAATGGATTGAAGGTAACGGAAACGTCAATCCTTTACATACCGCCAATTTCTTTTCAACAGGCGGCTGGCAAAACTGGCAAACTTCAACGGGTCATATGCAATTCGTTTTGCCTGCGGGAAGGCGGCATTTGCGTGTTTTTATCACAGGGCCAGAGTTTAACCTCAATTGGATTGAGTTCAAATTAGTTGCCGTAGCGACGGAGGAAGCTGAGGCAGTTTCCTTCTTCAATGTTTTTCCTAATCCTAGTCAAAATCGTTTCTACATACAAGGAACTTTGAAAAAAGCACAAGATGTTCAAATGGAAATTTACAATTTGATGGGTCAAAAAATACTTAGTCAAAAAGTACAAAATACAATCGAATTACAAAGTAATTTTGATTTGAGTAATCTTCCGAATGCTTGCTATTTAGTCAAAATCCATTTGGAAGATGGAACAATTTTGAGTCGAAAAATATTAAAACATTCATTCTAAAAAGAAGCATAGTATAAACTTTACACTAACTTGTTAAATCCCAGAAAAAGCCGTAATTTAGTGCAAACATTAATTTTTACTCTTTAGTATAAATTTGACATTGTGCCAAGACAAATATCGGCTCAATTCCTCATAACACCAACTAAAGGCATACAAAAAACATTATGGCTCTTCTTAATAAACATTTTCGTTCTCCGTTTACGGTGGACAATGTAATTTTTGGTTTTGATGATGAAGACTTAAAAGTTCTTTTAATAAAACGAGGTGAAGACCCATTTGAAAACAAATGGGCTTTGCCAGGCTATTTTGTCAAAGAACTAGAAGATTTGGACACCGCAGCCAATCGAGTTTTAGAAGAATTGACAGGACTTCAAAATGTTTATCTCGAACAAGTACAAACCTTTGGTAAAACCAATCGCCATCCCTCGGGGCGTGTAATTACAATTGCTTACTACTCTTTAATCAAAATTTCGGATTTTACTAAGAACCTTAAACCTGGTTCGATTGCTCAAACAACGGCTTGGTTTTCGCTTTCCAAAATTCAGCATTTGCCCTTTGATCATAGCGACATTTTGCAGGCTTGTTTTCAACGCCTGCAAAAACGGGTACGCAATCAGCCCGTAGGTTTTGAATTATTGCCTCCAAAGTTTACACTCTCACAATTGCAATCCTTATACGAAGCCATCCTTAATATTGAATTGGATAAACGCAATTTTAGGAAGAAAATTCTTTCGATGGATTTGTTGATTGAACTTGGTGAGTATCAAGAAGGCGTTGCCCACCGACCAGCAAAATTGTATGAATTTGATAAAAACCGCTACAAAGAGTTTTTATCTAAAGGTTATGTTTTTGATCTTTCGGAAAGCAAAAAACAAATGGCCAAAGTGAATGGTTATCATTAATGGAGTTTGGTAGATTTTACACTAAAAAAGATAAATTTTTCCTGTGAGATGGCTTATCTAAAAAATCTTATTGGGTTTTAAATAGAGGAATAGCTTTACTAAACTTATACCGAGAAGGGGGTAAAAAGCCAAAAATAAAATGAAAATTTCATCCCCTTCGGCATCACTATTCACAGGAAAATTACCCTTAGAGTAAATTCGGGAATTTATCCCGCGAACAGTATAGCGTAGCTTGTTTTCAACTCGCAAGTTTAGTAAAGCGTTGTCTCTCTACTCAAATTTCAAATGCTTCACTAAATCTACACTCAAAGCTTTTCGTGCTTGCATCCAAATGATAAAAATAGTCAATCCAAAAATCAATAAAGGTGCTACAAAATAAGGTATTGCTGGCATATCTATACGATAGGTAAAATCTTCCAACCAACGACTGGATAAAACATAAGCAATCGGCAATGCCACCAAAATTGCACCTAGACAAATGATTGCAAAGTCCTTGATAAGGTTACCCAAAATTTGCGCTTCACTCGCTCCAATCGTTTTACGAATAGCTACTTCTTTATAGCGTTGTTGAATGCTATGTGTCGCAACGGCGAACAAGCCAAATAAAGCAATCAAAACCATAATCGCCGATAATGCCGAAACTAAAGTTTGTAATTTTTGATGTTGTTCAAAAAGTGCAGCAAAATCCTTATCCAAAAACTCATATTGCAAAGGATAGTCAGGTTCTATTTTTGTTGTCCAAAAATCTTCTACTGCTGCAATAGTTTGGCTAATATCTTCGGTATCCAATCGAAGCATCACGACCGAGGTTCGGTATCCTGCTGCAAAAAGTGCAGGTTGAATATCTGTTCCAAAACCCTTGCTAATGTAATCTTTTACAACACCTATAATTTCACAATCTTGTTCCCAAAGATCAATCGTTTTACCAATTGGCTTTTCAATATTGAATTCTCGAATAAATTTTTCATTGACTACAACTTTATTGACCCCAACCGTATCAAATAATTCTGTAGGCAAAAAATTTCGTCCTTCTAAAATTTCGATTTCCATTCCTGGAAAAAATTCATGATCTATAAAATGAATATCCGTCGTCACATAATCTTCGATATATTTGACTCGGGTCACCGAGCCATAACGTGCCATTGTTCCAGGAGGACGGTCTGACATAAAGACTTTTTGAACACCAGGCATTTTATTCAATTCACGTTTGTACATATCCGTCTTGGGTTCAAGAGCATCACGGTCACTCACCTCAATCATCATGACTTGTTCTTTGTTAAAACCCAAATCTTTTTCATTCATATATTTCAATTGAGCGTTAATAACAAAAGCTCCAATCAAAAAGACAGCACAAATTGCAAACTGAAAAGCCATCAAACCTTTTTTCAAAACAGTCCCACTTTTACTTCGTGAAAAGTTTCCTTTTAAAACTTTTACAGGATTGAAATTGCTCAAATAAAGCGCAGGAAAAAGCCCTGCGCATACTATAAGAATTAGAATTGTTGACAATATTAATGGTAAGTATTCCAATACATTTAAAATATGCAAATCCACATCCAACAAGTTCCCAAAGGAAGGTAAAGAGATTTCGACCAATGCCAAAGACAGACAAAAAGCGACCAAACAAAGGAACATAACCTCTAATACAAATTGAACTGTAATTCCCTTTTTGCTTCCACCAAGAGTCTTACGAATGGCAACTTCCTTGGCTCGCTGGGTTGCTCCCGAAATGCTCAAATTGACAAAATTAATTGCACACATCACCAAGAGCAAAAGTGATAGCAAAGACAAAATGAAAATATTATTCGTTCCTTTTCCCTTGAGTCCTCTTGAAAAAAGGTGCATCTCGCCAATATTTTCTAAGTAGAAATCCATAGTAAAATATTTTTTGACATCTTCGATTGGCGAGTTCATTTCTTTGGCCGCATTCTCTAAGTAAAAAGAAGTCAATTTCTTAGTCATTGCAGCATCATCAAATTCATTTGGGATTTTATAGTAGGTATGAATATTGAAATTTCCCCATTCATCATTTTCATCGTATTTATCTGTCAGAAGGATAACAGCAGAAAAATAATCCAATTGTGTATTATTTCCTTTCAACTCATAAACGCCAGCAATAGTGTAAGGCTTTTCATTATTGATTTTGACTTCTTTTCCAACTGGATTAATATCCCCAAAAATGCTTTGTGCCAACTCTGCTGTAATGATTAAATTACTCGGATGTTCGAGAGCAGTTTTAGGGTCGCCATACTTAAATGGAAAAGGAAAAAATTCAAAGAAATTTTTAGAAACTCTGGAACTTTGACTAAAAATATCTTTCGTTCCATACGAAATCAATTGTTCTCCTTCATCTTTGTATTGTGTATAGTCGGTAAACTCTTCAAAAGCAGCAACATTAACTTCTGCCAATGGTCTTGGCGAACCCACATGTACTTGTCCGTCGGGTAATTCAATAATATTCTTATAAATTTGGTCAACATTTGGATTCCATTTTTCGTAAGAAAATTCACTTCCTACATATAACATGGCTAATAAAAAACAGGTGATTCCTGCGGTCAGTCCCAACAAATTGACCATTGGATAAAGGGGACGTTTTTTGATATTTCTTAAAAATATTTTGAACCAATTATTTATCATTTCTTTTCGTTTTTATAGTTTTCAAAGCTAGATAGTATCGCAGGCTTTAGCCTGCAAAAAAATATTTACACTAATTTAATTTCTCTTTTATTCACTTTTTGAGCAAGGATTTGTCCGTCTTTGAGTTCGATAATTTTACTCGAAAACGACGCATCATAAGACGAGTGTGTCACCATGATAATCGTCGCTCCTTGTTGGTGTAAATCCGTCAGTAATTCCATGACTTCATTTCCATTTTTACTATCCAAATTTCCAGTCGGCTCGTCGGCTAGTATGAGCTGCGGTTCGGTAACCAAAGCCCTCGCAACAGCGACACGCTGTTGCTGCCCCCCAGACAACTGCTGTGGAAAATGATTTTTACGATGTTCAATATCCATACGTTTTAAAATCTCCGTCACTCTGTCTTGTCGCTCACTTTTAGAAACATTATTATAGAAAAGCGGTAAAGCAACGTTTTCAAAAACCGTCAATTCATCAATCAAATTGAAATTTTGAAAAACAAATCCAATATTTTCTTTGCGGATATTTGCACGTTGGCGTTCGGTAAGATTTGCCATTTCTTCCCCTCTGAAGGTGTAGCTTCCACTATCAAAGGAATCCAACAAACCGATGGTATTCAAAAGGGTTGATTTGCCACATCCTGAAGCTCCCATGACGGAAACAAATTCGCCTTCTTGGACTTCAAAGTCAATAGCATTTAGAGCAGTAGTTTCTATATCTTCAGTACGATAAATTTTCGAAAGATTTTTTAGTTTAATCATGCTTGATAGTTTTTTGCAAACCTGACATTAGATTTTTTACCACAAATTACTCAGATTATCACAGATTCTTTTCTTTACAATTATTTGTGCTAATCTGTGTTATCTGTGGTCCTTATCATTGAATGTTCTGTATAAAGTCAAGTTCTAAATGAAATAATATGAATAAAAAATCGACAAAACCTTCCTCTTATTTAAGATTTAAAATAGTCATAGCTTTATAGTTTTCATAGCTCGAAGTAATGACTTGGTCGTCTGCTTTTAGACCGTCCAATACTTCATAATAATAAGGATTGGTTTTGCCGATGGTAATAAATCTTTTTTCTGCTTGGTTTTCGTTGGTTAATACATATACATATTGTCCGCCCGAAGATTGGTAGAATCCGCCTTTGGCAAGCAATAATGCTTTTTTATTCTTATTCGATAAAAATATTTTGATGGGTAAATTCATCCCACGTTTGATGTCTTTGGGTGCTTCATTTTTAAATTTCAATTCTACATTAAATTGTCCATTGACAACTTCGGATAAAACTTTGCTGACTTCCATTTCGTACTCTTGTCCATCTACATTGATTTGTGCCTCCTGCCCTAAAAGAATTTTGGAATTGTAAAATTCATCGACTCGTGCAGTCATTTTATAACCGTCCAATAAGTCAATTTTACCCAATGCATCACCTCCTTGAAAACTCTGTCCAATTACTGGATTAAAAGACGAAACTTTTCCTGCTGCACTCGCTTTGACGATAAAGTTTTGCTTGTTTGCTCTCAATTTTTTCAAGCTCTTTTCCATCTTAGCAATGGACGCATTAATGCGTTCCATTTGAATTTGGCGGTCAGACTTTTCATTATCAATATTTTTACGCACCATATCTTGCTGTGCTGTTTGAAAACGAAATGCTTCTTTCGATTTTTCAAACTCATTTTTTGCTAAAATCTTTGCATCATACAACTGCTCATTGAGAGTAAATTCTCGTTGTTCGTTATTAAAATTATGTTGAATTTCAAGAGCCGATTTATCCAAATCAAATTGCTGGTTTTTGATAGAAATTCGGATATTACTTAAATTATTGATTTGCTCGATGATAGCCGTTTCTTGTGTGAGATAATTAAATTCTGCATTCGGGTTATAAATTTCTACAAGAGCTTCTCCTCTTTTTACGATTGCGCCATCTTCGACAAAAATTTCTCGAACCGCACCACTTTCAATGGTATTTATCAAAACCGTATTTAAAGGCTCAACCTCTCCCTGAAACAAAACCATATCTTCAAAATAATCATGTTGAACTGTTTTAATCGTCAAGCGGTCTTTTTGCAAATTGGCTTGCTTTTCTTTGGTTATCATGGCAAAAGAAATATATGCCACAAAAGTCAATCCGCAGACGCTTAAAAATATCTTTGGTACTAAATTCCGTTTCTTTTCAATTCGCTTATCCATGATTTATATTTTTTTAGATTAAGGTTTGTCGGAGTTTGAAACTCCGATACTGTATGCTTTTCAAATCATTATAACTTATTTACTTCCATAGATGTGCCAACACATTAATGGTCGCACAAATCACTCATAATCAGCTGCTTGAATTTTTAGAGTCAAAAAAAAGTGTTCGAAAACGAACAATTTTTCGTTCGAAAATGAACAATTGTTGTATTATTGAAGTACTTTCAAATATTGTAATGGTGGCTTTAGCCGCCAAAAAAGGTTGAGTCAGCGACTAAAGTCGCTGTTACAAGTAATTTTAAACATAAGATGCGAAAGACAGAAAGTCATATTTTAATTATTGACGATGACCCAAATATCTTGTTTGCAGCAAAGGTCTTTTTAAAAAGATTTTTTACCAGCATCACGACTTTGGACACACCTCGGAAAATTCATCAAGTACTGAATGAACGAGTCGTTGATGTCGTTTTGTTGGATATGAATTTCCGAAAAGGGATTGCCGACGGAAAGGAAGGTTTGTATTGGCTCGATTTTATAAAAGAGGTTTCATCTGAAACAGTGGTCATCATGATGACCGCCCACTCTGATGTCAATGTTGCCGTTGAAAGTTTGAAACGAGGTGCGTTTGATTTTATACTTAAACCTTGGAATAATGAAAAACTCTTAGCGACGATAAGTGCAGGAGTTCAATTGAGTCGAAAGCTCAATAAATCTTCAAAACTCGACCAACTCAATGCCGATGCTTTTTATAAAAATAGCGATTGGTTCATTGGTCAGTCCCCTGCTTTTCAGCAGGTGATGCGTATGATTGATAAGGTTTCTAATACAGATGCCAATGTTTTGCTACTTGGTGAAAATGGAACAGGAAAATATGTCATTGCCGAAATGCTGCACAAAAAATCAGACCGAAAAAACGAAGCATTTATTCATGTCGATTTGGGTTCTTTAAGTGAGACACTTTTTGAAAGTGAATTGTTTGGTTATGCGCGTGGAGCATTCACCGATGCGAAGGAATCTCGTTTGGGTCGTTTTGAATTGGCAGATAAAGGGACCATCTTTTTGGATGAAATTGGTAATTTACCTTTACACTTACAAACTAAATTGCTGACTGTTTTACAAAATCGGAAAGTCGTTCGTTTAGGTGAGGCCAAAGAACGTCCAATTGATGTACGCATCATTTGTGCGACCAATTCCAATTTGCAAGAAGCGATTGCTGAAAAACGTTTTCGAGAAGATTTATTGTATCGAATCAATACCGTTGAGATTACGCTGCCGCCTTTGCGGGAGCGTTTGGAAGACATCGTTCCTCTAGGGCAATTTTTCTTAGAAAAAAATAAGAAAAAATATAAGAAAGGAAAACTCCAATTTTCTAATAAAGCGATGAAAGCTATGCAAGAATATTCTTGGGCAGGCAATATTCGAGAGTTGGAACATTTGGTAGAACGAGCAGTTATTTTATGCGATGAAAATGAAATTCAAGCCGAAGATTTGCAGT
>JAHDEQ010000012.1:32102-36114 GCA_020628755.1 Saprospiraceae bacterium
GAACGAGCAGTTATTTTATGCGATGAAAATGAAATTCAAGCCGAAGATTTGCAGTTTTCTTCTGGTCGGGTGGACAATAATCAACCGCAAACGCTTAACCTCGAAGAGATGGAAAAACATTTAATTCAGGAAGCTATCAAAAAGCATCGAGGTCATATTACTAAAGCTGCTAAAGAGTTGGGCATCACTCGTGCTGCGCTTTACCGTCGTATGGAGAAATTTGATTTATAGATGAATAAAACGAAATGGAAAATAGCTTTTTTGTCCTTATTACTCTTGGCTTTTGCTTTGGGTTTTCTGGTTTTGGCGTATCGACAATTCTATTTTTCGGCTTTTGTTTTGTTTGCGTTTGCGGCTTTTCTTTTATATGAATTGAATGCCACCATCACTCGAATTTTAAATAGTACGGAACAGGTTTTGGCAGGAATTGCAATGGAAGATTATTCTTTGAAACTTTCATCCAAACAGTTACCTGATAGAATCTATGCTCCTTTAGAACAGATTTTAGATAATCAGAAAAAACAAAATCAGGAGAATCAATCGCTTAAAATTATTTATGAAAATATCATTGATAGTATTGATACGGGCATTTTGATTTTAAAGCAGACGAAGGCAAATGATATTGAAATCTTTTATTCCAATATGGCTTTTTCCAATTTATTGGAATTGCCAAAATATACACATTGGCGATTATTAAAACCACATTTGAAAACGTTTGAGTCCTATCTTGAAGTGGAGCGTTGGCGTGACCAAAAGGATGTGGTCACGCTGTCCATTAATGGCAAAGAGCAGGTTTTTTCGCTAAGAACATTTTTGACCAGAGTTTATAACGAACCTTATTTGATTCTCAATTTGGACACACTTCAAAGTATTATTGATAAAAAAGAAAAAGAGTCTTGGTACAATTTGATGAAAGTCATGTCGCACGAAATTTTGAATACGATTGCGCCGATTAGTTCTTTATCCAATAACTTGGAGTATTTGATTGAGGAACGGCGTGACGAATTGGGCGAGGATTTTGAGGACATCCAAAAAAGTGTCCAAACCATTCAACAACGCACGCAACATTTGTCGGATTTTGTCAATACGTATCGTGCTTTGACTGAATTGCCAAGCCCTCGAAAAGAACGCGTCAAAATTGATACCTTGATTGAAAATAGTTTGACTACCCTTTCCGCATTGCTTGAAGAAAATAACATCCAAATTAACCTAAAAATCCATCCCGATGCACAATACTTTTTTGTGGATGCTAAACAAATTGAACAAGTCCTTATCAATTTGATTACGAATGCCATTTATGCGGTTCAAAAAATCGAAACTCCTCAAATTTGGATTAGAACATTTACGACCAATATCAAAAATTGTATCGAAGTCATTGATAATGGTCAAGGAATTCCCGAAGAAATAAAACCTGATATTTTTATTCCTTTCTTTACGACGCGCGAAAATGGTTCGGGGATTGGTTTGAGTTTGTCCAAAAATATCATTCAGGCACATGATGGACACATCAATTTTACGTCTGAGTCAAAAACGAGCTTTGTTCTTCAACTTCCGAAGGTGTAAAATTCTCAAAATTGCTCCAACCAAGCATTCATATATTGAATCGCTTCTTGATTGATGGTATGTTCCATTTCGATTTCATGATAAGTTATTTCCATTGGAGTTGTTTCCAAAAATGTTTTAGCACTGCGAGCAAGGTCAACCGACAAAACGCTATCTTTTGTACCATGAATAATAAGTGCTTTTTTAGATTTTAATTTATCTTTTTTAGCATTGGTTTTGGTATCGTCGAGCATACGACCACTTAGAGAAATGATACCTGCAATCTTATCAGGTTCGGTCAAACCCACACTATAAGACATAATGCCGCCTTGACTAAAACCGCCAATTACAATTTTATTCTCATCAAAATCATGTTTTCGTTTGAGTTGATTGATAAATTTCAACAGCAACAAGCGGCTTTGCTCCGCTTGTTCTAAATCCGCTTTATACGGTTGAGAAGATAAGTCCAAATGATACCATTTATATGTTCCAGGCGAACGGTCATAAGGCGCACGCGCCGAAACAATCAAAAAATCATCGTCCAAATAATTTGTCAATTGAAACAAATCATCTTCATTACTCCCAAAACCATGCAACAGCAATAGCAAAGGTGGATTTTTGCTATGAACTTTGGGCGTTCGGACTTTATATTCCAAAACGGCTGGCTCGTCTTGCGCTTGGCAACCTTGCAATAAAATTGCAATGGCTATGAATAGGTAGAATTGGATTTTCATAAAATTAGATTTTTATAAAATACGAAAGCTAACACGTCGGTTTTTTTGCCTTTCATTTTCACTATTATTCGAGCTTACAGGTACACTACTCCCCTTCCCTAACATTCTTAGCCGATTTTGAGCAATGCCTTGCTGCTCTAAATAATCAACAACTGCTTTAGCTCGACGCTCTGAAAGTACAAGATTATTTTCATTATTCCCTGTATTGTCAGTATGACCTATTATTTCAAGGTTCAAACTTGGATTGGTATTCATATAATTTTTGAGTTGATTCAAAATTTTGAGACTTTGTTGAGAAAGTTGAAACGAACCACGCTCAAAATACACTGCCTGTAAATTTACAGGCAGTTCCAAACGCTCCTCGGTATGTAAGTTTTCATCGTCAATAATTTTTGAATCTAAATTATTTTTAGACTGTACTTTTGCAAGCTTTATATTACGAAATAATTGTGTAGAGTTAATCGGATTTTTTTTAGAAAAATCATCACCTGATATATTAACAGAACCCATTTCTTTATAATTATTATTGCTAGTAAAAATCCCAAAAATTAAATATTTTTCTTCTCCTTTTGCTTTATAACTTTTTTCTATAGTGTACCATTTATTGAAATAATCAAATTGATTATAAGGAGCCAGCCAATTGGAAGATTTCAATTGATGTTTACAAGGCATTCTAAAAGTTGCTGGTATCCGTTTAGGAATTTCTTTTGTTCCAAAAAACACTTCAATATCTTGGTGTCCAACTCCACTTTCATGAGCAGCTTTCATATCGATAGAAAAGAAATACAGTACATCTTTTTCTAAAGGTTCTTCAAAATCTGCTTGTATATATTCATAAATATATCTTGATTCTTCTCCTTCAAAAAATTGTTTCTTAAGTTTTACCTTCAGAGCTTTGCCCTCAGGCGTGTTTACCAAGGTCGGCTGACCTTGGGTGGGGGTTCGCCAGCGTGCTAACAGCTCCTTCGTCCCTTCAATAGCTATTCCATTAAAGTCATCATCTTTGATTAGTTGTCTTTCTTCAAATTTTCCGTCCAACAAATTTTGACCTATCAGAAAAAAAGGAAAACACAGTCCAATAGAAAAAAACATTAGTTTTTTTAAATTCATAATCTATATTTCTAATCATAACGACTTTTTGATATGAAGTAACGAACTCATGAAACTGACATTAGGAAAACAAACTTTTAGACCAATTTTGTTAACTTGTGGCATCTTCTTTTGTTATAAATTGAAATTGTTGTACAATGAATAAATTATCATTCTTTACTATACTTTTAGGATTTTTCTTGTTCGCTGCTTGTTCCAATGACAGTTCAAAACCCGATAAATCAAAACCAAAACGGATTGTCAAAAAAGCCATCAAAAATACAAACGACGAAAAACCTACTAAAAAAGAAGTTGTTGATAAAGAAGAAAAATCTCCTCCCCAAACTACACCTACTCCAAAAGAGCATTTGGACAAAGCGAAAGAAATCATTGCTGGTGTCAAAGATTCAGACGTAGATGCTATTGATGCCAAGAAAAAATTTAAAATGCTTTGTGCAACTTGTCATGGTTTTACGGGTGACTTGAATGTTAATGGCGCAAAAGACCTGACCAAATCCAAAATCTCGCTCACCGAAAGTGTGGCTCAAGTCTATCATGGTAAAGGTTTGATGACTCCATTTAAAGGTATTATGACCGATGCCGAAATTGTAGCTGTCGCAAAATATATCGAGACTTTAAGGAAGTAA
>JAHDEQ010000013.1:0-7998 GCA_020628755.1 Saprospiraceae bacterium
TTTTAACGCTGTATTGGTGCAAAAGAACATAAAATAAGTGTGTAGTTAATTATATTTTCATTCCTAAGGCTTGAAGATACTAATTTTAGGAGAATTTTGTGAAGGGCAAAAAAAAACGCTCCCTCCTGAACTATATCAGGAAGGGAGCCACATCCCAAAAACCGTTTCTTTAAATATTAGTTATGTAACCAATATGTTGTACTCTATTTTAGTAAACTTTGCATAGATTCTCTGGGAAACGCTCCCCCCTGAACTATATCAGGAAGGGAGCCACATCCCAAAAACCGTTTCTTAAGGAATTTGACAATGTTGCCAAATTTTATTTTTTCATTTCTAACAATGAAGTTTCAAAATAGAATCGTTTTTAACGAAACAGATTTTAGGTTTTTAAAGTAGCTTTCTGGAGCAAGTTGCCCCAGAAAAACTACCAATTGGATTAGTATGAAACTTAAAGATTACGTACATTTTTCAAAAATGGGGGACAATCTTTTTGGGATTGCCCCTTTAATAGGACAAAAGTGTTTGTTCAAATTTTGTTTGTGTTTGTCCCTTTATCAGTATTTGATTCTTAATGAATTACCGCTTTTGGTAATTTATGTGCTTGTTTTTTTGATAGTCGCTTTTCAAAATCCAGTGAGTGAAGCAAATTATTATTTGCTCCACTACTGAATCAATCCTATTTTACAATTATCATTTTCTTGGTTGCGGTAGCCGAAGGTGTTTCTAAAGTATAGTATAAAACACCTGTAGCAGCGAGTTCAGTTTTTTGAACTCTTATCTCGTTGTAACCTGCTGAAAAGTTGTTTTGAATAACTTTTAACAGTTTTCCAGATACATCGTAGATTTTGAGGCTTGCTTCACTTGCTGTTGGCAAGTGGAAGCCGATAGTTGTCTCGTCATTGAATGGATTAGGACGGTTTTGATAAAGTTCAAAAGAACCATTTACCATCGTTTCATTATTGGTGTCTATGAATGCTAATTCAATATCCATCATTTCAGAAGCGTCATTGTATGCTTCGGCAGTTGTATAGCGAGAACTAACAGTAATTAAATCGCTTAGTTGGGTACTTGTTTTTGCATCGAATATTAGACTAAAGAGTACTTCATCATCTTGTAGAGAAATGGCTTTGCTTTCGCTCCAAGAGGTCGTGATGATACCTTCATTGAGCATTGTGAGTCCGAAATTGTCTGTGCTAACAGACAATGCGCCAGATTCTACAGAGACAAATTCTAAAGTCTCATCAAAATTTATAGTAAATTGATAACCTAAGATATTATTGAAATCTTTGGCACGGAAGTCAACACGTTGTGTTTCTCCTTTGCGGGTAGTTTCATTGTCTAAAGCAAATGAGAGTGTTCCCATTAAGTTACGTTCTTCCGTACCCAGTAAGGAGTTAGGTTCTGCGCTATCGTTGACATCACCAATTTTGATACCTACAAAATCTGCTTCTAACTCATTGGCATCAATATCCTCAAAGTGAATTGCTTCCGGGAAGGGTGATGAAAACGGATTACTTGGGTCGGCAAAAACAAAGTCAGCATTTACGAATCTCCATGAAGTATTATTAGAGAAATCGCTAACAATAGCTAGTATCAATTGGCGCAACTCTACCATGTCAAATGTAGTTACAGTACCGTCATTATTGACATCAGCAGCAATCAATTTGTACGGTGAATCTAAATCAGCAATACCTAGAATGTGTTGAGATATAAGTACAAGGTCGTAAGTACTTACGCCATTCGTTGGCATCATATCCTTAGAAGGAGTTACATCATAATCACCAAACATTTCGATACTAGGGAAGGTAAAGTTTCCGCTTGTACCTGTCATAAATGGGATAGCATTAGAACCAGTAACTTCTACCGTAACTTCCTCTACATTTCGACCACTTTCGTCTTGTATAAGACCACTGATGGCCACGCTTGCATCGGTAGAACCTCCACAAGAGTCCATATTGTCTTGTATGATGACATAAGTAGAACAGTAGGCTTGATTGCCTGCGAGATCGGTTGCCCAAAGCTCGACGATTTGGGTACCCAAATCGGCACAGGTAAAGGTGACAGATGTATCGGTTGTATCAGATGAAAAGGAGAATACTAAATCTTCATACTCAGTACAATTATCATAGCTACTACCAATTTCAAAATCATTGGCCCACAATTCTATCATACCACTTGACATGATTTCGACAGAAAGACCATTGATACAAACTGGAGTTGGAGCTTTTTGGTCAACAAAGGTTACATTGATACTATAGTTGTCTGTGTTGCCACAGCCATCAGTTGCTGTATAAGAAATCGTTAGGTTATCACCTGGCGCACCCGTTACAGAACTCGGAAAACCATCGAGCACTAAGTCGCCAGCACAATCGTCAGTCGCTGTAGCTTGCGGGGCAGTATAGGTTTCTGAACAGCCATTGACTACGCCAATTTCGACATCGCTGACCGAACTTTCGTCAATCACAGGAGCTTCGCTATCGGTTACTTTGATAACTTGTGTATATTCAAAATAGCCATCGCCATCGTCGCCATAAGTGCGAGGTGTTGGTAGTTCAGTACCAAGGTTGGTATTGCTTGCATTCAAATCATAAGTACACCAGTTGATAACGGTCCACTTACGAATAATTTTGAAACAAGCATCGGGTACAACATCAAATATTTGGTCTTCAAAACTTGTAGCAATCAATTCGCAGTCGTCATCATTGATGAGTGGCTCGCCTGTGTCTCCCACATCATCCGTACAAGAAGTGATGGTAACGTCAGCAGGGAATTGTACTGCAAAGTCAGAAACGTGATTTAAGACAATACGTTGAGTACAAGTATTTTGATTGCCCGTTGGGTCGGTTGCAGTCCAAGTACGTGTGATAGTACCAGCACCACAATTGTCAATATCTTGTGTTTCGGTTGTCTCAATTTCAACTTCGCAATTGTCAATTGCATTGGCATCGCCAAATTGAGAAAGGCTACCAAAACTTTCATCACAATTAATCGTCTTGTCGGTTGGACAAGTAATGATTGGAGGAAGTTTGTCTTCTAGTTGTATAGGCAACCAGCAAAGACTAGAATTACCATTAAAGTCAGTCACTCTTAGTTCAACTGTTACAGGCTCGCCGATGTCGCAACAATCAAAGTCAACATATTCGGCAAATTCAGATACACCTAAACAACCATTGACACGACGAACTTCTAATGACTCAATACCGCAATTATCGAAACTACCTTCGTCAATATCTTCGGCATAGATACGAGCATTGCCGCCACCGTTTAGGGTTATATGCAAATCATCATCGCAAATTGCAGCAGGGGCTACATCATCAATAACGGTTATCATGATAGTATCCATACTTGTGTTGCCACAACCATCTTGTGCAGTGATTAAGACTTCTGTTTCGCCTTCAGGCAAATCTTCAATAATTCCAGTATTTGTAATATCAATAATATATAAACTGCCCGAAAGTGCATTGTAGCCTCCGCCGCCTGCGACATAGCTGGCAGTGATTTGGCTAACACCAGAGCAGTTGTCTTCGACCAAAGCACTAAATTGTATGTCCGCATCGCAGCTATACGTAGCAGCACTTGTTGTAATATCTTCGGCAGAAATGACAGGCCCTTCTTTATCTTCAACTTTGATAACTTGTGAAAATTCTTGTGTAGAAGAAGAACACCAATTAACCAAAGTCCATTCACGAATCAGCTTTTTGCCTTCGCCGCAAGTTGGTATTTCAGTATCGGTATAAGTATATGATATATCACACAGGCCATTATAGTCATCATTGAGGTCAAAACAATCAAATGTTGGTACACCTGTATCTTCAATATCGGTACTAGAACCACAAGGCAAAGATAAATCTGCAGGTATAACGATGTCGTCAAATGTTGGTGTACGTAATTTTACCGTTTGCATACAAGTACTGATATTGCCAGAAGCATCGGTTGCACGCCATACTCTACGAATTTCTGAGCCAATCCAAGGTTCAGCACAATTGGTTTCAACAATTGTTTCTGAAAGTAAATTGAATTCAAAATCAGAACAATCATAAGCCGTAACGGGTATTGCAAAACCAGAAACAAAGGTTAATTGAGCATCTACAACTTCTCCTAGACCGACTTCGCCATCAGGGAATGTTGTATTGTTGCCATCGTTGATGACAACTTGCCAAGTACCACCATAAGGCGAAAATGGTAAGTTGAACATTAAATTATCAACAGGTGCAAACGTACCATCAATTGTACCGCTTGTACAAGCTCCTGTAATAGAAGGAGCATCAACTGTACTAGAGAAGGTAACATTCATATCTTGTCCTGCTCCCGCAGCACAATTTCCAGCATTCATCAAGGTATAAGTATTGCCGAGAGGGTCAACTAAGAGGATTTCTAAGTCTCCAACATCGGTATGACTGATAGTTAAATCTACAGTTACATTATGCAAGTACTCGCCAAGAGGAGCGCACCCGACATCAAATCCCAAGGTAGTTACCGAAGGGGGTGCAGGGAACGAAGCACCTCCAGCAATATTGGCAGGTAGTGTACCTTCCATTGGTGCTAATACTTGTGTTTGAATAAAGTTTTCATCCAAAGCATTTGGGTGATTACAAGCTATTGTGTAATCTTGGCATTCTATGCTCGGGGCCAATTTATCTTCAATCGTAATTGTACCCCAACAAAGATTGCTAGAGGCAATATGATTGACTCGATACATTACCGTTTGTCCAATCATATCTGGTCCAATTAAATTGCTCAGTTCATTACCATCATCGTCAAGTATTGTTACCGTAAATTCGCCTTCGCAAAAGCCAGGCATTTCGAGTACCATATCAGGTGTAATAGCGAGAACGCATTCTCCGAGGTCATCGTTCAATGCACCACTTTGGTCATTATCAATGTCATCAGGTTCGTTGAGCGACATGATAACGTTGTCGTTACATATAAGTGTTGGGTTCATAGATGATACAACCAATACATTGGAAGTACAACGAACCACTTGGCCATCATTATAAGTTGCTTCAAAAATAGCTGGATTGATACCTACAGGTAAGTTGGCAGCAGTGCTAGTAGGAGCAGCTACTACAGCAGGTACTGCTGTAGGATACGAAATGGTTAAGGTTGGAGCAGGTGTTCCATGTCCATTATAATCAGGATAACAAATCGTAGGTGTTGGTAAATCGGCCGCAGGATATACATAAGCTGGAAGTTCGCAGTCAGTAGTTGTTACTTCCACACGGTCTTCTGGGCATTCCAAGCAAGGCAATGTCAATGTTTGTACGGCTTCGTCTATAAAAGCACCTGGTCCCGAAGCCACCTCAAAATAACCTGAATACACAGGGTCAACAAGAGCTGAACCACGATTGGCGTTAAGGCTTAATATTTGCCAAGCACCATTGTCCCAGCCATCATTGAAGCCATCAAAAGCTCTAAATGTATAGCCTTCGCAAGAAGAAAGTGTTACTGCAACAGGTATTTGTGTGCCTGTAGGCAGACCTGTATAAGTATTGGCATTGGCATAAGCAACTCTAGCACCATTGGCATTGACGAGTTCCCAAGACATCTCTTCGGGAAAGTCTCCAACAGTGATAAGAATTACATAGTTTTCGGCACTTGTACAAGTTTCGGGACAGTTTACTTCGATGGTACTTACAGCTCCTTCGGCAGGCGAAGGACCATCGGCATAAATGATTGTTCCGTTAGCATCGTATAGAGTAAAAGCGTGCTGATTTTCAAAAGCAGCACCATGATAGTACAAGTCAATTTTTGAACCATGACTAGCAGGTATCGAAATTAAGTTACTTCCACTACCACCAGCAACAGTATGGTTTACTGCAGTATTATTGTCTAAAGAAACTTCAATGTAAGCTCCATCCCAGCCATCTGCGCCGGCATCTGTCAGTTCTAACGTGTATTCGCAAGTAGCAGCAGGAGCAACTTGTGCGCTTGCGAGCGTCCAGCCTGTCAAGAGACAAGCTACGACCAGCATTGTACGAAAGTACATCCTCTCCCCAATACTCGTCAAGTAATACAAATGTTGTAATCTGTTCATAGGAACTAAATAGGTTTTTGGTGAACTAATACGGTTTTTGATTATAATTTTTGGTTGAACATATATTTTGCCTTTACAGACAAGGTGTTATGTTCATTAGAGCCAATGCTCTAATGATATTTTTAGGTTTTGCAGCTAGTTCAAGCACTACAAATCCATAGGATGTCGTAATTGAGTGGGGGAGAGATAATTTAATTTAGCATTAAATTATAAAGCATTGAGTAAACACATTTGTACTCAAAAATTTATAAAATATTTACAAGGAAATAGGAATAAGAAGTGTAGGATTAGGAAAGAAGAAGACCGTTTAGAAAGCAAAGTCTTGAAATCTCAAGACTTTGATGTTTTCTAAAATTTCTAAACAGTATTTAAATCATTTTTCTTTTTATGTCTTAATTATGATGCAATTTACAACCAATTGATACGCAGGACAATACCCTTAAAATGGTATTTATAAAGTAGCTTTTTTTTATAATGTAAATTGCTCGTTTTTGTGACACTTTTTTTTCGAGAAAGCATAAAAAGAATATATGTTTAAGGCTGACAATAAGTCGTTTATTGGTCTCTTAATATCATAGATTTGCAAATGGGTCGATGCCCATTTATACTCAAGTGATAAAAGAAAATTCCATGTTCTTGATTAAAATCTTTTCTTTCAACAAAAATTTTGTGTTGACCTTTTGGATAATCGTTTTTGTGGGTATAAACTAATCGTCCTTGAGTGTCAAAAATCTGAAAATGAACACTTGCTGCACGAGGCAATTCAAATGGAATACTTGTTTTTTGAACAAAAGGATTTGGATAATTTTGATGCAAAATCATTCCCTCAGCAATAGGCACATCTTCCCAAATTACTTGTATAGGCTTGATAGCTAGATTAGCATCGTAGGCTTCGGGCTGCAATCTTCTAGGATTGAGTTGTAAAATATCTTTCAAATAAGCCGACTGCTTTGCCTTGAAGCGAAGGCTAAAAAGGCCTTCCTTTTTAGCCCGACTTTCGCCTAAAGCATGATTCCAACTAACAGATAAAATACCATTTTCTACTTCCTTACAACCAAAACGATTTTCTTTGAGTTGGTACAAGTTTTTATCTGTTACCTCCAGAAATTCTATCATTGCGGCATCCCATTGTACCTCAAATTGAAAACCGATGATTCGTTCAAAATTTTCAGAATATAGCGGTATAGTATATTCAAAACCAGCTTCTAAGTATTGATTTTCTAAGTTTAGAAAGAGGGGAGTAGCTTCATTGCGCTCTTCAACTACTTCTTCAATGATATTGGGACTTGCGTTTCCATTGATATCGCCCATTTTGATGGCAACAAAGTTGGTGTTTGTGCGATTTTCTACTAAATTTTCGATTTGTATAAACTCAGGGAAAGCCGTCAAAAATGGATTTGTAGAATCTGGAAACTCAAAATCCGCATCTACAAATCGCCACGAATCCACATTAGGAAAACTTGCAATTTGACCCAAAATTAATTGTCGTATCACAACCAAATCAAAAGTCGAAACACTACCCGAATTATTTACATCGGCTGCTATGATTTTATAAGGCGATGCAATCGGATTGATGGCCAAAATATGCTGCTGAATAATTACAATATCAAAAGTCGAAACGCCGTTTTCATCCTCATTGTCCTTACTCGGCCTGATGGTATAATCTTGATTTGCCAAAATATCTGAAAAAGAAAAATCTCCAAAAGCATCAGTCATATAAGTCATCACGGTATCTCCTGACAATTGCGTGTTGACCATATCTACCATTAAGCCTTCTTCGGTATAGGTTTGCCCTGAAATACGAGCCGATGGATTTGAACATTCTACATGAATAATGAAATCACAAGTGCCTACATTGCCACAAAAATCAGTTGCCGTATAAGTGATGGTATGAGTGCCAGCAGGATAGCTGCCACTAGCGTCGGCACCATTTTGACTAGCATAAATGGAGTTGTTTGTGATAA
>JAHDEQ010000013.1:8098-10170 GCA_020628755.1 Saprospiraceae bacterium
TTTTTCTAAACCTCCAATATCTTTTGCTGACCAACGGCGGTACAATGTACCGCTACCGCAGTTGGAATTGAGCATCAGCGTATCCTGAAAAGTTAAGGTATCGAGCATACAATTATCTGTTGCATTTGCTCGCCCAGTTACATTCCAGTCCGTATAGTCTTGTGTACATTGTATGGTAATATCAGCAGGACAGACAATTGTCGGGTGTATGTTGTCCATCAAATAAACCATCGAAGTACAAGTATTGGTCAAGCCATGAATGTCGGTTACTCGCAGAGTAACCGATACAGGATTGTTGGGAATATCCGTACAATCAAAAATCAAATAGTCCGAAAAAACAACTTCGTCTTTTGATATTTCAATACTTTCGATAGCACAATTGTCATAACTTCCATTATCAAAATGAGTATTATAAAGCCGAACTCCACCATCGTCTTGCAAACTGACATTGATAACATCTTCACAAATAACGACAGGTGCTTCATGGTCGCTTACCTGTATATTTGTGGTACACAATGATTGGTTGCCACAATCATCAGTTGCGGTATAAGTAACCAAATGTGTACCCAAAGGTATTCCCACAAAAGGCCCATAACCCGTACCATATTGCCAAGTAGGCAATATGCTAACCGCCGAACAATCATCGCTTGCTGCAATTTGGGGTAAGATAACCGTTGCTGTACATTCATAACTATCCGTATTTACTTCAATACTATTTGGACAAGGAATGACGGGAGCTATTTTATCATTCAAATAAATATTTTGACTGTGTGTAATTGTATTTCCAGTACACCAATTGGTTACTTGCCATTCTCTCAAAACAACATTGCCATTGCCACAAGTAGAAAAAGTTTGGTCAGAATAAGTAATAACTATTTTGCAATAGCTCGACCCCAAACCAATTGGCTTTCCAAAAGCCATTGGTTGGCCTGCCAATTGGAGACTGTCAGGATTGTCCATATTGCATTGAAGACTAGGAGCTTCCATATCATCTCTATGAGCAGGGAAATCTATATCTGAAAATAAAATATTTTTGAGGTAGATATTTTGAATACAGGAAGTCGTAAGACCTTCTTGGTCGCTGACGCTCCAATGACGTTCGATTTTAGTGCCAACACTTTCTCCATTTTGGGTCGAAAAACAATCAAGGTTGATGATATTATCAATATAAGTCAAATCGGTATGACTCAAACTCGTACAATTGTCCATTACGGTTGGATAGCCAATGTCTTGTGGTAGGTAAGATTCGTGGCAATAGATATAAGTATCATCGCAAACCAAAACTGGAGGTAAATAATCAAAAATATGAATTTTTCCAGTGCAAGTATTATTGGTATTGAGGTCTTGTATTTCAACAATCAATTCCTCGTTCACGTGCTGACAATCCACCACATTACCAATATTTTCATTATCAGAATTGTATAAGTTGACGTTGAGATTGGAACAATTCGCACTATTGCTTTCTAGCACCATGTCTGGTGTAATAGTGGTATAACCACTTTGATTGAGTGCAATATGCACATCGTCATTGCAAGCAAGTGTGCATTGACTTTGGAGGTTCAAAGGCAAAATTAAAAGGTAAAGTATTGCTAATAGCAATACTCGCGCTTGGGGGAGCGCATTCATTTTTGTGTATAACATTCTACTTTAAATCGGTATTGGACAAAGGGGCACTCGAAAACAGAATGGGAAAACTGTTTTCTAGTTGTTTACAAAAATTCTTATAAAGGGGAATTGTTACAAGTGTTAGCTTGTAGTATGGAAAGGTTTTAATAGTGTAAACAGATTAAAATCTGTTATAGATCAGGCTTATCAAAAAGAAAGGGAAACTAATATTGAAAGGGAAAATAAAATTTCTTGTTCTAATGCTTGTCGCAGATTGCATCTGCGATATAATACGCTCAAATGAAAAACAAAGCATAACATCGCAGTTTGAAAACTTCGATGGACAGGGAAATTTTTAAGGATTAGGCTTAAATATGAAATTCAAAAATACGTAAAAAATGGAGGAATTGCAAAAAAAAAGTCCCCCTCCCAATTACAGGAGAGAGACCATCCCAAAAACCGTTTCT
>JAHDEQ010000013.1:10270-16915 GCA_020628755.1 Saprospiraceae bacterium
AAAAAAAAGTCCCCCTCCCAATTACAGGAGAGAGACCATCCCAAAAACCGTTTCTTTATATCGTTTAATTTGTAATAGCTTTTTAAGCCATTGCCATTAATATGATTTATTAAATTATGATTTATCTAAACTTAGCTGCTCGGTCTGGATTGTTTCCAAATTCAAAACTTACCGTTGCTTCGTGCGAACCTGTGTTGTATCGCTGAAAACGCTGGAACGATACATCATAAGAGTAATAGACTCGAAGGGCATTGATTTTTGTACCCAACAATAAGCCAATCGCACCTCCTGTACCAGAACGATAAGTCAGACCAGTTGTGATTTTTTCTTGCAAAAAATGTGCTTTTACATTAAAATCTAACTGCAATGGCACATTACGCAATTGCTTGATAAACATAGAAGGCTCCAACTCAAAATCTGTACCTTCGATACCAAAACGATGTCCTGCCATGATGGTGTAATAGTTGAACAAGGTAGATTCTGTAGAACCTTGGTCTATGTCTCCAATTCGAGAAGAAATTAGATTAGGAAAGGTCAAACCCACAAAAGTTTTGTCTTTGATAAGGGCATAACCACCAAGCGTAGCATCAAAACGATTGATACCTTCAATACCGTCTTGTATCAACAATTCGGTCGGGTCAACCAAAGCATTGTCAACCGACAAACGCTCTTGTGTCCACTCCGTAGAAAAACCAAAAGCCAGTTTTACTTTTTCCAAAGGATAACGAAAAGCATAATCCAACTGGATACGCGTGCGGTTAAGCGAAGCGATGTTTTCGGTAAAAACCATTGCTCCCAAACCAAAGGTTTTGCCAACTGGACCATTGTAAGTCACCGCAAACGTTTCGGGTGCACCTTGGTCAAAACCTACCCACTGAATGCGGGCATTGGCATGTACTTTATGAAAATCTTCAAAGCCAGCTACAGCAGGATTGACCAAGATAGGGTTGAGTATATAATGATTGAAAATCGCTTCATTTTGAGCATTCATGGTCTGAACACCTGCAAAAAGAATTAGGATAAAGCTAAGTTTCAGATATGAATTGAAACTTGTATTAATAGCGTAAAATATATTTTTCATTGTATGAATATTTAAAAATCTATTTATGGGATTTTTACATTGACAGAATGACGAGCAGAGGCTACTGCCTCTGCTCCCCTAATTTCTTATTCTCGTAAAATAGTAATGTGTCCTTTGATTTGTTCTTCAGGAGAACCATCCAAATATGTTCCTCTCAATACATAGAAATAAGCACCTTCAGGAAGGTCAATATCTCTACGGTTTTTACCCGTCCAGCACTCTTCTTCAGAATTATTATCAGAGATACATCCATAATCTTGGTAATCTATTACGAGTTGTCCCCAACGATTGTATATTTCTAAGGTATTGGTCTCAAATAAATCCAAACAAGTGATGATGAATTTATCGTTTTTATCATCGCCATTATTTGGCGTGATGATATTTCGAGCCGTTAAGCAATCAGCTGAGTTGTCATCCAAAAACATACAAGCACTGGTCATACAACCTGTTTCAATATCAGAGACAACAACACAATAGTTGCCAGCCCCTAAGCCAACTGCTCTCGCACTGGTTTGTGCGTTTGTATCATTCCACTGATAAACATATTGTCCAGAACCACCAGCAACATTTACAGTTACCGCACCATCTTCTGCCAATTCCATTGATGGTTTTTCAGTTTCAAAACTTAGGGTGAGTTCTGAGGCAGCTACAGTAACAACATCATTGATAGACTGACCATTGGCGTCAGTTATGGTATAAGCATAATCACCAGGACAAAGCGCATCTATAAACTGAACATTGCCCAAACCAGGAGTTCCCCAAACGAAAGAGTAAGGAGCTGTTCCTGAAAATGGATTCAAGTCAATCGCACCATCACAATCTTCACCACAAGCAGTATCAACTAAAGGATTGACTCCTAGCGGCCCACCAATAACATCTTCAAATGTTACAGAGGTCGTTATCGCACAACCAAGTACGTCCATTACCATGATTTCGCAAACTTGCCCAGGGCAGAAGCCACTTGCATTGGGGCCAGTCTGACCATCACACCAAGTGATAGTTACACCATTGGAACTATTGACGACAATAGAAGCTGTACCATCGCACATTCCACTAGGTTGGGTAGTTACAAAGGCATTTTCAACACTCAAATCAGTTTGAGCCGTTACATCAAAGGTTTCTACAATTTCGGTATCGCCATCAACGATAGTTACGGTATAAGTATCAGCTATAAGGTTGTCGAGGTCTTGTGTTTCGTCGCCTGTATTCCAGATATAAGTAATTTCATCGGGACAGAAACCGCCCGTCACCACGAGGTCTATAGAACCATCGGCATCCATCGGACAACCAATAGAAGTAACACTATTAGAGCCTAGACTCACAGAGAGTTCAGGTACATCCATAATCACGTCAATGCTTCCACCATCAAAGGTACAGTCATTGGCATCGGTGATAGTTACCGAATAAGTACCAGGAGAACTTAGGTTAGAAATAATAGGTGTTTGAGCTGTAAAAGCATTTGGCCCTAGCCACAAGTAGGTGTAAGGTGATGTACCACCTTGTGTACCCATACCATTCAAGCTAATTGAACCATTGCCAGGGCAGTCGGTGATGGCTGTGACGGTTGGAGTAATACTAATCGGGTCGGGTTCTGTTACTTCAATAGCAGGAAGCACCAATACTTGGCCATTATTATCTGTGATAGTTGGTTCGTAAGAACCAGCAGGTAGATTAGTGATTGTATAATCTATTGGCACACTCTGTGTCAAAGTCACAGAGTTATCTAGCCATTCAATGGTATATGGAGAATCTCCACCATCAATATTTAACATGATAGCTCCATTGGCATCTCCATTACAGCTAGGCTGAGAAGTCATCGAGCCAGTAACGCTAATCTGAATAGGTTGATATTCTAAACAATATTCTTCTGAAAAGAACAAACATTGATTGGCATCAATAACTGTAACTGCATAACAGCCAGCTTCCATATTGCTCAAATCTTCAGTAGTAGCTCCATTGCTCCAGTTGTAGCTATAAGGTGGCGTGCCACCTTGTACAGAAACATTTATAGCACCCAAATCTGGTGCAATTTCATCCGTTAGTACAGCATTCGCAATAGTCAAAGCCATACTAGGTTCATTAATAATATAGGTATCCATAAATGTCTGACCAGCATCATCGGTCATGGTTATGGTATAAGTACCAGCAGGTCGGTTAATCAAATCTTCTGTTTGAGAAACGATATTATTTTCGCTATCTCTCCAAATCCAGCTATAAGGAGGTCGTCCTCCAAAAGTGGTGATATTAATAGAACCCGTATTGTTACCAAAACAATCTACGTCATTGATGATAACTTGTGAAGCACCAAAAATACCTTGTATGGTACAAATTTCTGAATCGACACAACCGTTTGCATCGGTAACTTCTATTCTAAATGTACCTGCGGTTTGATTGGCAATGTTTTGACTATTAGAAATAGATGTGCCGTCAGCAGTAAACCATTCATACGTGTAACCTGGTGTACCACCAGTTACAGCCACATTGATACCACCGTCGCCACCTGCGCTTGTTTCGGGTATAGTTGTACAAGTAATCTGTATAGCAGCAGCTTGTCCTACAATAAAACTTTGAGTAGCAGAATTACCTGCATCATCCGTTACGGTTAAGGAATAAGTACCTGCCGTTAAGTTTGAAATATCTTCTTGTGAAGGCTGCCCACCTGTCCAGCTAAAACTAAATGGCGCTAAACCTCCTGATAAAGCAACATCAATAGCACCATCATTGCCTCCATTACAAGATACATCTGTGATAACAGATTGTGTCCCTACAATTTGTACAGGAGGAACAGAAGATATGACAGTAAAGGTTTCTGATTCGGTACAACCTCTTGCATCTGTAACTGTAACAATGTAATTGCTAGGAGCTAAACCACTAATATCTTGTGTAGTCATATTATTGCTCCAACTATACGTATAATTAGGCGAACCACCAGAAACTGTTAAATCAACAGCACCATCATTTGCTCCATTGGTACTTTCATCTGTAATAGTTGCCGTCAATGTTATTGCAGGTAAGGCTGCAACATTGATAACAGGCGAAATAGTTTGTGCATCTGTAGCATCTGTTACCGTAACTTGATAATTGCCTGGACAGAGACCTGTAATGACATTGCTCGAACTAGCAGCTGTCCCATTTTCCCAAGCATAGGTAAATGGAGCTTGACCACCTGTAACAGCAACGGTTATTTGACCATTACATACATCCGCACAAGCACTTTGAGTCGTTGTATTATCATTATCAAACATCAAAATAGCAGGGCCATCTTCAATCGTATAAGGTGATGAAGTAGCAGAACACATATTGCCATCAACTACGGTCAAAGTATAAGTACCAGCAGCTTGATCAGTTAGGTCTGGTGTGCTTGTACTACCTATAGGAACCCAAGTATAAAACATATTGCCAGTTCCTCCAGTCACAGTTACATCAATGCTACCATCGCTAAAACCTTCAGCACTTGCATTTGTAATAGCGACTAAATCAATTGTAATCGCATCAGGTTCTGTAATCGTAAAACATCCTTCGGCACTTGAGTTATTCGCATCCGTTACGGTCACACAATAAGTAGCAGGTGCAAGATTTGATAAATCTTCGTCTGTAGAACCATTATCCCAACTGTAAGTAAAAGGGCTAACTCCTCCTGAGAAAACAAGGTCAATCGCTCCATCATTGTCGCCATTGCAATTGACATCATTGACTACAGTAGAGCCTGTTGGACCACCTGGAGGATTGCCAGGGCCAATTGTGATTGCTGTACCAACAGTCGCCGAAGCGGTCATAGTACAATTATTGTCGTCCGTGATAGTTACGGTATAAGTATCGGGAGATAGTCCCGTAAGATTTTGTGTTGTTTGTCCATCGCTCCAAAGGTAGGTATAGTCAGGTGTACCTCCAGATACAGTTAATGTTATTGTTCCGTCCCCTGCTGCTGTTGCGGTTTCGCTGGTAGCATTTGCCGAAGCATTGATTGCAGGTGGGCTAGCTATTGTAAAAGATTCGCTTGTTGTTGCTCCATTATCATCCGTAATAGTTACGGTGTAAGTACCAGGAGCTAGATTAGATACGCTTTGAGTATTATCATTTGTATTCGGACTCCAAGCAAATTCTAAAGGAGCTTGGCCGCCTGATACGCTTACATTAATAGAACCGTCTGTTGTATCACCACAGGATGCATCAGAGATAGCTGATGCACTGACATCAATAGCTGGACCACCGACAGCATCACAAGTAACATTTACAGTAGCAGAACCAACACCAGCTGTAATAATTTCCATAGGTGTTGAGACTTCTACACTTGCATTACTACCCGTAATGGCAACATTTGTAGTAGTTCCTAAATCACCAATAATATCAAAACACATTTCAAAATAAGTACTATTATCTTGTAGTGTTACTCCTTGACCAATTGGGTCATTCCAACTAAATCGTACGCTACCAAGTGCCGTTTCATTAAAACTCACATTGACGAGTCCCAAAACACCAGGCGCAACATTTTGGATAGCAGCCATATCGGTTTGGTCAAAATCCAATATTGTTGGGTCAAACTCTACTGTCCACTGTGTTCCAGCAATTTGATTAAAACCTGTTACGATGAAAGGTACACAGACTGTACCATCGTCAGGGCAAGCATTTACATCAGATGGATTTACATTAAAACCACCAGCATTGGTAATTGTGATACTTGCACTATTAGGGCTTAGTATTACATTAGGGCCATTGCTATCCGTAATTTCAATATCCAAAGGCATATCAGAAAAACTTACTGTTCCGATTTGTCCAGCAGAGCCAATTACATCAAAACAAATTTCATATAAAGTTTCGCCATCATTAAGAGTTATAGGCAAATTACTAGGATTATTCCAAGTTGTTCGCAATACACCAGGTTCAGAATTGTTGAAACTAGAAGGGCCAAGAGCTATCAAATTAGCATTATAATTTTGAGTACCTGTAAACATTAATATACTAGGATCCCAATTCATACTATATTGAAAAGCTATAATGTCATCAAAACTTTCGGCAGTGATTGGAATACAAAAATTGCTACCAGGGTCTGCGCTTGTAGATTCGGCAGTCAAAATCACACTGTTGGCTCCGCCACCAGTACCTGTAACATTGAGTGTACCGTTAGTAAAGTTGATTTGATTGGTTGGTGACAAACCTTCGCCAGATGCTTCAGGAACAGTTGGGTTACCATCGAATGTAAAATCACTCACACTACCACCTGGACCTAATACTGTAAAACAAACTTGGTAAATAACAGTACCATCGGCTAGAGTTATACCTGCGCCTGTTGACTGTTCGTTCCAAGAAAAGGTAAGTGTACTATTGTTTAAGTTATTAAAATTACCAGCAGCGAGGTCAGGTAAATTATAGCCTTGTGTACCTTGAAATTGGAATAGAGTGGGGTCCCAATGCATCGTATATTGAAGACCGATTAAGTCATCAAAATCTTCAACGGCAATATCAATACATAAGGTAGCGCCTGTCGGTGCTCCAGGGTTATTGGCCGATATACCAACAGGGCTAGTAACACCTGTCATATTACAAGGTGGACAGTCGGGGCCACC
>JAHDEQ010000013.1:17015-28634 GCA_020628755.1 Saprospiraceae bacterium
CCATCACTACAAGTAGCAGTAGTGGTGGTGACACCACCGTTGGTGGTTTCACAGTTACTAGCCGCACCTACATCTACGACACCTTCTATGTGCATCACATCATTTGAAATGGTCACTGCTTGCCCAGTTGTACCATCAACACCAATAATTTCGCAATTAAAATTGATGCAATCAATATCGAGCAAGGTGGCATCGCCAGTTGCTCCAATTACATTAAACGGAATACTGAAAGCCATTTCGGGTGCGCCTACACCAATACTTTTGGGCAAACCGTCGAGCGAATTCCAACTAATCCGAATACCTTCGCCAGCTATATAACTACCTTGTACAACAACTAATCCTGGATTAGTGATAAGGGAAATAACGGGAGAAGAAGGATTAACTGTTTGCGGTACAACGACTGACTCGTCAAAAACAATTAAATATTGAAAACCAATGAGGTTTTGAAAATTCTCGGCTTGTACATCTATCATGAAAGTTTCGCCCGAATTTGGAGTAACACACTCGGGGTTGAAACTAAAGGTCGGTAGTGTCTGAGAATGTGCAATTGTATGAAATGCAAATAAGTACATTCCCACCACTATGAGAGTAATGATCCTATTCATGTCCACGGAATTTGGGAAAAAAAATTATTTATTAAAAAACATTATTTTTGAAAATTCACCACTTTTCTCACTACGCAATCTGTAAACATACAGACCCGTAGTCGGTAAATCATCGTTTTCGATTACGATTCGATGTTGTCCTACTGAATACTTTGCTGTGCGTGTAAAAACTTCTTTTCCTTGAGTATTATAAACGGATAGACTAAGCACATCCGCTGTGTTTAATTGAAATAAAATTTGTGTAAATGTATGAAAAGGATTAGGCGTATTTTGAAGCAAGGCAAGCTGAGGAAGGGGGACTGATGCACTTGTCATTGGGCCATTTATGGTAACAGACCCATTTTCGAACTGTACATCAACAAAGTTGCTATTGCTATCAATAATTTCTATGACAAAAGGCGTGCCGCCTGCGTTGGTATCGTCTGTAAAAATAACTTCGGACGATTCATCGGCTACGCCAATTGCTTTTAGTCGGATAGTAAAGAGGGGTACATTTTCGGCGGCGGTATAAGCATCGCCGAACCAGTTGACTCTTAACTTTCCTGATGCAGAAATATTATAATTGCTACTCCCTGCAAAAGGGAGCGAAAAATTCTCGACTGAAACAAACTCTAATATTGTTTCATCCCAATCTACTGCAAATTGCAGACCAATTACTTGGTCAAACTCTCTTGCCATAATGTCAACCTCTACAATATCGTTTTCATCTGCAGTATAATGGCTTGCCAAAATGGTAGGTTGTGCCTGTAAAGGCACAACAAACCACAATAGCAAAGCAAAATATAACAGTAATTCTTTATTCATGTTTACGGTTTTCGGCTGCACTTGATAGTATCAAGTGAACTGATATGTATGATTATAATTTTTTTAACATTCTACTTTTTAAAGATATATATCAAAATATCATAATATCTTTAAAAATTACTGTGGGAAACAAAGGCTATTGATTAATGTGTTGGAAAGGAAGCAGAACTTTTGAAAATCTCAAAAGATCATTAGCAATAAATAGAAAGGAGTAGGAGCATTCGACAAAATCAAATACAAGATTTGTTTAGATATTATTCATGGGATTCTACACATCAGATTTTTTAGAACCTTCAATGCATCACTAATGTGATAATCTGTTGTACTGATTTATTTGAACATTCGCTCCTACTCGGCATTTTTGTTTTTTGCCGAATAATCTTAGAAATAGGCTTATTTCTTTGAAATTCTATTTGCGTTTGTTCTTGACTTGTTTTCTGTATTTGTCCGAATCGAAAGCTGTTAAAGGGGTTCAGCTATTTTTTGAATACAATGCTATTCTGCCAAAAAATGGGAACTATGAAAGTGGCAATACAACTTTGTATAAAATTACTTTTTCAAATAAAAAAGGAACTTAATATCCTCTTCAATTATAGGTACAAAGATAAGCGAACTATCTTTGTAATAAATACCCTAAATATGGTATTTTTTTAATTTATGAAAATTAAATATATGTCACAACTATGTATTAAGCTGCTTATTTACATCAAATAACGAATTTTTGGAATTCGGATGTTTGTAAATTGTTATATGAATAGAGCATTCAAATATAATAAGAAATCATTGATTAGGAGATTGTATATCTACAGAGAAAGAAGGATTTTTAGTTGTCACAAATCAATAGAAATACAATAAAAAAGGCTGTCCAGAAATCATGGACAGCCTTTTTAAGAATAATTCTTTTTAGAAAAGATCAGACATCAAATGCTTGGTCAACTAGAGCCTTTTGCTGCATATCGTGTGCTTTTTTGAAGCCTGTTGCAGGAGATGCAGTTGCCTTACGTGAAATCAAGCGCATTTCAGATGCTCGGTAGTAACGCATAATGAAATCCCACGCGCCCATATTGGCAGATTCTTCTTGCACCCAGCACCATTCAGCATTTTTATATTTTTTGAGCGCTGCATCTAAGGCTTTTTTGGGCATCGGGTACAACTGTTCGATACGCAATATGGCTACATCTTTGCGATTTTCTTCTTGCTGACGAGCCAATAAGTCATAATATACTTTACCTGTACAAAGCAGAACTCGTTTTACTTTGGATTTGCTACGTGCGGCAATGTTATTGTCGTCATAAAATTCGCAGAAATTGTTTTCCTTTTTGTTTTCAAAATATTCTATTGGCGAAACACATTGAGGATGACGCAATAAAGATTTTGGCGACATTATCACCAATGGTTTACGAAATGGACGTGCCAATTGACGACGCATCACATGAAACAAATTAGCTGGAGTCGTAATGTTTGCAACTGTCATATTGTACTCGGCACACATTTGTAAAAATCGCTCAAAACGTGCGCTTGAGTGCTCAGGCCCTTGCCCTTCATAACCGTGTGGCAACAACATTACGAGACCACTCATACGTTGCCACTTACTTTCGGCGGCAGAGATATATTGATCAACAATAGTTTGTGCGCCATTATAAAAGTCACCAAACTGCGCCTCCCAAATAACGAGACTATTTGGCGTAGCCAAAGAGTAGCCGTACTCAAACCCAAGGACTCCAAATTCAGACAATAAAGAATTAAAAATTCTAAATTTACCTTGTTTTTTAGCAATTCCACTTAGGCGATTATATTCTTCAAAAGTTTTAGTATCCTGAAAAATTGCATGGCGATGCGAGAAGGTTCCTCGTTTCACATCCTCTCCACTCATACGCACGTCTTGACCATCTAAAAGAATTGTTCCATAAGCCAACAATTCCGCCATTGCCCAATCAAGTACGCCAGCATCTAGGAGTTTTTGTTTTCCTTTGAACAAGCGATTGACTTTACTCAGTTGATTAAAATCTTTTGGTAGAGTCATCAAATGTTTGATGACTTTGTTTATGGTTTTGTGAGGGACACCCGTGATAGGCGACTCCTTATAATCGTCAGGATTATTAACTCGGATTAGTTTTTTCCAAGCTAGTTCAGGTTCTTGATGCGTGTAGGGGAGAGGTTTTTGTTTTACCTCATCTAAACGTTCTTGGAGGTCAGCCCAAAATGTTTTTTCCATAGTAGTAGCCATGTCTTTTTCGACATCGCCACGCTCAATCAGTTTTTTAGAATACAAAGCACGAGGGTCTTCGTGTTTGTTGATTAAGCTATACATTTCGGGTTGTGTAAACTTAGGGTCGTCACCTTCATTATGCCCATGTTTGCGATAGCAAACCATGTCTATAAAAACATCGTTGTTAAATTTTTGGCGATATTCGGCAGCCAACTCGGCAGCGAAAATAACGGCTTCGGGGTCGTCTCCATTGACATGAAAAACAGGAGCTTGCACCAAACTTGCCGCAGCCGTACAATAAGTTGAAGAACGTGCATCGTCAAAATCGGTTGTAAAACCGATTTGATTATTGATGACAAAATGGATAGTTCCGCCTGTATAATAACCTTCTAATTGACTCATTTGAACCGTCTCATAAGTGATACCTTGCCCAACAACGGCCGCATCACCATGAATCAAAAGAGGTAATATTTTATCGTAATCACTCTTATATAGTATATCCGCTTTTGCACGAGCAAAACCTTCAACTACAGGATTGACCGATTCCAAATGCGAAGGATTTGGTACGAGTTTGAGATGGACTTTTTTGCCAGAAGGCGTTTCAACTTGCGAAGAATAGCCTAAGTGATATTTTACATCACCATCGCCAAAACTCAAATCAGGAATTGCTGTACCTTCAAATTCATTGAAGATATGCTCGTAGGTTTTACCCATGATATTGGCCAATACATTGAGACGGCCACGATGCGCCATTCCGATAATGACTTCTTGTACACCTCCTTCTGCACCTACATTAATAATAGCGTCCAAAGCTGGAATCGTCGTTTCGCCTCCTTCGAGCGAGAAGCGTTTTTGGCCAACATATTTGGTGTGTAGGAATCGTTCAAAACCAACAGCACCATTGAGTTTTTCGAGAATACGAGTTTTCTTTTCGATGCTTAATCCGAAATCTTCGGGGAGTGCTTGACGATTTTCAATTTTATCACGCAGCCACATCCGTTTTTCTCGATTTTCGATGTGTGCATATTCAAAACCAATGTGTCCGCAATAGATTTCTTTAAGGCGGTCAATGATTTGTTGAAGGCTTGCATTTTGCAAACCAATTTCTTGGCCCGCTTTGAATGTTTTAGACAAATCAGCATCACTCAAACCATAATCGTTGAGGTCAAGGTGCGGACGACGGTCACGACGTGGGCGAATCGGATTGGTTTCGGACAATAAGTGTCCTCTATCACGAAATCCGTGAATAACTCCCATGACTCCAAATTCCTTATCGAGTTCAGAAGAGCTTGCTGTTTTGACAGCACTGCCATTGGCCGAACCATTGCTACTGCCATTGCCATTAGCAGCAGAGGCAAATTCAAATCCTTTAAAAAAATGTCTCCAACCTTCTTCTACTATAGTAGGGTCTTGCTGATATTTTTTATACATCGACTCTATGAAGGTCGGGTGTGCATTGGCAATAAAAGAAAAATCACTCATAATATTTGACGGTAAATTAGAAAACTAGGTGTTTTCTGAAAGTTATTTTTATCAATCTATTTTTATGCTAAAATAAGAAACGACTTGTACCAGAAAAGGTTAATAGAATTAGGGGTTAATCTTCTAAATATTAGTTGAATCTTAAATATTTTGGCAAATATCGTTGAAAAATAGGAAATATGCACGTTGTAAATAGATTTTATACAATTTAGAATCATTTTATCAAGGTGAAAAACTACATCAAGAATACATTAAAAAGCCCTTGTTCATTGTACAATGAACAAGGGCTTTTGTGATTAGAACTATTCTTTTATATCTATCGAATAACGCTAAACTGTTGTTTTGCAAAAGTATCTCCATCATTAGCAATTATAATATAATTGCCAACGCTCCATTTGTCAATAGTAATAGTCTCTTGCAAAGCATTTGTTTTGATCGTTTGTATCAAAGCTCCTGTTGAGTTGTAAACTTCTAAGGTTTTTTCAGCATTAAAGGCTTTTAAATCAATAGTAATATAGTCTCTTGCAGGAATCGGATAAATATCCATGTCCACTACTTTTTCCAATTCATTGGTACTAGAGATGGTTGCAAGCGCATTTTGAACATAGCCATCTAAAAGCGAAATAGTCTCTTCTTGTGTATTGCCCCAAGGGTCAAATTGAACGGAACGGTCTGGAGAAATTACAACTAAAGTTGGGTAACCAAAAAATTCTCCAAATTCATTTGTAGTGTAAGGTTGTTGTGCTTCTACAGAACCTCCATCGGCACTAGCCGCAGGAAATGTTAGTCCAAATTGTTCTTCAAATCCTAAGACTTTGGCATCATTGTCTGATTCCATCGAAGTAAGACTCAAAAACTGTACAGGCGCATTGGCTGCCTGCAACTCCTCCCAATAAGCCTGCATAAAAGGTGCTAAGTCTTGGCATGGAGGACAATCCACAAAAAACAAATCCAAGACCACAACTTTGTTTTGGTCAAGGTAATCTGCATACAAGGAATGTTCGTTGCCATGTGTATCCGTGACAGTAAAGTCAGGTGCCGTTTGCGCTATCATAATAGCAGTAAATAATACAAAAACAAAAGTGTAAAAAATTCTTTTCATGCTAAATATCAAATTTTAAGGTTAGTGATTTTTTTATGATAAACCGAAAATAACTAAAAAAATCAAAATAGACATCTTTTTTTTGTTCCTATAAAAAATCAGCAATTATGATTATAAATTGTAATCCATTTGGCAAAAACAAATTGATAGACCAAAAATCTTTTATTTTTGGCACTAAAAATCCACCTTTAGTTTTTGATATAGAGAATGCTTGATAAACCAAAACATACCGACGAAGATTTGCTCCAATTACTTCAAAGCAATAGCGAAACGGCTATTGATTTGATTTTTAGGGCGTATTTTGAAGAGATATGCAGAGCCGTTTATCGCATTATTCCTGATACAAATTTGGTAGAGGACTTAGCACAAGATGTCTTTTTTGAATTGTGGAAAAAAAGAGAAACCTTAGTCATCAAGACATCTATTCGTGCCTACCTCCGTAGGGCGGCACGCAACAAGGCCCTCAATTATATACGTGACCAAAAGATAAAATTTGAAGAAGAAGAAAAAGCTCCCAATCTTAAAAGTACAGAACCTGATGCTCAAAAAGTGTTAGAGATAGAGGAGTTGCAGGAAAAAATTGATGCTGCCATTGATAGTCTGCCTGAGCGTTGTAGAGTAGTATTTACCCTGAGTCGTTTTGAAAATATGAGCTACCAAGAAATAGCGGATGCGCTCAGTATTTCCATCAAAACAGTCGAAAACCAGATTTCAAAGGCACTAAAATTGCTACGCAATACTTTGTACAATTTTTAAAGGAAACTTACAAAGTAAAGTAGCCGACAAATAGTTTGACTTTACTAATTTTTTGAAAATCGAAATAGGGGGCTTTGTTTTGAAAGGTGTCTCCTAAAATGACAGACAAACCCAAAAGAAATTATAATTGTTAATGAATAAACAACCGATCATTAATTTAATACATAAAAAGTTAACTGGCTTTTTGTCCAATGCTGAACAAAAGACCTTAGATGATTGGCAACAATCATCTGATGCCAACAAGCAATATGCTAGTGAACTTGATACCATTTGGAAAGCAAGTAAATCGTACAAGTCTTCTTATCAACCCAATACCGATAAAAACCTTGCACAACTCCAAGCCCGCATTTCCAAAGAAAGCCAACCAGCTAAAGTCGTTTCGATGAAACGACGTTCTCCCTGGCTGTTGCGTATTGCTGCCGCAGTTTTAGTTTTATTGGTAGCTGGACTATATTATATGAATAGTTCTAGTCCAAGCACAATCGAAGTCGTAGCACATATAGGCGAATCCAAAAATGTGACGCTGCCCGATGGTTCGAGTATCATCCTCAACGAAGGGAGTCGTCTTCGTTACCCCGAAAAATTTGATGGAAACCAACGTAAGGTCATGCTCAACGGAGAAGCCTTTTTTGACATAAGCCACAATCCAGAGAAGCCATTCCATATCAATACCGAACATACGACAGTAACGGTTTTGGGTACTTCTTTCAATGTAAGAGCATACAACGACGAATCGCAAACTGAAGTCTTGGTCAAAACAGGTAAAGTACGATTATCGCCAAGTAAAACGGATGACAATATTGTATTGACCAAAAATCATAAAGGCTTCTACAATCATCGTTCACAAATTTTACGAAAAGAAGAGAACCGAACCCACAATGACCTCGCTTGGATGAATCACCAATTGGCTTTCCAAAAAACGCCTTTGAAGTTTGTTATTCAAGATTTGGAACGATATTTCAATGTAGAAATAGATTTACAAAATACGCAGTTGAACAATTGTCCTTATACTTCATTGTACAATCAACCCAATTTGGATAAAATTCTTTCTGTATTAAGCTCTGCTTTTCAAATAGACTTGACCAAGGTAGGCGAGAAACAATATACACTCAAGGGAGGAATTTGCAACTAAGAAGTTTCATACGCTTAACATATGGCTGCCCTATTGCGTTATAGTAAATAGGGCAGTTTCTATTTTAGGTCGATTGTTACGATTCTGTTTTACTACTTATGCGTAATTCATTTTTTATATTCTTTTTTTTGCTTTTTGCAAAACTTGCACTCGCACAGTCTGTACTAGATGTACAGACTAGCCTCGCTGTAAATAATGTTCTTGTAGAAGATGCACTTTTTGTATTGATGCAAAATTCAGGAGTCAATATTGTAGAAGCAGGATCTATTTTACCTCCCCAATACAGAGTGACCATTAATGAAAACAATCAATCAATTGCTTATATTTTAGACCTGCTTTTTGAAAATACCCTTGTTGGATATACCGAAAAAGAACAGCAAATTGTTCTAGTAAAACTAGAGCCTCCTATCCGAAAATTTACGCTTAGTGGCTACATTAGCGATGCCGATACGGGCGAGGCCCTTATCGGAGCCAATGTATTTATACCAAGTACCAACAAAGGAACGGCCACCAATGATTATGGCTTTTTTAGCTTAACCGTTTCAGAGGGAGATGCCAATCTAGTATTTTCATACCTCGGTTACGAAATTCTCCAAAAAGAAATCAATCTCAATAAAGATTATTGGCTCAATATCGAACTGCAATCGTCCTTAACCTTAGATCCCGTCATTGTTATTCCACACGAAAATCAATTGCCCCAAAACGACATCAATCAACCCGACTTAGAAGGTATTTCTATAGAACAAATCAAACTTTTGCCCACGCTAGGAGGCGAGGCTGATATTTGGCGCAGCAATTATCTTCAAGCAGGTGTTAGCACAGGTACGGATGGAGTAGGAGGCTTAATTGTACGAGGAGGCAGCGTTGACCAAAATTTGGTTTTGCTAGACGGCGTTCCTGTTTATAATCCGACGCATGCTATAGGTATCTTTTCGATTTTTAATACAGATGCTGTCAAAAGTGCCAATCTGTACAAGAGTCGGTTTCCTGCCCGCTATAGCGGCAGGTTGTCTTCGGTTTTAGATATTCGTACCAAAGAGGGCAATAAAAAGGAATTTGAAGCCGATGCTTCTTTCAGCCTTATATCAGGTAAGGCTAGTATCGAAGGGCCAATTGTCAAAGACAAAGTTTCCTTTTTCCTTTCGGGCAGACACTCGTTTACACAGTGGTATATCCCACAATTGACACAAGCAGTCAAGCGCAGAAATGCTCGAAATTCCAATGGTTTTATTCCATATAATCGAGGAGGTTTTTCAGACTATTTGTTTTTTGATTGGAATGCTAAAATTCATGCTGACCTTTCTAAAAAAAACAAACTCTTCCTTTCATTTTATAAAGGCGGCGACGATTTTTTTGATCAGAATACTGAAGAAAGAGATGGCAACTTTTTACTCAATTTGCAACCACAAGAAATTGTTGAAGGAATTATACAAGACACAACTAATTTGGGTTTTGCTTGGGGTAACACAACTGCAACCTTGCGTTGGAATCACCTCATCAATCAAAAATTATTTACCAATACCACCGTTAATTATAGTGCTTATGATTTCAACTCAAAAGATGAATTTTTCTCTATAGGTAGGTATGACGATAACTCCTCCGATACTATTTTGGTAGTCCAACGATTTCGCTCTAATATCGAAAACTGGTCGGCCAAAACAGATTGGGAATATACACCTTCGCCCAATCATCATTTGCGTTTTGGTTTAGGTGCAAGCCGACAAAGTTTTCAGCCAGGCGTATTTTTTGATGAGACTAAGGCGAGCAATGTCCCTCTTTTGAGAGACAGTATTGAGTTTTTTGATACCCTCGATATAGCTCCACAAATTGCTTATGAATATACGAGTTATTTTGAAGATGAAATTCAGCTTACTCCCAAATGGAGTGTCAATATTGGATTGCACGCAGTACGTTGGTCAATAGACCAAGTGCAGTACAATTCGCTACAACCCAGGATTAGTACTCGATTCAAACCCAAACCCAAGTGGACTATCTCAGTTTCTTACAGTCAAATGGTGCAGCATCTTCACTTCCTTACAAAAAGTAATTTGGGCTTGCCTGGTGATATATGGGTGCCAAGCACGGCTGCTGTTGACCCTGAAAGGGCATGGCAGGTGGTTGGTGGCGTACATTATCAGGGCGATGACAATAGCCGCTTTTCGATAGAGGGATATTATAAAAAAATGGATCATTTGATTTCCTTTTTGTCGCAGGACTCACTTGTGGTTTTAAGTGCCAATGATTGGGAGCGCAATATCACAACGGGGCAAGGTTGGAATTATGGCGTAGAAACATCCTTCAGCAAACAAACTTCTAAATATAGTATCGCTGGAAATTATACTTTAGCTTGGTCAGAACGGCAGTTTGATAAAATTAATAATGGAGAACGATTTCCGTTTCGCTATGACCGACGACACAGCTTTAAGCTGGTCGGGCAATACGCCTTAAATAAAAAATTAAATCTAAATACGAGTTGGATTATTGAATCGGGTGCAAGACTAACATTGCCTGTGCTAGAATATCCTGTACGTGTTGCACAAGGAGGTTTTATTGTAGTGCAAGACCCTGGCCCAACCAATCGAATCCAAATGCCAGCTTACCATAGGCTCGATATTGGTTTGAACTACGAAATACCCAAAACAAAATATTCACACCATATCAACTTTGGAATTTTTAATGTTTACAACCAACCCAATCCTATATTTTATCGAGAGCGTGAAAATGAAATTGTTCAAGTCACTTTATTACCTTTTTTGCCTTCCTTTAGTTATGGTATAAAATTCAATCCTAAAAAAAAGGATAAGGATATTCAGATATTTTAGAATTCTTCCCACCTTTGTCAAATTAATAATTGTTGCTGTTCAAAGCAGAAAGCTTTGAAGTAATTGTATCCTACAAGTTTCCAACTTGTCAAAATAGAATTATGGCTAAAGTCAAAAAAGTATTTGCGTGTTCAAATTGTGGTGCAATCTCTCCCAAATGGGTAGGCAAATGTTCGTCTTGTGGTGAATGGAATACTTACCACGAAGAAATTATCTCAAAAGAAACCACGACAGAAGCCAAGAAGAAGGCTTGGAATAGTACAAAAGGTGGAAAAAGCAACTCCCCACAACCTATTCCACTTCCTGATATTAAAGCAGGAAGTACCAAACGACTCATGACACCAGATGGCGAGGTCAATCGAGTTTTGGGAGGCGGCATTGTCAATGGCTCTTTGACTTTAATTGGAGGTCAACCAGGTATTGGTAAATCAACACTTTTGTTGCAATTGGCTTTGGGTATTGATGCCAAAGTACTATATGTGTCAGGCGAAGAAAGCGAACAACAAATCAAAATGCGTGCTGACCGAATTGGACCACCCAATTCGGATTGCCTTATTTTAACCGAAACCAATACTACTAAAATTTTAAACCATGCTCAAAACGTAAGCCCTGATGTTTTGGTGATAGATTCCATACAAACGCTTTCATCGCCTCATATTGAGTCTATGCCAGGGAGCATTTCGCAGGTGCGAGAATGTGCAGGAGAG
>JAHDEQ010000013.1:28734-36022 GCA_020628755.1 Saprospiraceae bacterium
CAAAAAGAAGAAGATTTGAGTGGGAGTGCCGTTGCTGCCACGATGGAAGGGATGCGTCCGATGTTGATCGAAACACAGGCATTAGTGAGTACAGCTGTTTATGGGACACCTCAGCGTTCGGCAACGGGTTTTGATTTGCGACGCTTGAGTATGCTTTTGGCCGTTTTGGAAAAACGCTGTGGATTTATGTTTGGTCAAAATGATGTCTTTCTCAATATTGCAGGTGGTATAAAAGTAGATGACCCAGCGATTGATTTGGCTATAATCAGTGCGCTTATATCTTCGCTCGAAGATATTGCCATCCCTAATAATATTTGTTTTGCAGGAGAAGTGGGCTTGTCAGGTGAAATACGTTCGGTGAATCGCATCGAACAGCGCATTCAGGAAGCTGATCGATTGGGTTTTGAGCAAATATTTATATCAAAATATAATACGAAAGGTTTAGACCCTAGTCGCTACAAAATCAATGTTGTTACCATTGGTAAAGTAGAAGAATTGTACAAATTGTTGTTTGAATAAGTCTTTTTTTCAAAAAAAAGTTGAAATTAAGTGACTCGACACAACTTTTTGCGTAAAAAGAGTGGCTTTAACAATAAAAATGCTAGGATTAGCAGTAGTTGTTAACTTTTTATTAACTTTTTTAGAAAAAAGGTGAATCTTTGACTTACCTTTGTGCCAAAACAGACACACCCATCAAGAATACTAATTTTTTCTATTACACACTTTTGGTCTATTAATCGTTAAGCACTTCTACATATAGGAGTGCATCTGCCCATGAACATTACAAATAGCATTTTTTTTATTTTTTCATATATACTTTTTTTAACAAAATTGGAAAACAATGGCAATCAATTTATTGGACATGCTTAAAGAGCAGATGACCGATGCTGTAGTCGGTAATGCTGCTAACATTATTGGAGAAAATGCTTCTGCAACAAGTTCTGCAGTTAGTTCTATTCTCCCTACAATCCTTGGTAGTGTAATCAGCAAGGGTTCTACAGAAAGTGGAGCAGGTCGTTTGTTGAATATGATAGCAGATGGAAAACACGATGGAGGTGTTTTTGATAATTTAGGAAGCCTTTTAGGCGGCGGTGATGCTACTACTGGCTTTATGAAAACAGGTGGTTCTTTACTATCTGGGTTATTGGGCAACAACTTAGGCTCTGTAATTGACTTAGTAACTAGCGTTACTGGTATGCGACGTAACTCTTCTTCTTCATTAATGAACATGATTGCACCTATGGTTATGGGTATGATTGGTCGTTATGTAAGAAAGAATGGTCTAAATGCTGGTGGATTAATGAAAATGCTTTTGGGTCAGAAAAAACACGTAGCAAGTGCTATGCCTGCTGGTATGGGTAGCTTGTTGGGTTTTGGAGAAACAACAGGTTCTGCTGCTCGTGCTACGGCAACTTCGCACCAAGCTGCCGAAACCAAATCTGGAGGTGGATTTATGAAATGGTTAATTCCAATCGCTGCTGTACTAGGAGGTTTATGGTTATGGAATTCTGGTATCTTAGGCGGTGCTGCTGAAACAGTTGGTAATGCTGCTTCGGGTGCAATGACAACCGTTAAAGACGCAGCAGGTAATGTAATGGAAGGAACTGTAAACGCCGCAGGCGACTTGGTTGATGCAAGTGGTAATGTTATCAAGAAGGCAGGCGAATTTACAGTTGATGCAGCTAAAGCAGCAGGTAACGCTGCCGCAGGCGCAATGACAACTGTTAAAGATGCAGCTGGTAATGTGATAGAAGGTACGGTAAATGCTGCAGGCGACTTGGTTGACGGTACAGGAAAAGTTATCAAAAAAGCAGGCGAATTTACAGTTGATGCGGCAAGCGCAGCAGGTAATGCTGCCGCAGGCGCAATGACAACCGTTAAAGATGCTGCTGGCAATGTTATGGACGGTACAATAAACGCCGCAGGCGACTTGGTTGATGCAAGTGGCAATGTCCTTGCAAAAGCAGGTGAATTTACAGTTGATGCTGCTAAAGCTGCTGGAAGTGCTGCAGCAGGTGCAGTAAACTATACGGTAAATGCTGCAGGCGACTTGGTTGATGGTACAGGAAATGTAATCGCTAAGAAAGGCGAATTTAAAAAAGATGCTGATGGTAACTTCTTGAGTAAAGCAGGTACTGCAATCGCAGGTGCTGCTGCCGCTACAGGTAAAGCAGTTGGTAATGCTGCTGATGCTACTGGTGATGCTCTAAAAGCAGCAACAGCTCAATTTCAGTCTAAGTTTACGGGGATGTTTAAGAAAGCTGATGAAGCTCGTAAAGCTGGTGGCGGAAAAGTAGCTAATGCTGCTAAAAAAGTTACAGGTAAGTCAGGTGATGTATCAGGTAGCATTACTTATGCATTAACAGACATCGTTTTCAAAGATGGTTCTCAAAGAGTACAAACCTTCAAAAAAGCAGAGGTTGAAGGTTTGGCTGCTGCCTTGAAATCTTACCCTAATGCTAAAATCAAAGTTCAAACTTCTGGCGACAATAAAGCATTGGCTGGACAGCGTGCAACTGCTGTACACGACATGTTAGTTGCTTTGGGTGTAAACAAAAAGCAATTGTCAAGCAAAGGGATGAAAGGCGATGCAACTAAAGTAGAAATTGTAGTTCAGTAGAAAATACTATAACTGTTTACAAAATATAAGAGAAAGGGCTTACAGTACAACTGTAAGCCCTTCTTTGTTTTTATATGAGTACTAATTCTATCTTTTTTGAGTGTATAGAGTACATTGGCATTATTTTTATTCATAATAGGTGTTAATCCCTCCAAAACGTAATCTTACAATTACGTTATATTGACATAATCAGCATTCTTTAGAATAATTTTAAAAACAAACATTAAAAACCTCGGTTTTTGCGTTTAATTATAGAATAATAAAGTAAAGTCAGTAATCTTTTACATCCTCAATTATGAAAAAAATTAGTCGCTTAATTGTCTTAGTCCTTGTCGCTTTTATTGGAGGTGCAGCAGTCAACAACACGGTCAATCATGGCAAATATTTTGAAATTTCTAAGAACATAGAAATTTTCACTAATCTCTACAAAGAAATCAATACTTACTATGTAGATGAGCTTGACCCTGCCAAACTAATGCGTACGGGCGTAGATGCGATGTTGGAGTCGCTTGACCCTTATACCAACTATATTTCCGAATCCGAAATCGAAGGTTTCAAATACATTACGGAAGGAAAGTACAATGGTATCGGTGCGCAAATCAAGAAAATTGGCGACTATGTTACGATTACAGAACCTTACGAAGACCAACCTGCACACAAGGCTGGCATGAAAGCTGGTGACCAAATCGTAGCAATTGATGGTAAATCAACGAAAGGAAAAACTCCTGACGATGTGAGCAATATTTTAAAAGGTTATCCTGGTACTGAAATCGAATTGACTGTAAAAAGACCTGGTGAGGCCAAAGATGTAAAACTAACGATGGTTAGAGGAGAGGTTCGAGTGCCTAATGTACCTTATCACGGACTCGTATCCAATGATATTGGATACGTAGCTTTGACGACCTTTACACGTCAAGCGGGTAAAAATGTAGAAGATGCAGTAAAAGAAATGAAAGAAGAAAATCCCGAAATGAAAGGGATTATTTTTGACCTTCGCGGCAATGGTGGAGGACTATTAGCCGAAGCGGTTAATGTTTCTAATATCTTTATTCCCAAAGGCGTAACTGTTGTTACGACTAAAGGAAAAGTAAAAGATTGGGATAGAAGTTTCAAGACACTCAACCAACCTGCCGAAGAAGAATTGCCTGTCGTAGTTTTGATTGATAAAAATTCTGCTTCAGCATCTGAGATTGTTTCGGGTGTATTGCAAGATTTAGATAGAGCCGTTTTGTTAGGGCAGCGTTCTTATGGCAAAGGTTTGGTTCAAAATACACGTGATGTAGGTTACAACTCAAAAGTCAAATTGACAACAGCCAAATACTACATTCCTAGCGGACGTTGCATCCAAGGAGTAGAGTATGAAAATGGTGAGCCTGTAAATATTCCTGATGATAAAAGAGCAAAATTCAAAACTCAAAACGGGCGTTTAGTGCTTGATGGCGGCGGCGTAAAACCCGATGTTATCATTGAAAAAGAAAGCGAGCGCAAAGCCGTAAAGAGCCTTGTGGACAACTACATGATTTTTGATTATGTGACGGAATTTGCACTCAAAAAAGAATCTATCGGAGAAATTGAAGATTTCAAATTTACCGACTGGGATGGTTTCCTAGCATTTCTTAAAAAGAAAAACTACTCTTATGAAAGTGAGAGTGAAAAATTGCTTTCAAAATTGATGAAAGAAGCCGATAAAGAAAACTACAAATCAGTTATTGACACTGATTTGAGCAGCATCGAACAAAAAATTGATGACAGCAAAAAGACAGAATTGAGCAAGTATAAAAATACTATCATTGACTTAATCGAAAAAGAAATTGTAAGTCGTTACTATTTCCAAAAAGGAAAAATCCAAATCGGCTTACGCAACGACACCGAAATAAAAGAAGCTATCGGCTTAATAAAAGACAAGTCCAAATACGATAGCATCCTTAAATAAAAAAAATTGCACAACAAATGCAAAAAGCGATTTTGAAATTCATTTCAAAATCGCTTTTTCTTTGAAAGTCAAACAAAATTTATCTAATAAGTGAATTTTTAAAATAGAACTAAAAAAGATGAAGTATTTTTCAATTTTACTCCTTTTGTTTTTGGGATATACAAATTCATATACCCAAGAAGAATGGCTGTTAGAACGTAATGATGGAAAAGTCATCAAAGCAGAATTAACAAAAAAAGGTTTCTACTCTATATCTCCTAAGATAACATATATCAATAAAGCTACTGGTAAAAAAGAGAAAGTGAATTCTAGTGATTTGGTAACTATGACAAGTATCATTGAGGGAGATACTATGGTTTACAAAAAATACAAACAGGCATATAGTTTAGCTAAAAATAATAAATACAAATTCTATATAGAAAAGTGCTGGGCTGCAAAGATTTATGAGACAGATAAAATGGAGGTCTTTTTTTATGTAGAGATTGTAATGGGACTTGTTGGTACTTCCAATACTCGTACATATTACTATGCGGCAACAGCTATCAAACTACCTTCGGATGATTTTCTGATTGGTATAGCTCCGTTTAGTGAAAATCCTGATTCACACCCCAAAATGTATCAAAAAAGCATGAATAAGGCATTAAAGAAAATTCTTGCCAATCATTGCCCAACCTTTGCGAACGGACTTCATAAGTTATCCTATGATTTACATGAATACAAGAAGATAGCTGATGATTATTCCGCTACTTGCAAATAATAAAGGATAGTCCTTTTTATTATAAAAAAAGAGAGCAAAAAAATAATTTCATAAACTAAAAAAAATTACGATGACTAAATTATTCAAATTATTTACGCTATTAATGGTAATTTCATTGGCCACAGCTTGCAACAATGAGGATGAAATGAGTAGTAGCAGTAGCGGCGAACTAGATGGTACATGGACTGCTATTTCTTTCCAAGCAGATATTGATGGCTTAACTACGTTTCAAGGTACAACAACCAGTTCAAATTCATCAATTGTAGGGGATGACCTTAACTACAACGTTACCTTTGATGATGGAGACTTTACTACAGATGGTGGTTATACAATGACTTCTACAGTGTCATTTGATGGGAATGTAATCAATACTTCTACAGATACTTATACTAACGTTGATGGTAGTGGTACTTATACCAAAGACGAAACTACGATTACCACGATGGGTTCATTTTTTGAATTTGAAGTAGATGGCGTTCCTTACGGAACTGGTAATGAGAGCCAAACTGCTAATTATGAGATTAATGCTGATGGTCAATTGGTAATCAGTCAAAATGAAACTCAATCACAAGACAATATGGGCATCATAACGACCAATACGATTGTTTCTCAATCCGTTTGGGAAAGACAGTAGTCCACAAGACATTTTGGCCTTCAAAAGCGGTTGCGAAACAATAGTTTTTCAACCGCTTTTGTTATTTTTAAAGTAGCTTGATAAGCAATATAGCTTCGTCGCAGTTTCCAAACTGCGATGCTTTACGCTTTGTTTTTCTTGTATCATAGACTTTAGTTTGTGCCAACTCAAAACTAGATCTTTGAACTCATTCTTTCTACAAATTTTACGACCATGAAAAATATAATATTGATTTCATTCGGCTTGCTGATGACTTTTTTCTCTTTTGCTCAAGTCAAATCCCAGCCCGAAGAGTTGGGCGCAGTTCATTGGCTACGAAGTTATGAAGTAGCCAATGCGATGGCTTCCGAGCAGCGCAAGCCTGTTTTTATACTTTTCCAAGAAGTACCAGGTTGTGCCACTTGCCGCAATTATGGCAATCAGGTTTTACAGCATCCGCTTATTGTAGAGGCTATTGATTCGCTTTTCGTTCCACTTGCGATTTACAACAATCATCCTGGCGATGATGCCAAGGTGCTTAAATCTTTTGGCGAACCTGCTTGGAACAATCCTGTTGTAAGAATTGTAGATACCAAAAGTCAAGACATAACACCTCGTTTGTCAGGCAATTATTCCAAACTAGGAATTGTAGAGACGATGATTACGGCTTTGGAAAGTGCAGATTTGCAAGTGCCTCAATATTTGAAATTGCTAGATGAGGAATTTCGGGCAGCCAAATATGGAACTCAAACGGCAACGGTCGCAATGGCTTGTTTTTGGTCGGGTGAAGGCGGCTTGGGAGCAATTGATGGCATTGTAAAAACAGAAGCAGGTTGGCGAGCAGGCAAGGAGGTGGTTCGTTTGGAATTTGACCCAACAAAAATTACGTATAAAGAATTGCTTCAAAAAGGAGATCAAGAGCGACTTTTTTATCATGTTTTTCCTGATGATAATAAACAGCAAAAGGTGGCTGCTGAAGTTGTTGGTACAAGTGCCATCTCTACGAATGGCACTTTTCGCCTAGATAAAGACCCCAAGTATTATCTTTCTCGGACACATTTGCGCTATGTACCGATGACTGAAACGCAAGCTGCACGTGTCAATAGCTGTATTGGCAAAAGAGAAGCGGTCGAAAATTGGCTTTCGCCCCGTCAAATCGAATTGGCCAATTACATTGCTGAAAATCCCAAAGAAAATTGGAAAGATGCGATTCATCAGGATTTTGAAACAGCTTGGAAACAAGCGGCAGTAAAGAAATAGCTTTACTAAACTAAGCTTTTACTATAAGCTGCCCACAAGTTTAGGAAAGCAGTTGACTTGTAAGTTCGATGTTTTCCTAAACTTGCGGGCGGGTTTAGTTTGGCT
>JAHDEQ010000227.1 GCA_020628755.1 Saprospiraceae bacterium
AAGGGATAGTATCATCTTTAACTATTTTGTAATCGTTTTCGAGTAGCGTGTATAACTTTGTATGTTTAACTGCAAGCTAAAGCCTGCCTGACTAAGCCGAGCAGACAGATTCGCACCACTTATTTAAAAACGAAGGTTTTGGGATTTAGTTTTATTTTGTGGACAAGTTGTTTTTAGGTTTTTTTAACTTTTTTGAGGACGAGCAAATTGAGCGCATTTTTGCTTAGTCCTGTTATGTTTTTTCTGGCACAAAGTGCCGTTTCATCGTAAAACAAAAATATAACGGGCGCTTCTTCGACCAAAATTTCGTCCATTTGCTGATATAATTCAAAACGTTTTTTGTCGTCGTTTTCTTTTAAGGAAGCCTCATATAATTGGTCGAAATCTTTGTTTTTGAATTGCGTATAGTTGGGCGGCGCAGGATTTTTACCGTAAAAAACGGTAAAATAGCTTTCGGCATCAGGGTAGTCTGCTATCCACGAACCTCTAAAAAATGGTGCTTGTCCCTTGCTCATCATATTCCGTAAAGTAGCGGATTCAATCACATCAATTTGGGCATTGATACCAATATCTTCCCATTGTCGAGCAATAAATGTACTCAAATCGAGGTAATCTTTATTGGTTAATAATTTGATTTCGGAGAGTCCTTTTCCGTTAGGAAAACCTGCTTCTTCGAGCAATTTTCGAGCCTTGTCGGGTTGGTAGGAATAGCCTTTTACTGCTTGTGCATTAAAGGAAGGCAAGCCAATCGGCGTAAAGCCCGAATTGGCTACTTTACCGACATTGTTGCGGAGGCTTTTCATCATCAAATTTCGGTCAAAGGCATAGTTGAGGGCTTGTCGTACCTTTTTGTTTTTAAGGGGATTTTTGCTGTCTTTGGATTGCATATAAATACCCAAATATTCGGAATTGAGGTAGGGCGATTTCTGAAATTGTAAATTGTTTTGGTGCTTTTCTTGAAGCTCGCCGTCTTTGGTTAGCAACTCATCGGTAAAAGAAGATTCGAGCCCCGAAACGAGGTCTAAATTGCCATTCATCAATTCTAAAAAGGCTGTTTTTTTATCGCTAATAAAACTAATACGTACACCATCTAAGTAGGGCAATCTATCATTGCCTTCTTTTTCAAAATAGTTTTCATTTTTAGTTAGAAAAAGGGTTTGATTTTCAATCCAACGTTTGAATTTAAAGGGCCCTGTGCCAACGGGGTTGGCACGAAAGGATTTACCGTATTTCTCGACCGCTTCCTTGGGAACAACCGAACAATAATGCATAGTCAGAATACCCAACATTGGACGAAAGGGTTTGGACAAACGCAAAATAAAGGTCGAATCGGTGGGTGCTTCAAAGGGTTTGTCTTTGTCCAATTTTCCAGAAAAAATCCATGAACCAGGTGAAGCTACGGCTTCATCAATGATGCGATTGAAACTGTAAACCACATCAGAAGCGACCATTTTTCGACCTTTGCCCTCAGGAAAGCAAGCATTATCATGAAAATAAATATCATCTCTCAATTTGAAGGTATAAACTAGACCATCTTCTGAAATTGCCCAACTTTTGGCCAAAGCAGGAATTACATTGAGTCGATCATTCAACTCAACTAAACGATTGTATAGATGGTCACAGCCCCAAATATTATTTTGACTTTTTGCAAAAGCTGGATCTAAGGAAGTGATATTATTGTGCTGATTGTATTTGAATACTTGCTTGCTGGCATCTGAATTGGAGTCTGTATTTTCACTGCCTCCACAAGCAAGGAAAAGGGCAATCGGCAGGAAAAAGAAAATGAACTTTTTCATCTAAGGTTTTAGTTTGTTTTGATAGTTTGATTCAAGCGTAATTTTATGGATTATTGTTGGTGGGCTGTTTTTTTTGGTTTTTGGAGCTTGAATAGTGTAAAGTTACGCTTTGTTCTGACTTGCCCAAATATTTTGGTAGGCAAAGTCTTTTGTAAACTTAAAATTTGTATAAGACAGAAAAATCATAATGATGATTGAAAAAATCTTCGGAGGATCTTTGATCTAGTGTGTTTTCTATAAATTGTGGGCTTAAAGCTCGGTTGTAGCCCAACTCTAAAGCAACTCGGCGAGTGGCTTGGTAGCGCAGACCTGCTTTTGTCCAAAGCTCAAAACCTTTGTTGCCAAATTGGGTTTCATTATTTGCTCCTTGTAAGGCTGCATAGTTGTTTTTTGTCAAGTTGCTATCCCAAAAATAGGCGACTTGCAAAGCTCCGAAAATTGTCCATTTGGCTTTGAAGTCATAGTTGACTTGAAGTGGCAAAACGAGGGCTTGTCGAGTGTTATTTTTTCGGTACGAATTGGTATTAAAGTTTTCATTATCCATACTAATCGGAGGAGTCGAAACCAATAAAGTCGTGTCCTCTCCTATGCCCGAACTTGTATTGTCAATTTCGGTTTGACTTGGAAAGCCTCCGCCTGCTGCACCACTTTCTTCAGGGAAAGCATTGTCCGCAAACGCCAAATCTTCCGACGAAAAGGACAAGGAGTTTGCCTTTGGAAAATGATAGAAGTGCAATCCTGTTTCTAGGGAAAATTTGCTATTGACTTGGCGATTCCAAGTAAAACCAAGGTGCAAATTGGCCTGTTGGTTGAAGTTATGTCCGACTCCTGCTTTGATTCCAAAATTACTATTTTTTGATGTATTGGAAATTTCAAATTGTTGGACTTTTTTGTCTAATGGAAGTATTGAAACGGGCAGTTGCTCCATTGCCAAATTGGCAATGGATGGCATTGCAATTTTTGTTTTTTGAATATCCTTTTTTTCGATAGTTGGCGTTTGTATAATACTTGTGGATAAAGGTGTTTTAGTTGTACTGATGTTATTCTTGGCTTTAGATAAAAGGTGCTTGTTATTATTGCTTGTTAATGATTGATTCTTTTCTTTTTGAGACTTGGTTATTGTAGAGGCAGTGCTTAAAGTATTCTCTATTATAGGCTTTTTAATGGTTTGATCAATAGTCGTCTTTGGTAAATTTGGTAAGGATTTTTTGCTAAGTTTTTCTGTCTGAATATTATTTAAAATTGGTTCTGCTTGCAGGTCATTTGCTTGCGATGTATTGGTTTGGTTGGCAATTGGTTCATGTACTTTTTGTGTTTCTTCTACTCGATCCCGTGATGTTGACCACCAAAAACAAGTTCCTAGTAAAATAGCAATTCCGAGCATCCAAAAGAATAGAATAAACGGACGGCGACGCTTCTTCGCAGGCATCTCTCGGTCGAGGATGGCCTCCATTTGAGACCAGCCTTGATTGGTCAGTTGTTTATCCAAATTTGTTCTATTATTTTTCATTCTTCTTTTTTTACCACTGAGAAAACAGAGAAACACAGAGACTTTAATTGCTATCCATGAGTCTTAGTTGTTTTGAATTTTGTTCAATTAGTTTTTTGAGTTTTTTTCGAGCTTCTGCCAAATGCCATTTAGAAGTGCCAACACTTATATCTAATTCTTTGGCAATTTCGGGATGCCGATAACCTTCGATGGCATACAAATTAAACACTTGTTGGGTTGCAGGGGGCAGTTTTCGCACTAATCCCATCAAATCTTCAAAATACATGCTGCTGGTAGCTTCTTCTTTTATGGTTTGGTCTCTTTCTTCAAAAACTAAAAAGTGCATGGACTTTTGGTTGGCTTTGAAATAATCAGCCATTGCATGATAAACCAATTTACGAATCCAACCTTCGAGCGAACCTTTGAATTGAAAGGTGTCTATTTTTTTAAAAACTCGTAAAAACCCATTGTTGACAATTTGCATGGCTTTGTCTTCGTCTTGCGTGTAGCGCATACACATATGTAACATCGTAGGAAAAAATTGTCGGTACAATTTTTCCTGGAAGAAACGCTGGTTATTGGCACAACCAGCGACGACTTCTTGTTCGGTATATGTGCGCTTAAAAAATCCCAATTCAAAGACTAATTATGAGATAAAATTGCAATTTTGGAATTGACCTTATTGATATAATCGTGCAAATATTCGGGCACATTGTCTTGCATTTGATCAATGAGCCAAAACTGCCGATAGCCATTTTCTTCTAGTTGCAACTCGATGTACAAACCGCCCCAATCGCCTGCGTCGGGCATACCAATAACCGTTTCTGAAACATTGAATAAGTCAGTCGGGAAATCCTTGACTAACTCTAAAAAAGGTTCTGGTTCTAAGGTAGGGACAATAATTTGTGGATTTATACTAATTGGATAAAAATCAGCATTGTAAAACTCATCCCAAGAAGGATAATTATCATTCTCATCTTCGAGCAAACTTTCATTGCTCACTTGGTATATTTCGATACAGGTTTCGCCTAAGCATTCGCCATAAAACCAACCAAAAATGAGGTAGCCGTCATCATTGAGTACACCTTCAAAATTGTCGGGTGTGGTATTGGTAGCAGTTATTGCTTCATCTTCGTCTTGATTGCAAGCGATGAAAAACAAAGTCAGAATGAGGAAAAGGAAAATGGGTTTTAGTTTCATTATTATTGGTTGTAGTGGTGCAAACTAAATTAGTTTGCACCACTTGGGTTTAGCTTTATGTACAATTTCAATAAATTCTGATTTAAATCCAAATTTGTCCGAAATTGCAGTATTGTTGAGCCATTCAAAAAGATGGTCATTTTTAAAATAAGACTCCAACTCTAAGCGCAATTCGACGATAGGTCATCTTGTGTTCAACTAAATCCCATTGTCGAAAAGCAAATGTTCCTTTTTGGTATTTGTAACCAATGTCAATAGTAAAATTGGCATTGTCGGATGCTCCACAACGCAAACCCAAAGCTGGATACAAATAAATGCCTCCTTGGCTGTCTTCCATCGCTCGGTCTTCATCTACAAATGTAAATCCATAACCTGTTTGAACGCTATAATATGGCGCAACATTTTTTTGTCTTAAATAACCACGAACTTCTGCAAAAACTGGCATAAATCGTTCGCCACTTCCTGGGTAATAATAATCCATCCCAATACCCAAACCTGCTCCTAGCCAACGATTGAGCTGATAGCCCGCAGCAGCTTGAATGCCCAAGCCTGCTGTACCTTCGTTTTGGAAGGCCGAACTCCCTCCATTGATATTACCTGCAAAGAAGTAGTACATTCCTTTTTCTTTGAAGTTATAGGGTTTGAATGATTTATCTTTGTGTATTTTGTAGGTTCCGCCTTGGACAATACGTTTGATATTTTTGTCTTCAAAAATAAAGGTCCTTTCGTTATCGAGTTTGAGGTGGAGTTGTCCACCGTCTTGGTATTCTACAATTTCGCCTTTGAAAAGGCTACCATTTTTGAGGTAAACATAATCGAGGTTTTCGCTTTGTGCAAAACCAACGAATGGAATTAGTATAAATAGGACTAGCTGAAATAGTTTAGATTGCATAGGGCTGATTTTTACAATTCATTAATATTGATGACAACGCTGTAGTTGTCAAAAGAAGAAATTACTCCTTCTGGATAGGGTTTGACCTCTTTTAATTCGATTAAAAAATCACCAAATTCGGCCGTCAACATTGAGTCTCGATTGATTGAATTTTCGGTTATCAAGTCAATACTCCCGACAATATCAATTTCGGTAATGTTCATTCTTACCCAAGCTCGGCCTTCCCAAACACAATCAATTGTGCTTGGGCAACGAGAATCTTCGACAACTTCGACAAAACTGATTTCAAGATTTCCATTATCAAAAGTGGCAGATTCTTGAAAATTGATTTCGTAATCTTCTCCTATTTCAATACCTCCATTGTCTTGATTACAAGCCAGTATAGAAATGAAAAAAATGATTAGAAAGAGGTGATTTTTCATGTATTTATGATTTTTATTCTAGTGCAAACTTCAGTTTGCACCACTGAACTATGGTCTAGTGACAGGAATACGACTTAGCTCTTGGAGGTTGCCGTTATCGCTTGTATCAAACTGATACAAACCATCTTTTCCTATAACAAAAGCTACGTCTTTGTTGGGCAATGCGATGACATCGTAGGCATCAAAATTTCGGACATGATCCAAACGATTATTATCGATTTCTTCTACATCTTCAATATCAAAAACTTTTAGACCAAAACTCCCTTCACACAAGTATAATACGTCGTCTTTGATGGACAAACCATGCGGATTGTCCATTGGATAGGTTTTGACCAATTCAGGATTTTCCAAATTTGTAATATCAATGACATCCATTTGATTGTTAAAGCCTTCGCAAAAAGTGCCATCCCGCAAAGTCACATAAGCATAGTCTCCTTTGACATAGACGGGATCGCAAGCACGAGCGTGTTGAAATTCTGAAATATAGGTTGGATTGATTGGGTTGCTATTGTCGTAAATAAACATTCCTGCTTCTGAACCTATGAATAATTTATCGCCATGTGGGAAAAGGGTTTCGATTCCCCAACTCACTCCTACGGTGT
>JAHDEQ010000228.1 GCA_020628755.1 Saprospiraceae bacterium
AATACCGTACACGAGAATTATCCATTTGCGAACAAATTGTATGTTTGCGCTCATGCCGAACAACAGCTCAAAAGCGAGACCATAATATTTATGGATAGTGATAGTGTAGTTTGGCAGGAGCCCAAAGCTTTTTATGAAGTAGACAATGTAGATGTGGCGATGACACCTGTTTTTAGAAAATTTAATTTGGCAGTAAACAAAAAAGATGAAAACTATGCTTATTGGCAAAGAATGCAAACCGTTTTGGGTTTTTCAACACCCAAAACTATTCAAACCCTAGTCGATAATCAACAAGTTTTGGCGTATTATAATAGTGGTTTAATCGTTGCTAAGAGAAGTGCTGGTTTTTATCAAAATGTTAAAATTAATTTTGAAAAATTGCTAAAAACAGATGCTTCCTTTTTTCATAATGCTCACCTAGAACAAGTGAATCTTAGTGCTACGATTCATGCAGGAAATTTTAAATTTCAACAATTACCTAAAGGCTATAATTACCCTTTAAAACATCATGGTCATGTCCAAAATCTAAGCTATCGAGTGGAGACACTCGATGAAGTCATTACAGGGCATTATACCGTTTTATTCAAAAAAGCTGGCTACAAAAATCCCTTAAAAGGAAAGCTAATAGAAGGCGAAAAAGGGGAATGGTTTAAAAATAAAGTAAAGGAATATGGCGTATATCAACCTTGGTATAAAAAACTCATAAATGCTGTTTAACTCTTTAGAATTTGCGGTTTTTTTGAGTATATTTTTTAGCATTTATTGGTTTGTACTCAATAAAAATTTGACTTATCAAAATATTTTTATTTTGATAGGGAGTTACTTTTTTTATGGCTGCTGGGATGTCCGATTTTTGAGTTTGATTTTATTGAGTACTTGTGTCGATTTTTTAGTCGGTCTAAAAATGGATGCTTCGAGTAACGATACGATTCGTAAAAGATGGCTTTGGTTGAGTTTGGCGGTCAACCTTGGATTATTAGGTTTTTTCAAGTATTACAATTTCTTTATCGAAAGTTTTGTAGACTTCTTTTCTTATTTTGGTATTTCTGTAAATCTATCGACCTTATCCATCATCTTACCCGTTGGGATTAGTTTTTATACTTTTCAAACCTTGAGTTATACGATTGATATTTATCGGAAAAAGCTAAAACCCACTAATAATTTCATCAATTTTGCCGCTTATGTGAGCTTCTTTCCACAGTTGGTCGCAGGACCAATTGAACGGGCGACCCATCTACTGCCACAATTTCAAAAAGAACGAAGATTTACTTATGAGCAAGGAGCAGATGGTTTACGTCAAATCCTTTGGGGCTTGTTTACTAAAGTCGTTATTGCTGATAATTGTGCCGTCTATGCCAATTATATTTTTGAAAACTCCACCGATTTATCTGGAAGCACTTTACTTATTGGAGGTCTTTTTTTTACTTTTCAGGCGTATGGTGATTTTTCGGGATATTCAGATATTGCTATTGGCACAGCTCGTTTGTTAGGATTTAATCTAAGAGAAAACTTTAACTATCCATTTTTTGCTAGAAACACAGCAGAATTTTGGCGAAGATGGCATATTAGTTTAATGTCTTGGTTTCGAGATTATGTGTATATTTCTTTGGGAGGGAACCGAGTTGTTCATTTGAAAATATTACGTAACATTACGATAGTTTTTTTTGTGTCAGGACTTTGGCATGGTGCCAATTGGACTTTCATTAACTGGGGTTTATACAATGCACTACTAATTTGTCTTTTAATTATTCGAGGTAAACATAGAGACTATGTAGGAATTGTTGCAAAAGATAGATTGTTCCCTTCTTTATTAGACTTGCTCAAAATGCTTCGAACGGTTCTCTTATTCGCTATTGGATTAACTATACTACGTTCTGAAAATATGGTACAAGTCGTTCAGATTTTTGATGCTATTTTCTCCGCATCTCTGTTTGAACTACCAAGTTTAAATAAGCAACTTCCTACAGCAAGACCTTTATTTATATTGATTATATTTATGCTTGTGATAGACTGGATTGGTCGGCGAGAGAAGCATGCATTAGCTAATTTTGCAGTACATCAACCTCGAATATTTCGGTATTTATTTTATTATATCATATTGTTTTTTATAGCCTATTATGGAGGGCAGCAACAAGAGTTTTTCTACTTTCAGTTTTAAATAATGAAGCAATTTTTCAAACAGTTTAGAATCTTTATAGCACCTATCATAGTGTGTTTTACTTTAGGAGAATATCATCTGAGAACGAACAACAGTCTCTACTATCAAGAAAAAGTTATTCGAGAATACAAAACCGATATTGAATGCTTGATATTCGGTGCTTCTCATAATTGGCGAGCTATTAATCCCAAAAAATTAAGCATTAAATCGGCAAGTCTGGCTCAGGCTGGAAGTGCAATTAATATTGACTTTTTACTATTCGACAAATATATTGACCAACTACCCAATCTCAAGACTGTCATCTTTCCCACAAGTGTTCATTCTTTAGAAGATGAGAGAGATTCAAACTGGAATAAAAATCACCTGCTGAATATTTATCACGGGATTAATAATTATGAAGACAGAATCCCCTTTAATCATTACTTTTTGTCAACTACTAATTTCAAAAACTATCTTCAAAAAATTTTATACACGACACAAGAGTTTAACTCTCACGGATTTATGAAGCGAGAAGGAACTACATTACAATTTGACGGGAATAATAAACTACTCTTATCCCCAAAAGCGGAATCCAAGATAAAAAACCATGAAAGGAGAAACAACAAGAAACTATTCCTAAAAAACACTACAAAATTCGACCAAATTATTCAAGAATGCCTCAATCGAAATATTAAAGTCGTTTTATTATCCCCCCCTAAATTAGCTATTTTTAATAACATCAAAACGCCGATTCGAGAACGGCGAGATGATTTTTTAAATCGTTATCTGAATATACCAAATGTCTTTATTTGGAATGAAGAACGGACATTTGAAAACCGCCCTGATTTATTTTTTGACCTCAATCACATGAATACTGCTGGAGCGGATGCTTTTACACCTGTATTGGACTCCTTATTGAATACGATAATTGACTAGAACTCATTGCCGAATGACAATCAACATATCACCATTTTATATCCACTTTGCCCCTCGTATAGTGGTTCGACTTTGTTGTCCTTGTTATTAGGCAATCAAGCAGGGATATATGGGGCAGGGGAGTTGTTTGTTTTTTCCAAATTCCCTACTAGAAAAGAAGATTTGCAAAAAGCAAAATGCAGTTGTAAAAAAATATCCTATCAACAATGCGACTTTTGGAAAAAAGTCGAAGATTATTTATTGCAGCATTATCAATTATCCTTGACAATGCTGCATGTAGAATCCGACAAAAAAGAAGAATTACGCTTACATAATAAAGCTCTATTTAAAGCCATTCAGTTTGTTTCTGGTTGCTCCATTATTATAGATTCTTCAAAAATAGTCCGTCGGTTTGTACAATTACAAGCAGCAGGTTTTAAGGTGATTCCAATTGTTTTATATAGAAAACCTCAAGCAGTCGTCTATTCCTGGACAAAACGACAGCATGATTGGTGGGATGTAGCGCATTATTATCCTTCTTTTTACAAGGACGTGGCGAAAGCGATTCCTAATAGAAAAACGCTTCAACTGAATTATGAATCTTTGGTAGAGAATCCTGAAGAAAACATGGCAAAAATCTTGGACTATATCGGGATCTATTCACAAGAAATTGACCTAAATTGGAACAAACAAAAGCATCATCACTTAAAAGGAAATCCAATGCGCTTTGAAAAAAAAAGTACGATTACTTTATCGACAGAATGGCAAGAGAACATTTCCCAAAAAAAATCCTTTTGGATTCGCCTTTTAGCTTTTCCTGTCAAAATAAACCAATATTGGTTCTATTATTTTTGGGAACGATTTATGGTTTTGTTTACTTGGAAAAAGTATTAATTGGATGCAATATTACCAGCAATTAGATAGTGTAAGAGGTGTCGCAGCTTTGCTCGTCGTGTTTTTTCATTGGACGCAAGCCCGTTTTGGAAAGGAGTGGAGTATCTTAGGGTCTATTGGTGTAATCACTTTTTTTGTGTTGAGTGGCTTTTTGATTACTCGAATTTTATTGCAAGCCAAAGAACAGAACTTGTCCAATGGGAAAAACCATTGGACGACGCTCAAAAATTTTATCATTCGTCGAGTCTTGAGGATTTTTCCTATTTATTATTTAGTCATTGCCATTGCCTGTATTTTTTCAGATTTTTTTCAGTTGGATATGAGTGAGGGATTTTGGTATTATATGACCTATACCTCTAATTTTTATTATTATCAACTTGAAGGGCCCAAAAGTATTCTTGGCATCACTTGGACACTTGCCATCGAAGAACAATTTTATTTATTTTTTCCTTGGTTTGTTCTTTTTTTGAAAAAAAATTGGATGAAATATTTTTTGTGGATATTGTTCATTATCGGACTACTGTTTTTTAGAAAGTTCTTTAAATTTTTACTAAAAGGTTTATCCCTGCAAGAATGGATTTTATATACCAAATCCATTCCTATGTTGACTCCTTCCGCATTTGATTCCTTAGGCATCGGAGCGTTGTTGGCTTATTTTACGGTTTATGCAAAGAATAAAGTCTTTCAACATTTTAAGCTTATCTCGGCTTTTGGTATTTTGAGTATTATTTTATTTATAGCCTCCAAATGGAAGCTTATTCCTTTTATCAATCATACTACTTGTATCTCTGTTGCGAGTTTGTGGTTGATTGCTGCCATTCTGTATGAAAAACGTATTTTTTTACTCGATTTCTTTTTGAATAATAGAGTCTTGATTCTTCTAGGTAAAATTAGTTACGGCATTTATTTGTATCACCAAATGTTTGCTTATGTCTATAACAAAAGCAAAAAAGCAATGGATATTATTATTCCTAATTTTTGGGTCGATTTTGCTTGCAAATTTACGCTGTTGATAGTAGTAGCGTATGGTTCGTGGCGATTTATTGAGCAACCGATTGTTCGATTGAAAAAATACTTTCCCTATACATGATGCGACCGTACTTTATCGGAATCGGAGCGCAAAAGGCAGCCACTTCGTGGTTGCATCTGCTATTGAGTCAGCATCCAAAAGTATGGATGCCGCCTATGAAAGAGTTGCATTTTTTCAATCGAGCCAATAATCATTCACATTTTAGAACTATACTTTTTGATAAAAACAATATCAATAGTAAAAACCGATTTCGATATTCTGATAAAAAAATCAATACTTGGAATTACCGTTATTTCTTTAACAAAAGAGATTTTAATTATTATCAATCCTTGTTTTTGCCCGCTGAAGGGCAAATTTGCGGAGAAATAACGCCTTCGTATTGCACGTTGGAATCGAATAAAATCAAAGCAATAAAAGATAAGTTTCCGTCACTAAAAATTATTTATATCTTCCGAAATCCAATTGAGCGAGATTGGTCGCAGTTGTGCATGACTCTTAAAAATCATTTCAAAAAGGATATTTCAAAACTCCATACTAATGAAATACTGCAATATCTAAAACCCAAGTATTTGTACCAATCCGATTATTGCTCCAATAGCGAACGATGGGAACAACATTTTAAACAGGAGCAACTTTTTTATGGCTTTTATGATGAAATTGTAGAAAATCCAAAAGCATTTTTGAGAAAACTCTTTCAATTTTTATCCTTAGAAATATCGCAAATGCCTTCTTTCCAGCATTTGCTCGAAAAGAAGGTCAATAGTTTTTCAACAAGGATACCTTCAAGTGTTGCTAAAGAAATTGCAAAAAGAGAAATGAATAATATCAAATCTACCTACGCTAAATTTGAAAATGAATATACAGTACGTTGGCTCAAGCAAGCCGAAAATTTAATAAATCCATAAAGATGATGGTATCGGTCGTCATGTCGGTTTTTAATGAAGAAAAATATATTGCCTCAGCAATAGAGAGTATTCTGAATCAAAGCTATAGCGATTTTGAATTGATTATTATCAATGATGGCTCGACTGATAATACTGTGACCATCGTACAATCTTTTTCGGATACTAGAATTCGATTTTTCAATCATCAAGATTGTAAAAATCAAGCCGTCAGAGCCAATCAAGGGATTGCCCTTGCTCAAGGTAAATACATCGCCCGAATGGATGGCGATGATATTGCGCTGCCAAAGCGATTAGAAAAACAAGTCCATTTTTTAGAAAATCATCCTGAAATTGCCATTGTAGGAACACAATATGAAGTGATTAGTGAAAATAAATCGAAACTCTTTTATAAAGTTCTTCCCACAGAACCGAAAATGTTGGAAGTTTATGCGCTGTTCTTTTGTCCTTTTTTACATTCGACTGTGATGTTTCGGAAAGATAGCGTAGAAGATATGAGCTATAATGCTCAATTTCATGT
>JAHDEQ010000229.1 GCA_020628755.1 Saprospiraceae bacterium
AGTTTTTGTTCGCTATCAAAAACACTATCAACCATTGCTCCCAACTCGTTAGGAATGTCGTCTAGCGAAAACAAGGTCAGAATCATAAAGGTCGTACTAACAGGAATTCCGACTCTCGTAATACCAAGCAATATCAAGGGAGGCAGCAAATAATACCAATGATAAACATCGGGCATGGTAAATTTATCCAATCGCCCATAGTCAATATCATTAAAATACCAACCATAAAAGAGCGTTGCAGCCATAATAGAAGCAGCAAAAGCCCACAGATAATACCATTTTATTCGCTGTTCATTAGAAGTTAGGAAGGTTCCGAGCGTTTGAATCACATCATTTCCCACCACTGAATAGGAAGCTAAAATAAATCCTATCCACATCACCAAAAAGGAAAGATCCATGCAGTTATTTTTTTGATTGTGTGTAGTTTTGGGTTTAAAAATTTAACCCGTTTATATTCACTACAAATCTAGCATTTTAATGTTAAGTTATTGTAAATATTAAATAAGCATTCTGTTCTTTTTTGAAAAAAGAAAAGGGCGAAAGCATTTGTTATGCTTTCGCCCTTTAAAAAGATGAAAAATTTGGAGTTTTTACAAATCACTATAACGAACGGCAAAGGTATCACCTTGTCTAAGATCGCCCGTTTCTAGCCCTTTTCTGAACCAACGAATCCGTTGTTCGGATGTACCATGCGAAAAAGAGTCAGGAACAACATAACCTCTTGCCCGTTTTTGGATGGTATCATCACCAATTGCATGTGCCGCATTCATCGCTTCTTCAATATCGCCATCTTCAAGAAACCGATTCATTCTTTGTCCATGATGTGCCCAAACACCTGCTAAGAAATCAGCTTGTAACTCTAGGCGAACTGATAATTTATTATACTCTGCTTCGGGCAAACTTCTTCTCTTCGATTGAACATCACGTGTGATACCAAGCAAGTTCTGCACATGATGCGCCGCCTCATGTGCGACCACATAAGCCATCGCAAAGTCACCAGGAGCTTTAAATTTATTTTTTAATTCTTGATAAAAAGACAAATCAATATACAATTTTTGGTCACCAGGACAATAAAAAGGTCCAGTAGCTGCACTTGCAAATCCACAAGCTGAAGTTACTTCTCCTTCAAATAAAACCAAAGTTGGTTCTACATAATTGCGTCCCAATTGTTCAGGGAAGAGCTTGTTCCAAACATCTTCTGTATCTTTCAATACAACAGAAACAAAGTCTGCCAATTCTTGTGTAGCAGCTTTGGCACGCTCATCAACTTGACCTGTCGGTGCTTGTTGTTGTTGACCTTGTTGTACATTATTGAGTATTGCAGAAGGGTCGCCTCCGAGGAATGCAAAGAGTAAAACGATAAGCAAAGTACCTATACCTAGGCCTGCTGCAGGTCGTACCATAGAACCCCGTTGACCTCTTCGGTCATCTACATTTTGGCTTTTTTCTCGTCCACGCCATTTCATAGAAATTAGAATTTAGATGATTAATATGTTGAAGTGCTTTATAAATATTAGTCAAAAAATTACTTCCCGATATACCTTTTCGCAAATATAGCTCGATAGTCGTCCATACTGTCCTTTATATCTTCACTAATTTACGAAATCGGGATTTTATTTTTTGACCGTTCCTAGCACTTTTTAGTTTCGCTCAAAATTAGTCTATTTTTTGGACTTTTTGAATGAAAAATGCTCAAAACACAAAACCCAATTGCGATAGCAATTGGGTTTGTAAACACGGGATATAATTTGTTTCTTACAGTACTTCTTTGGTTTATGAGGATGGAAATTTATTTATCTACAAATTTCCCTGTGTATTCGAGTCGTATCATTTCACTTTCGTTCAAATCCGAATTGAGTACTATGATTTTTCGGACACCTTGATAATAATAGCGCATAGCAATGGTATTGGGCGGTACTTCGCCTAAGTTTTGAGCGTGAAGGATGAGGTAATTCTCTCCTTCTTCGTTGAGTTCTATTATCATTTTGAGCGGACGTTTTTGCAGGCGTTTGTCCTCCATTATCCAATTGCCATTGAAATTGAGCGAAATAATGTCGCCATCTTCTTGTTTGTGGTCATAAATTTCGAGGAGCAATTTTTTCTCATCTACTAAGACTTTTTGTTGACGAACCACTACATTTCTGTCTTTGAGGCGGGCTGGCAAATCGTCAATGACGGTTTCCTGTTCAGGCACATCAATATCTTTTTTCGGATAGATGACTTTGTAATAATGTGGCTCTTCGAGCAAAGGCAACCAAGTCGGATTGGCCAATGCAATAAACGAATTGGCATTTTTTACCATCCCCGAACCATAGCGATTAAAACTTGAAGCGACTTCTACATTATAATAGAAATATTCTTTTCCATACAAAGCATATTTATCCTGAAAAGCAGGTTCGTTTATGTATTTGTCTCCAAAGCTGACAACTTCTCGTGCGGCGGTCAAAACCGCATCGTAGTGGCGGTTTTTGATGCTGTTTTGTTGCAATTGTTCAGTCTGAACTTTCAAATTTGTTACAAAATCAGGTATTGCCGTAGTACGTCCAAAATGAAGACTTTCTAAAATTCCTTTGGTGCTGGCATGGATTTTTTCAAACAAATCAATTTGAGTATTAAACTTGGTTGATTTTATGTTAATGAGTTTACGGTGTGTTTTGTATAAATTATCTCCCAAATCTTCTTTTGCTGCGAAGTAAGCATCATATAAATCAACGCATCGCTCTAATTTTGCGTAAATTTTGACTTGATTTTCAGTCTTGGTCAAATCATTGTTGGCAATAAGTTCATCTAAGTCAAATCGTATTTGATTGACTTCGTCCATCACAGCTTTCAGCTCACTCAAAGATTGATTCAAAATATCAGCATCTTCAGAAGGCAAAAATTTACTTTCCTTTAAAGCGGTTTCGTACCATTCGTAAGGTGAAATTTCATAAAACCAAGCATCTGGGTCTAAGAATATATTTTTTGGTAAGTCTTTGTTGCCATAAAAATTGAGTTGATTGCTTTGCAAATCAACGTATTTATTGACTTCTTGATTGAAGTTTTCTAGCATTCGATGGACAATCAGCATACCATGAACGCCCTCGTTGGAGAATTGTACATAGTTATTCAAAGCCTTGCTATACTCAGCCGTTTGAGCATCTTGCGCACGAAGAGTACCTGCCAAAAGTAAAAATACAAATAGGAGAATCCTTGTTTGATTCATAATGTGTTGTTGCTTTTATGGAGTATGAGATTCAATTTATGTGCCTATTTAAAGGTGTTCAAGTGTTCACGTATCAACGTGTTCGAGTTACACCTTAGACGTGAACACGTTGATACGTGAACACTTAAGCACTTCTATTAAATCGGTTACGGGAAGGTTCTTAAAGATAAGATATTTGCTACACAAATGTGTAACCTTAACAATTTATAAACACCATAAACGGAATGGAAAATGATAGGTTGCTAAAACAAATATAATTTTTTAAAATTTATCAAAAAAGCTAAATGTAGATTTATGAAACTCAGTTTTTTTATTTTTCATCTTGCAAGTTTAGGAAACCGCAATTCTATTGAATTTTACCTCGGCGAGCTGCTAGAAGGTAAAGAATGGCCATGCGAATGGCTACGCCATTCTCAACCTGTTGCAAAATAATGGATTGCTTAGAGTCAGCGACATCACTCGTGATTTCGACCCCTCGATTGATTGGGCCGGGGTGCATTATTACGATGTCTTTGTCTATTTTATCCAATAACTTTCGATTAATTCCATAGTACAAGGAATATTCTCGCAATGAAGGGATAAATTTAATGTCTTGTCGCTCCAGTTGAATCCTTAAAATATTAGCAACATCGCACCATTCGAGCGCTTTTTGGACATTGTACTCTACGCCCACGCCTAATTGATTGATGTACTTGGGAATAAGGGTAGGTGGGCCACACACCTTGACCTTTGCGCCTAGTTTTTGCAAACACAAAATATTACTCAAAGCTACTCTTGAATGCAAAATGTCTCCAAAAATAACAACGTTTTTATTTTCAAAAACGCCTAACTGTTCTCGAATCGAGTAGGCATCTAACAAGGCTTGCGTAGGATGCTCATGTGTGCCATCGCCTGCATTGATGATGTTGGCATCAATGTGACGAGACAAAAAAACAGGCGCACCCGGCGCAGGATGCCGCATCACTATCATGTCTATTTTCATAGACAAAATATTGTTGACGGTGTCGAGTAGCGTTTCGCCTTTTTTGACAGAAGAAGAAGAAGCTGAAAAATTGACCACGTCGGCCGAAAGTCTCTTTTCGGCTAGTTCAAATGAAATACGAGTACGGGTTGAGTTCTCAAAAAACAAATTTGCGATGGTGACATCGCGAAGCGACGGCACTTTTTTGATGGGACGATTGATGACATCTTTAAAGTTGTCAGCTGTTCGGAAGATAAGTTCTATATCTTCTTTTGTTAAAGATTTTATTCCTAAGAGATGTTTGGTACTAAGTTGCACTGCCATTATTTCGCTTCATCTTTATTTGCAAAAAGAAGTACTTTATCTTCACCATCCAAGTGTTCCCATTCTACTTTGATGTATGCTTCATCAAGCGCATCAATCGTAAGTCCAAGATAGTCCGATCGAATGGGTAAATGCCGATTGAAACGTCTATCTATAAGGGCTAATAATTCTACTTTTTGAGGGCGGCCATAGTGTTGCAAAGCCGTTAGTGCGGCCTGAACGGTTCGCCCAGAATACAATACATCATCAATCAAAATCACTTTTTTGTTTTCGATAATGAAATCCATATCCGTAATATTAGCTTTGATTGGGCTATTTCGAGTACGAAAGTCATCTCGATAAAAAGTAATATCCAGTTTGCCATATTCAAAGTTTTGATTTCCTAAGATGGCAGTGAGTCGTTCTTGGATTCGGTTTGCTAGAATAACTCCACGAGGCTGAATACCAATAATACAAGTATTTTGAAAGTCATCATAGGATTCGATAAGTTGATGACAAAGTCGCTCAATGGTAAGCTGAAATCGAGCAGTTTCTAATATGATTCGTCCATTCGGCATAGATAAGGCAAAGATATGTTTTTGATTTTAGAATTTTACAGCCTTTAGTGCTTTTATTGTTTTTGTGCTTGTCTGCTGATAGGTAAATGTTTACCAAAATTCATAAACACTAAGACACATAAACACAAAACATAGATTAAATTTTTTCTTAAAATACTAACATCTTTGTAAGAAGTATTTATAATTGTGTTAATTTTAGGATATGAAAAATTTGGCTAAATATTTGCTTACAGTTTAACATCAAGCAAAACAGAAACGTATGAACAAAAAAATCGCTGAAAAATGGTTCTCTGCGCAGATCTACTATAATGAACCCTGGGAGGATTTCCTTCGAGAGTCATTACTTCCTTTTGTTGATACTGCTCGTAAAACGGGCATTACCAGCCAATATTTCTTTATTCGCTACTGGGAGCGTGGCCCGCATTTGCGGCTGCGTATGAAAGGCGACCCCACCGTTTTTGATTCTATTTTAAAACCACATTTAGAGGAGCATTTCAATAATTACATGGAGACTTATCCCTCTGTGCGGCATGACCCCAACTATCCTGACAAATTTCCTGATAATTATAAGTGGCATCCCAATAATTCACTGTTGTTTCAAGATTATTTGCCTGAAACTGGCCGTTTTGGAGGAACTACAGGCTTAGAAATTTGCGAAGAGCAGTTTTACTATTCTTCTCAAACGGTGCTACAAGTCATCAAAGACAACGAGTTTAATTGGTCTTATGACGATGCAATGGGCAATGCTATACAATTGCATTTGACGATGGCTCATGCGGCAGGGTTTTCTATAGAAGAGTCTATTGAATTTTTTGATTTCTTTTATAAAAATTGGTTGGAACGCCCCGAAACCTCCAACAATGCTATTGTTGACCAGCGCAATGCCAAAACAGATGACCAAGAAATCATGGATACATTTGAAAAGGCTTATCAGTATCAAGATAAGATTTTACAATCGCATCTTTCGCAATTGTGGAAAGCCTTAGAAAGGGATTATCAGCATTTGTCGAGGACTTTGCAGGAATGGCATTTCAACAATCAGGTTATTGCCAAGAAACTAACGCATGCCCAGCAAGCCAATCAGCTTGCTGAGCGAACGGCTAATTATCGTTATCCCATTGATATTCAACCTTCATCTTTACAAACGAAGAGGTCTATCTTGGCGGATTTTGTTCATTTGACGAATAATCGTCTGGGTATCGTAAATCGAGATGAGAGTTTTATTGCTTATATCATTATGCGAAGTTTGCAAGCGATGACTTCTGG
>JAHDEQ010000230.1:0-2555 GCA_020628755.1 Saprospiraceae bacterium
GTGAACACTCGAATACATGAACACATTTTAATGTAAATTCGCACTTATCAGATTCATAAATTCTGAACGAGTTTCTTCTTTTTGAAATTCGCCCATAAAGGCAGAAGTCGTGGTCACAGAATTTTGTTTTTGAACGCCACGCATCATCATACACATATGACGAGCTTCGATAACGACAGCTACGCCAAGTGGTTTGAGCGTATTATGAATGGCTTGCAAAATCTGGTCGGTTAGACGTTCTTGTACTTGTAAACGACGAGCAAAAACATCAATAACACGTGGTATTTTACTCAAACCAACAATGTATCCATTGGGAATATAGGCCACATGAGCTTTGCCAAAAAATGGTAAAATATGGTGTTCGCACATTGAATACAACTCAATGTCTTTTACAATGACCATTTCGCTGTAATCTTCTTTAAACATGGCCGAACGCAAAATTTCTTCGGCATCCATTTCGTAGCCTTGCGTCAAAAACTGCATGGCTTTTGAGGCACGCTCAGGAGTTTTGATCAACCCTTCTCTTTTGGAATCTTCGCCAACTTTATCCAATATTTCTAAGTAGCGTTTGGCGATATAATCAGTTGTTTTGGAGTTGTATGTTTCAGACTTTTTATAAGACATATTCTCTTCTAATTAAAATCAAAATGGCAATGAAAAGTAAATATTGACATTTTCATTTTCGGTTATTCGCCGAAATATTCGGCATAGATGTTTTCGGTTTCGTATAACTTGACACAATGCAATTGACAATTTTCAATATGCGGAGCTAAACGATTCCAGATAGCTATAACCAAATTTTCGGTAGTCGGTTGAGTATTTGGGGCAATTAAATTGCTGTCGAGGTTCAGATTTTTATGGTCTAACTCTTCAATAATATATTTTTTGATGAGTTTGCTCAACACTTTTACATCTACCACAAAACCCGTCATAGGATCGGGTTTTCCTTTGACCGTTATATAAAGGTGATAGTTGTGGCCATGCCAATTGGGATTGGCACACTTGCCAAAAACTGCGTAGTTCTTTTCTTCGTCCCAATCATCCACCCACAATTTGTGTGCAGCATTAAAACGTTCTCTTCGAGTGATATAAACCATATTATTATAATAGTATGGTTCTTTGACTTTTTCCGTGAAAGTGTTTCCATTCAAATCTAAAATCTTTTACTTCCTGCGGTCGTTCTCTCTTTTATTTTGAACGGAACACGAAATTTGTCAAAGAAGGTATAGTATCATTATTAACGACCGCAAAAGTACGTCATAAAAAGTTTAAGTACAAGTAATAAATGCAAGGCTAAGTTGTTTTGTTTAGCTTCCAAGCTAAACTATGTTATAGAGCAAAGCTTGTTTGACGATTGGCAGGCTTTATTTCTTATCGTTTTTCAGTCTTGAGGCTGAAAAAAGCTACATTACATTGTGAAATCTGTAGTGAATTGGGGCAAACATAGATTTTGCGACAATTAGGAATGCACCCTTTTATTCTGACATTCCATCGGTTCGTAATGTTTTTTTATCGAAATAATTCGTTCAAGTTGAGAAAAAAAAGCATTTTTACCTTACGATTTTAAAAATGAATACAGAACAATTAAGAGATACCTTAGTCGCATTTTTTACAAAACGAGTGGTTTACCATTCTTTGTTTTGGGTGCTTTTTTTGGCCTTGTTCGTAATGATGGACGATACACAGCAAAGTTTCTTTGCGGTGTTGAGCACTGAGTTTATCAACGTTGCGATTTATGCTATCATTATTTATTTCAATCTTTTTTATCTAATTCCGCAGTATTTAGGCCAAAAAAAGGTCGTTACTTACATTGGTTTATTGTTGTTGGCTTGTTTGATTGTAACGCCGCTTAAAATTATTGTATTTTATTTTAAATTATATAACCTCCCAGAACGACATCAATTGATTGCCGAAATGCCCAGCTATTTTGGTTTTACTGTTGTGGTAACTGGAGCTTCTACCGTTGCAAAAATTATTATGGATTGGTTGCGGCATCAGCAGGAACGTTTGGAGCTGCAAGCCCAAACGATGCAGTCGGAATTGCGCTTTCTAAAATCCCAAATCAATCCGCATTTTTTGTTCAATACCCTGAATAATTTGTACGCGCTTACGCTTAAAAAATCGGATAAAGCTCCCGAAATTGTTATTAAATTGAGCGAAATGATGCGCTATATGTTGTACGAATGCAACGAAAAACAAGTGACTTTACAAAAAGAAATCAATTACATTAAAAACTACCTTGACCTCGAAAAACTTCGTCAAGGTAAGAATGTAGATATAAAATTTAATTTAGCAGGTGGAGTGAGCAATCAAAAAATTGCGCCTCTAATGTTTATTCCTTTTTTAGAGAATAGTTTTAAACATGGTTTAAATAGTTCAATTTCAGAAGGTTTTGTAGATATTAAACTCAATGTGGACGAGCAAAATATTCATTTTTATATTGAGAATAGTAAGGCCGAAACTTTACCTGCTCAGATACACAAACGAAGTGGCGGTATTGGCTTGGTCAATATTCGCCGTCGCTTAAATATTATCTATCCACAAGCGCATGAATT
>JAHDEQ010000230.1:2655-4395 GCA_020628755.1 Saprospiraceae bacterium
TATGATAAACGTAATTATTGTTGACGACGAGCCTTTGGCTCAGGAAATTTTGGAAACCTTTGTAACGCAATTGCCCGATTTGAATTTGGTGCAAAAATGTAGCAATGCTCTTGAAGCTAATGAAGCACTCAAAAAACATGATGTAGATTTGATGTTTTTGGACATTCAGATGCCACAATTGACGGGGATTGACTTTTTGAAAACCTTAACGAATCCACCAAAAGTGATTTTCACGACAGCATATGACAACTATGCTATCGAAGGTTTTGAACTAAATGCGATTGATTATTTGCTCAAACCTATTTCGATGGAGCGTTTTATGAAAGCCGTAAACAAAGCCGTTGACCAAATCAAATTGGAGCGCAACGACAGGGGAGAAGTGGCTAGTGTTGAGTCTGTGGAGGAAGATTTTTTCTTTGTAAAGGCCGATAAAAAATTGATAAAAATCAATTTTGCAGACATTATATATATAGAGGGTTTGAAGGATTATGTGATTATTCGGATGAACGAGAGCCGTGTTATTACTTTGCAAACGATGAAAAGTTTGGAAGAAAAGTTGCCGAGTAGTATTTTTAAGCGGATTCATCGCTCCTACATTGTCAATATTGACCAAATTGATGCCCTTATGGGAAATATCGTCGAGGTCAAGGAAAAAGGACAAGTCAAACATTTGCCTGTCGGCAAAAGTTACCGTGATGATTTGTTGGCTATCGTTAATAAAAACCGACTGTAACGTGTTATGTTGATAGATTAAAAGATAAGAAGGATTTATTCAGCTTCTTAGCTGAATAATTGCTATAAATCTTAAAGCTTCCAAGCGTTAAGAAGCCGTATAAAGATTGGAAGCTTATTTTCATAGGTGTTTTGAAGTTTAGAAACTTCAAAAAGCAATCATTAATGCAAGTTGTTATAATCAGAAGTGTTTTTATATGGTTATAAAGTCATGAACAAGTTCACTCTTTACTTAGAAGAACTCCTTTCTACAAAAATACAATCTTATCAAACGGTATCTGGAGGAGACATCAATCAAGCTTTCCGTTTAGAAGCCAATCGAGGTCAATATTTTCTAAAGTCTAATCAAAGTCCAATTGCACTTCAGATGTTTGAAACTGAAGCCAATGGCTTGCAAGCACTTGGTCAGCATCTACGAACACCACAAATTATAAAGGTTGGGCAATTTGAAAATACGTCTTTTCTAATTTTAGAATGGATAGAATCGGGGCATAAATCCAAGTCATTTTGGGAAGAATTTGGAATTGCTCTCGCTCAGATGCACCGAATCGAACAAGCTCATTTTGGTTGGCAAGAGGATAATTTTATTGGAACACTCCCTCAAAAAAATAAGCAACAGCAAGATTGGACGACTTTTTATATTCAAGAACGCTTGCAACCACAAGTCAAAATGGCTTTTGATAAAGGTCTGTTCCATCAATCAGATACAGCAGCTTTTGAGCAACTATATGCTAAACTAGATTCCATTTGCCCAAAGGAATCGCCTGCTCTAATTCATGGAGATTTATGGAGTGGAAATTTTATGTGCGATAAAAATTCTAATCCTGTTTTGATAGATCCTTCGGTTGCTTATGCACATCGTGAAATGGATTTGGCCATGACGAGGCTATTTGGTGGCTTTGCCACCGAATTTTATCAAGCATACCAAGTAACCTATCCTTTAGAAAAGGGTTTTGAAGAAAGAATCGAAATTTACCAATTGTATTATTTATTGGTACACGTCAATCT
>JAHDEQ010000230.1:4495-6313 GCA_020628755.1 Saprospiraceae bacterium
TTTTTCTTAAAGTCAATTTCATCTGCATTGATGACAAGGAGTTTGCCTGCGGTATAATTAGCAATCCAATTTTCGTAACGTTCGTTGAGACGTTTGAGGTATTCAATACTCATACTACTTTCGTAGTCACGCCCACGCGATTGGATGTGATTGACAAGGGTCGGAATACTTGCTTTGAGGTAAATCAACAAATCAGGAGCTTCGATTTGTGAAGTCATCAAGTGAAAAAGGTCGGTATAATTTTGAAAATCCCGTGTACTCATCAAACCCATATCGTGCAAATTGGGCGCAAAAATATTGGCATCTTCATAGATAGTACGATCTTGTACAACAGTTATATCGCCTTTTAAAATATCAACTACTTGGCGGTAGCGATTATTGAGGAAATAAATTTGAAGATTAAACGACCAACGTTTCATATCTTCATAAAAATCACTCAAATATGGATTGTTATCCGTTGATTCGTAGTGGACATCCCAGCCAAAATGCTTGCCTAATTGTTCACACAAGGTTGTTTTTCCAGCACCAATATTTCCAGCGATGCCAACATATTTAACACGAGGTTTTTGAGTAGTTGCGTCCATAGTAGATGAATATTTTGATGATGCGAAAATACAATTCCTTACAATATTATAGTATTTTTGACGATGAAAATGTATCGAACTTCTAAATTATTCTTATGAAGATAGATAAAAACCTAATTTCGAGAATCGAACACTTAGCACGTTTACAATTATCTGAGGAGGAACGAACTCAGATTCAAGGCGATTTGAACAATATTCTTCAAATGGTCAGCAAATTAGACGAACTCGATACCGAAGGGGTCGAACCACTCGTTTATATGACAGACCAAGTCAATATTATGCGAGAAGATGAGGTCAAAAATCAAGTTCCTCGAACCGAAGGACTCAAAAATGCACCCGACAAAAACGAACAGTTTTTTAAAGTGCCAAAAGTCATAGATCTGAAGAAGTGAAAATTCTTCAAAATCTAAAATTTAAAATCAGCTATCGAAAATCTAAAATCCATTTTATGCAATCCATTATTTCCGTTCAAGAACTAAAGAAAACCTATGTCATGGGGTCTGAACAAGTTCACGCACTCCAATCTATATCTGTTGATATTAATAAAAACGAGTATGTTGCTCTCATGGGGCCATCAGGTTCGGGCAAATCCACTTTGATGAATTTGTTGGGATGTTTGGACACCCCAACTGCTGGAGCTTATTATCTGAACGGAACGGATGTGAGTCAAATGGACGATGGCGAATTGGCAGAAGTAAGAAATAAAGAAATTGGCTTTGTTTTTCAGACCTTTAATTTACTTCCTCGACTATCTTCTTTAGAAAATGTAGCCCTTCCTTTAGTTTACTCAGGTATGACAAAATCGGATCGTTTAGAGAAAGCACGCAAAGCTCTAGAAGCGGTTGGATTGGGCGACAGAGTAGAGCATAGACCAAATGAATTGTCGGGTGGGCAACGCCAACGTGTGGCGATTGCTAGAGCCATTGTCAACGACCCTGCCATCATTTTGGCCGACGAGCCTACGGGAAATCTCGACACTAAAACTTCTGTCGAAATTATGGCCATTTTTGAAGAAATTCACAAACAGGGCAATACTATAATTCTAGTAACTCACGAACCCGATATTGCGGAGCATGCTCATCGTATCATTCGCCTGCGTGATGGCTTGGTGGAAAAAGATGTAAAAAATGAAAAGGTTATTTCTGCTTTTGACCCAACAATTCGATATAATCAGGAGTAATTTAACGAGTAATGCATAACTCTATAACGAGTAACCGTTTAGAATTTTTCGTAT
>JAHDEQ010000014.1:0-23345 GCA_020628755.1 Saprospiraceae bacterium
AAGCGAAGAAAAATTATACTAACATCAATCTAGTTCTGATTATTCATTCCCTTTTTCTTCTTCTTTTAAGTTAGAAACAGCATCCGTAGAATTATCAAACTGCCAGTGATTTTCACTGATTTTTACAAACTCTTCGGGAAGAAAAATTCTTACACTTACAAATTCATAACATTCGCCTGTCTTGGTACGAATAGGTTTGCGCTCCATATCATTAGAAACAAACTCAAACAAGCCTTCTGATTTCAATTCGCCTTGCATATTATAGCGTTCTTTCTCCAAATAGTATTTAAAAATACTAGGAGAAGCATCATGAAGCTGTACTTTTGTTTCCGTCAATACAGTATTGCCAGCCCAAGACACGACTTCATACTCATCATGAAGGTCAAATTTTAAATCAATTACCTCCTCTATCTCAAAACTTTGATGAATGATTTTTTCAAATTGTGCAAATATTGGTTGAGAAAACAAAACCAATAGAAGCATAAGAAATAAATTTTTCATAAATGGTTCTTATCTAAATAAATAAAATATGTAATTGCTATAGTATAACGGAAAGGAAGGCTAAATTATGGTATTCTTATGAGGTTTTTTTTGAATACCTTAAATATTATACGTAAAAATAAAAAAAAAGGGTGCGAAAAACAATTTTCGCACCCTTTTTTCTAATATTTTTTTTTGCAAGCTGCTAATTTTCAGCCATACATACTGTTATAATTTATTTATTTAATATTTTTTAATTTGTTGTCCACACTTGTCGAAGCTTCTGTAGATTCTTGTACCATAACATCTTGGGGCAAGAATACTGTATATGAAAGGACTTCTACTAACTCTTTTCCTTTGATACGTACATCACGATTCATGCCAGGCGAATAGACTTTATAGACTCCATCTTTTTCAACGGATCTAAGATTATAGCGACCAGCTTGTACTAAAGACTTGAGCATTGAAGAAGAACCATTTTCTAAACCAATATTCATTTGAATGCGCATGATAGAATTGTTCCAGTGTTGAACTTCAACTTTACCCTTTAAATCCAGTTCCACAACATCATTTCCTTGTAAATTAAACGATTTTACGAGTGTTTTTTCGACATTTACATTTTGAGCAAAAATAGAACTTGTCAAAAGAACTAAAGCCAGAGTTGAAAGAAATAAATTTAAATTTTTCATAAGCTCCCTTTTTTGGTTTTTTATAAAAATATTGTTTTTTATTGTAAAAAACAAATGATTTCCGAAATTAAATTTTAATTAAAAAATAGCTTGCCTAATTTTTGTTAAGCGATTTAATAAATTTTCCAATTTATTGATGGGCAACATATTTGCACCGTCCGATTTGGCAGAAGCAGGATTAGGATGCGTTTCTATAAAAACACCGTCCACACCAACTGCCACTCCTGCACGGGCTATCGTTTCAATTAGCGCAGGTTTTCCACCCGTAACCCCCGATGCTTGATTGGGTTGCTGCAGGGAATGCGTACAATCCAGAATAACTGGACAACCCAAATTTTGCATCACAGGAATACCTCTCATATCAACCACCAAATCCTGATAACCAAATGTTGTACCTCGCTCGGTCAACATAACTTTTTCGTTGCCTGATTGCTGTACTTTTTGTGCTGCAAATTGCATGGCTTCTGCGCTTAAAAATTGTCCTTTTTTTATGTTAACAATTTTATCGGTTTTGGCAGCAGCGACTAACAAATCAGTTTGGCGACACAAAAAAGCAGGTATTTGTAATATATCTACAAATTTTGAAGCAAACTCCGCCTCTTCTGGCGAATGGACATCTGTTGTAACAGGAATATCTAATTCAGTCCCAATTTTTTTTAAAATACTTAAAGCCTTTTCGTCTCCAATTCCAGTAAAAGAATCCAATCTTGAACGATTTGCCTTTTTATAAGAACCTTTAAAAATAAAAGGTATCTTCAAGCGATTGCTAATTTCTAAGATAGTCGTGGCAATGTCAATTGCCATTGCTTCTCCTTCGATGGCACAAGGCCCTGCAATCAGTAAAAAGTTTCCGCTTTCGGAATGCTTGATTTTAGGTATATGGTTTAATATTTTCAATGCTTTCTTTTATAATTATAACACAAAGCTAGAGGGATTAGTTCGATAAAACAAGAAAAAGAACGAAATATTATTCTTTAAACGGGGTCGAAAAAATAATCATACAAAATAATATTTTGCATAGTTGTTAATGTCGAAACTTTATACAAAAACCTTGGCAAGAGAGAAATATAATTAGGAGAAAAATACTATTACAAATATTAAAATTTTTTCAAAAAAACTTTGAGTCTCAAGAAAAATTAGTTAAAATTGCAATATATTGAAATACTATGGAAAACACAGTGAAACACAAATCTTACAAAATTTTATTTTCCCCTTTATTAAATTGATTAGGATTTCAAAAATTTGTTTTTGAAATGGCTTAATTTTATGATTTTGTAAAGACCCCGAAAAGATATTTGTTATCTTACACTAGAACATAATACGAGAAAAACATTTCTTTTCAAACTCGTGCTGACCAGCAAAGAGTTGTTTCCCATTTTTATTTCAGACGGCTTTGAGCCAAAATTATTTTTTTCGACTCAATATCAAAGTCGTCAAACACTAAGGTTTTGTGGTCATCTTTTCTCATATGTGCCTGACTTTGGCACAGATGTTAGATTTCATGGGTAGCAATTCAATCTGAATTGTTGCCCATTTTTACTTTAAAATTTTACTTATGCTATTCGCTTCTTCTATGAGTTGATAAATTCGTTCAAAATCATTTTTTATCAAAAGTGTTCGAAACTGGGCAAGAGAATTGATGTGTTCATCCAAAACATCCAATACATTGTCTCGATTTTGTTGAAAAATAGGAGTCCACATATCGGGTGAACTTTTGGCCAAACGCACTGTAGAACCAAAGCCTCCACTGGCCAATTCAAAAATTCTATTTTCATTCCTTTCTTTTTCTAAAACCGTCAAGGCAAGTGCAAATGAACTAATGTGCGAAATATGCGAAATGTATGCTGTATGGACATCGTGTTGTATAGAATCCATCTCGACAATATTCATGGGCAGAGATTCATAAAGTGCAATCGTTTTGGCTAGTGCATCTTTGTCGCTTTTTTCTGCATCGCAAATGACAGTGCATTTATGGTCAAATAAATTAGGGATTGCAGCTTCTGGCCCTGAAAACTCTGTACCTGCCATTGGGTGCGTAGCTACATAGCGTCCTCTATTAGGATGCTTTTCTGCAGCATGAGCCAATTGTACTTTGGTAGAACCTACATCTAAGACAATTTGACGATCTACTTTATCCAAAATAATAGGCAAAACTTGAAGCATCGCATTAACGGGAATCGCCAATATAATAATATCAGAAACTGCAATGGCTTGTTCTAAAGACATGGCTTCGTCTATGATTCTGCGCCGTAGAGCCTTGTCCAAATTCTCGGTTTTTTTATCTACTCCTATAATGGTTTTGGCAAAACCATTTTCTTTGAGACTAATTGCCATTGAGCCGCCAATGAGTCCTACGCCAATAACTGTGATTGTCATTTTTTCCTAAATTATAGATTCTATTCGTTCAATTGCTTCTTCCAATACTTCAACAGTATTGCACAAAGATGCTCGGATATATTGCTCACCATTGCTCCCAAAAATTGTACCTGGCGTAATAAAAACGCCTGTTTTATAGAGCAAATCGTCCGACATGGTATAAGCATCTTTGTATCTTGGAGGTATCTTTGCCCAAACAAACATTCCTCCAGCATATTCGTCAAATTCACATCCTAATTTGGTAAATAATTGATGAACTTTTTGTTGTCTTTTTTGATATTTGCGATTTAAACTTTCGTACCAAGAAGATTCCAAGGAAAGTGCTTTGGCCGCAGCTAATTGTAAGGGGCGAAACATTCCCGAATCCATATTGCTTTTGAAGCGCAATATGGTTTGCAAATACTCGGCAGCACCTACCAATACGCCTACTCGCCAGCCTGCCATATTGTGCGATTTGCTGAGAGAGTTTAGTTCCAAAGCAACTTCTTTTGCTCCTTCTATTTGTAAAATACTTTGAGGATTGTCATTTAAAATAAAACTATAGGGATTGTCATTGACGACTAAAATTTGGTGTTGTTTGGCAAAGGCAATTAGGTTTTTGAAAAAACCTAATTCTGCATTGGCGCCCGTTGGCATATTGGGATAATTGACCCACATAATTTTTACTTTTGAAAGGTCTTGACTTGCCAATTCGTCAAGATTGGGTAACCAATTGTTTTGCTCCAACAAATCGTAGTAGCGCAATGTTGCACCCGTCAGTTTGCTGACTGAACTATAAGTCGGATAGCCTGGATTGGGAATAAGCACCTCGTCACCTGCTTGCAAATAAGTCATTGAGATGTGCATAATTCCTTCTTTTGAACCCATTAATGGAAGGACTTCCTTATCGCTATTGAGGTTTATATCATAATGATTTTGATAAAAATCAGAAAAGGCTTGTCGCAACTCAGGAATACCGACATAAGATTGGTATTGGTGATTTTTGGGATTTTGTGCGGTGGCGGCAAGTGTTGCCAACACTTGCTCGTTTGGGGGCAAGTCGGGGCTTCCAATTCCTAAGTTTAAAATGCCTTTACCTTCTTTACGAAGGGCAGCAATTTCTTTGAGTTTTTTAGAAAAATAATATTCTTCGACACTACCTAAACGGGAAGCTGGCTGAATTATCATAAATTCGAGACTTAAATGTTGAAAAAAAAGAGTGTGAAGTTAAAAATATTTAGAATGAAAAGTGTTTTTTATACACTTACTTTTCGATATGTTCTCCTTTCGGATAAACTCCCAAAATACGTAAGTATGAAGTGAGTGGCTGAATGGCATCCAAGACTTGTTTGTAAGAAAATTTGGGATTTGCAATAAAATCAATGTAAAATAAATATTGCCATGCCTTACCGATGATTGGAGCCGACTGTATTTTGGTCAGGTTGGCACCATAAGCTGCCATCACGGCTAGGATTCGGTGCAAACTACCAACTTCGTGTTCGGCTGCAAAGCATAAAGATACTTTGGTGTTTTCGGCATTTAATAATAAGTTTTTGGAAGATTTGCTCAACAGCAAAAACCGAGTGTGATTGCGTTTGTTGGTTTCAATACCTTTAGCTATGATTTCTAGTTCGTAAATTTCGGCAGCCAGTGAACTTGCGATCGCTCCTTCGTTTTTGCGGTTTTCTTCTCGAATTTGCTTGGCACTAAGTGCTGTATCTATATCATTGATGAGTTCGATATGAGGATGATTTTTGAAATAATCTCGACATTGTACAATGGCAACAGGATGCGAACGAACGGTTGTAAGGTTTTCGATTTTTTGACCTGGCAAAACCATCAGGTTTTGTTCGATTCGGATGTGAATTTCTCCAACAATATTTAAGGAAGAATCTTTGAGTAAGCGATAATTTGCCATAAGGCTGCCCGCAATCGTATTTTCGATTGCCATGAGTCCACAATCTACGGTTTCTTCTTTTTCGACACTAGCTATGAGTTCCTGAAAAGTATCATGTGGTTCTATGGCAACTGTTTTATCCTTAAAAAGTAAACGAGCTGCGTATTCGTGAAATGCTCCTTGATAACCTTGTATGGCTACTTTTATATTATCATTTGATGTCTTGACTTCCTGCTCCTTTGAATCGCTCATTCTTTGTATTTTGTATAAAATTTTCAAAAAAAGCGAAAAATAGAAAAATCTACGAGAAGATAGGCTAGATTGGTAACGAAAAAAATTATTTAGGCGAGTCGTGAAGCAATGTGTTTTTCTAATATTTCATACAATTCTTGTGGTTTGTAGGGTTTGAGCAAAAAATCGTTCATACCGACTTTTGCCACGCGATCTCGAACTTCGGCAACGGCCGAAGCTGTGAGCGCAATGATTGGTAAATTTTCAGATTTATACTTAGCTCCTTCCAAAAGACGAATTTCTTGTACTGCTGTAAATCCGTCCATCACGGGCATTTGCAAGTCCATCAAAATGAGTTCGTACTCATTTTGAATTACCATTTCAAGGGCTTCTTGACCATTTTTGGCAATATCACATTCCAAATCCCAATAGTTTAAAAATCGCTGGCCTACCGATAAGTTAAGCATATTGTCATCGACCAATAATATTTTTTTGATTCCTTTGTAATGTAAAGTTCGTTCTTTAATGGGCAAGAGTGTATCTTTTTGAATAGTCGCTTGCTTTGCTTTGCCCAAACGCAAAGCAAATGAAAATTTCGAACCCTTACCAAGCTCACTTTGCAATTCGATTTTGCCTCCCATGAGTTCAAGCAATTTTTTAGAAATTGCTAATCCCAAACCTGTACCGCCATATACTCGGTTGGTACTATCATTGGCTTGGGTAAAGTTTTCAAAAATCAGTTTTTGTTTGTCCTTTGGTATCCCAATACCTGTGTCTTTAACAGCAAAGAAAAGCAACAAATCGTCAGCTTGTTCGCCTATTATTTTTGTGGTAAGCGTTACACTTCCTTTTTTGGTGAATTTAATGGCATTGCCGACTAAATTGATTAGAATTTGATTTAAACGATAAGGGTCGCCCTGTATAAATCGAGGTAAATCAAGATCTGTATCAAGTACAAAATCAATATTTTTTTCATCACTCTTATGCACCAACAATTCTTTGATATTGTTTAGGGTTTGGTGTATATCAAATGTTTCTTTTTCTAGTCTTAACTTACCCGATTCAATTTTTCCGTAATCCAAAATATCATTAATGATATTGAGGAGATTTTCGGCTGAATATTTTAATAAACCTAGATGTTTTCGTTGAGTCTCGGTTGGATTTTCTTCCATTAGAATATTGGTGATTCCGAGTACGCCATTCATAGGTGTACGAATTTCGTGGCTCATATTGGAAAGAAAATTGGCCTTGGAAATTGCGGCCGCTTCGGCGGTTTGTTTGGCTAAAAATAGTTCTTCGTTTTTTTCGAGAATTTCCGTGTTTTGTTGTTTAATTTTTTGCTTACTCAATGTAAGTTCTTCGTTTCGTTTTTGCAAATTCAAATTGCTTTGTTCTACTTCCTTCGTGCGTTGTACAAGTGATTTTATCAAAGGCATAAAAATTAATAAAATTTCTAATATCAAGACTATAAAAGTAGTGACACCTAAAATTATTTCTATGCGTTGTAAAGAAGCAACTCTTTGAGTTGCTTCTTTATCGTATTGATTGACAATTGCATTCATTTGTACCAAAAAGAGATGTTCATTTTTCATGATTTCATCAACAAAGGGCTGCAAATTATCCTTTTTTGAAACATTAGTTAATGCCGTAGCATTCTCTAATAATGCCGTAAAATAAGGTTCAATGTCTTCAAGTTTTTGTTTGATGACAATACTATTTTCGCCACCAAGACCTAAGTTACTGTCTCTAGTTAGCAGTCCAAGATGAACCTCTTTAAACTGTTGAGCTAACTGATTTAATTCTTTTTGGTGTGTTTGAAGATGAGCAAAATTATCCTTTTGATGAAAAACCAATAAAGCCTTTTTGGAAATGTTTTGACTCAGCATTCGCTGCTGACCCGAAAGATTGATAAGGTGAGAATCATGTTTTTGTACACTAATAGAATACTGGATGATTACTTGTGTAACCACAAGTAACAATATAATAGAACAGACAAGGATGATGTATTTGTTCTTAGTATTCAATGATAGGTATTTTGATGAATTTATCTCATCAAACTTACCTACGTCAGTGTTATGTTTTTGGGAGCTTAATTGTTTTTTGTGACAGCTAAAATTTTTTACTACCATAGATGATTCCTCCCCCAACTACGTCATCGCCTTCATAGAAAACAGCCGATTGACCAGGAGCAACACCTTTTACATTAGAAAGAAATTCGACTTCTATTTGCTCCCCTTCATTTTTGAGAATACTCAAAGAACCAGGATCATTATAGCGAATTTGTGTAGTCGCTTCTAAACCATCAGGAATGCTTTCGTATTTCATAGAATTGATTTGAGAAACAGTCATTCCATTGCGAATTAAATCTTCTAGTTTACCTAATACAACCGTATTGGTGTCGGGGCGAATCTCCGTTACGTACATGGGTTCGCCGAAGGCGACCCCTAAGCCTTTGCGTTGGCCGATGGTATAAAAAGGATAGCCTTGATGCCGCCCAATGCGTTCGCCTTGTGGATTTACAAAATCACCGCCATCAACACGTTCGGCAAGACCATCAACACGTCTTTTTAAAAAACCTCTATAATCATTGTCGGGTACAAAACAAATTTCGTAGCTCTCCCCTTTTTTAGATAAATCGGTATAACCCCAATCAAAACACATTTTGCGAACTTCGGGTTTGGTATAATCAGCTAAAGGAAAAATACTTCGATTGAGGCATTCTTGGCTCAAACCCCACAAAACATAAGATTGATCTTTGCGCTCGTCTTTGGCTTTAGAGATGAACTTGCGTCCATCATTTTCAAGGATTTTGGCATAATGGCCAGTCGCTATAAATTCACAATCAAGAGCATCTGCTCTTTTCAACAATGAACTCCATTTGATGTGGGTATTGCACAAGACGCAAGGATTGGGCGTGCGTCCAGCTATATATTCATCTACAAAATTGTCTATTACATAGTCACCAAATTCATCACGAATATCTACAATAAAATGATGAAATCCCATATCAACCGATACTTTTCGAGCATCGTTTATAGAATCCAAACTGCAACATCCTGTTTCTTTAGAAGTACCTCCTGAGTTGGCATAATCCCAAGTTTTCATCGTAATTCCAATCACTTCATATCCTTGTTCGTGCATCATCATAGCCGTCACAGTGCTATCAATTCCGCCACTCATGGCTACCAAAACTTTTCCTTTTTTACTCATGCTGTTTGTATTTGCGTAAGTTTATTCATGTGTTTTTATTCTAAACACAATCGTCAATTACAAAATTACAAAATGCAGCAGCAAATAGTTCAAATCTAAAGAGAATATAATTTAATGGCATTGTCAAAATTTGAAAATATATTTTTTCTCAAAGCAAATAAAATCAAATATCGTATCTGTATAACTCCATTTTTTCTATAATATTAATCAACTTATCTGCATATTTTTGGTCAGTAGCATAGCCTGCTTTTTGCAAGCCATGCGCCCATTTTTTATAATTTTTTGTTCCTAGCAAATGCAAGTGTTGGTAGCGTTTGCTTTTTAGCAAATGGCTATGCGCCCGAAAACTCTCCCAAGCATTATTGTATTTTCTAAAAAAATCTTTGTGCGTGTCATCCGAAAAATTGGCACAATGCCCTTTTTTACAATTGCGTTCAAAGCACTTAATACCAAAATGATTGTCGTTTTTTTGAGCCAATTGACTTCCTCCAGCATCGCTTTCGAGCAAGGCTTGAGCAAGGGTAATGCTTGCAGGGATACCAAATTTATTCATTTCGGCAACGGCCACATTAGAAAATCGTCGGATGTAATTTAGACAAGTTTGTTTTTTATTATCAACTTCTGAAGTAGTCAATCCGTATCGTCGAGACAAATCAGTGGCCAAGATTGAGCTAATATTTGAAAAGTCATTGGCACGATTTGATTTAGGAGTCGCTTTATCAATAGGATTGATTATTTTCAAATTGGTATCTGACTTTGTTATTCCTTTTTCTTTAGATTTTTCTGTAAAGAAATTTTTAACGGAGTAAAATGGATTTGCAACTGAAAATTCAGTTCTTGCGGATTTATTTTGGAGACTCACAGGTTGAGCAAGCGAATTGCTTGCTGTTTGCACATCATTTTGCATTGAAATATGCACAGATATATTTTTAGTCATTCCTAGATAAAAGAATCCTGAAACGATCAACATCCAAAACCAGTTTTTTTGGATGTATTCATAAATTTCGAGAAACTGACTTTTCATTTTTTTGCGAGGTGTATTTTTTTTCAACATGGGTAATTCTATTTTAGGCATTAGGAAAAAGAGTTCAAAATTTGTTTTTTTAACTTTTTAAAACAATTTGATTCAAAATTATTTAAAACATTTTGTTTTTACAAATTTCATTCTTGTTTTTAAAACATTTTTTTTTATGTAATTTGATTTATACTGTCCTTCAAAGACTATGTTCTTGAACTTCTTCGATTAGTAGTTTTGAAATTTGTTGAGGTTTTTTTGTAAAGATTATGGCTTAGTGTTACTTTTACACAACAAAGCAGTTTTATATATAATGATATTAGTAGCAGATAGTGGTTCAACAAAATGCGATTGGCAGGTCATTGCCAATGGAAGTGTTCAGACTTCTTTTTCTACCAAAGGATTCAATCCCTTTTTTTGGAAAGCTCCAGCAATTACTCATGAATTACTGCCTGTATTTGAAGCGCAAGGCATAAAAAATAATGTCGAAGACATTTTTTTTTACGGGGCTGGCTGTTCCAATCCTAATCGCAATAAAGTTTTGATAGAAGGACTCTCTCCTATTTTTCCAAAAGCATCAATAAATATTCATCACGATTTATTAGCTGCGGCACGTGCTACCTGCGGCAATCAAGCTGGTATGGTTTCAATTATGGGAACTGGCTCTAATACTTGCTTGTATGATGGAAAAAATGTTATTGACAATGTTTCTAATTTGGGGTATTTGATTGGAGACGAAGGTAGCGGCTCTCATTTGGGCAAAGCACTAATCCGTGCTTATGCATATCGAGAAATGCCTCCTGATTTAATCTCAAAGTTTGAAGAAAAATATAAAATTGAAGATGTTCCTCACTTAGTCAGTCAGATTTATGGAGCTGATGCCAAAAATGTTTTTTTGGCTGGATTTTCTAAATTTTATTCAGAAAATCCCAATCATCCTTTTTTGCAAGAACTAATACAAAATTCATTTCAAGAATTTGTCAAAAGGCACCTGCTCAAATACAATAACTTTCAAAATCTGAAAGCACATTTTGTAGGTTCTGTTGCCTATTATTTCAAAGACATTCTTACATTTGTGCTTGCACAGCATAATATAAAATTGGGTACAGTTATTAAAAAACCCATCAATAATTTAGTGCAATATCATTTGAAAAAAGACACCAGTTTTTCTTCTCTAAATTAAATACTTCTCATAAAAAATCATGGAGAAAACCATAAAGCGAATTGCAGTTTTTACTTCGGGGGGCGATGCTCCAGGCATGAATGCAGCCGTACGAGCTGTCGTACGTACGGCAACTTATTATGATTTACACATCTATGGAATCCTTCGAGGCTATTCGGGCATGATTGAAGGCGAACTCAAACGTCTTGAGACTAAGAATGTTGGCAATATTATACATCGAGGTGGTACGATGCTCAAAACTGCCCGCTCCAAACGTTTTATGACCAAGGAAGGACGAAAATTGGCCTATGAGTCGCTGTTAGCACACGACATAGATGCTTGTATAGCAATTGGTGGAAATGGTACATTTACAGGTGCAAGCATCTTTTCCAAAGAACATAATATTCCTTTTATTGGAATACCTGGGACGATTGACAATGATTTATTTGGAACTGATTATACCATTGGTTTTGATACTGCTGTAAATACGGCGGTTGAAGCTGTAGATAAAATCAGAGATACGGCCGACTCACACAATAGACTCTTTTTTGTAGAAGTCATGGGTCGCCATGCAGGGCATATTGCGCTGAGTACTGGTATAGGTAGCGGAGCTTCGGGCATTCTTATTCCCGAAACAGATACCAGCATAGACGATTTGGTATTGATGCTTAAAAAAAGTTCTAAACGTAAAAAATTGTTCAGTTTGGTCATTGTAGCAGAAGGCAATCAAAATGGCGGAGCAATGGAAATTGCAGAAAAAGTAAAAAATAAATTTGACCATTATGATACAAAAGTTGCTATCATAGGACACTTACAAAGAGGAGGTTCGCCCACGGCCAAAGACCGTGTGTTGGCCAGTCAACTCGGCTTTCATGCAGTAGAAGGCTTACAAGCAGGCAAAAAAAATGTCATGGTCGGTATTGTCAACAATCAAATCAAATATACTCCCTTCAAAAAAGCCATCAGCTCACAAAAGGATATGAATCAAGTTTATTTAAAAATGGCAGAAATTTTGGCATTATAAAATAAGGTTCTTTGACTTTTTTCGTGAAAAATCGTTCACTTTCTCAGGTTCTTCTCTCTTTTATTTTGAACGGAACACGGAATTTGTCAAAGAAGGTAAAATAAAATTCCTTTTTCTTCGTTTATATCTATCGGGCAATGAAATTGTCCACTTTCCTAATTCCGATTTAAATTGGCATCTATTTTGGGTTTTCACCCAAAATTAGGTTCGTTTGCTTAATCCTGTACAATTACATATCATGCTAACATTTTTTAAAACTCAAATGAGTGCTATTTTGTCTTTTCAAAAGATAGAATTAATGGAAAAATTAACTTTATTATCCGTATTACTGTTTTTCGCTTTGGCTTGTTTTAACAATGACCAAGAAGAAAAACCGATTGTACCACAATACAGATTTGCATTTTATAATGTCGAGAATTTCTTTGATACACTTGACAATCCACAAAAACTGGATGAAGAATTTACGCCACTAAGCGAAAAGGGCTGGAATACACAACGCTATCAAAAAAAGATGGCTAATATAAGCTCTGTTCTGAAAGGATTGGAGTATCCCGAAGTGATTGGACTTTGCGAAGTGGAAAACGAATCTGTCCTCAAAGATTTTATCAATCTTCCCGAAATAAAAAAACACGGCTACCAGTTTGTACATTACGAATCGCCCGATATGCGTGGTATTGATGTGGCTTTTTTGTATAAAAAAGGCTCATTCAAACTAGACAAATCGGATTACATCCGAATACCTTTTCCTGATCATATCGAAAAAGACTATACGTCACGAGACATCCTTTGTATAGAAGGAAAATTTAAAAAAGAACCTTGTTATTTCTTTATCAACCATTGGCCATCACGCTATGGAGGCGCAAAAGAAAGTGAGCCGAAGCGAATGCACGTTGCCCAATATTTAAGAGATAGAGTAGATAAAATTCAAACGAATAACCCAAAGGCTTCTATATTCATTATGGGCGACTTCAACGACGAAACCAATGACAAAAGCTTGACTGAAGTCCTCAAAGCCGATACCGACCAAAAGCCACTGACTTCTAAAGGTTTGTACAATTGTAGTGCAAAACAAGATCAAGAAGGCAAAGGCAGTTACAACTATCGTGGCGAATGGAATATGATGGATCAATTTATCGTTTCGGGTGCAACACTCAATGGCGATTCTAAAATCAAAACTCTTGGTTTTGAAGTCTATGATTCTAAAGAAATTCAGTTTTTTGATAAACGCAATAATATGTATCGCCCTAACCGCACCTACGGTGGCCCCCGCTACTTTGGTGGTTATAGCGACCACTTGCCTATATACGTAGAAGTAGCTGTAGAATAATCACATAACAGCCCAAGCCAAATCCATCAGGCTGAATCAATTGCATCGTCGTTGACAAACGACGATGCAATTGACTTTTCTGGGAATACCTATCCCATATTTTTCTACCAAAGCATTTCCAAATCAATTTTTCCCATATATTTTCAATCGTTTTTATATAAACAAGTATAAGAAACAATGTACATTTACAGTGTAAAGCTATCTTTCACAAAACTGTAAATCATGAAAAAAATTATCCTTTTTATGGCAGCAATACTAATGGCTAATCTAGTAGATGCTCAACAGAAGTTAAAATATCAATCTCCACACGATGATATTATGGTACTTGCAGACGCAGACCTTGCACCTGCTATTCGCATCAATACAGCAGGCACAAAAGCCTTGTTACTCAATCGTTCCAATTATAAAAGTATCGAAGAACTATCTGAGACAGAAATGCGTTTGGCTGGTTTGCGTATCAATCCGCAAACCAATATTTCAAGCCGAGCTAGATATTACTATTCTTTCAAAATTTTAGATATTGAAAACAATAAAGAAATAGAAGTTCGGGGTCTCAAACAACGTATGCGCTTGACCAATTTTACTTGGTCTAATAAGCAAAGCAAAGTTGCATTTACCAATACAACGGATAAAGGTGTTGAATTATGGATTTTGGATTTAGAGTCCAGCACTGCCAACAAACTATCTGACCTCACCCTCAATGCCAATATGGGAGATGTCATCAATTGGTTTGCCGATGATTCTGCCTTATTGGTTAAGACGCTTCCAAATGGCCGTCGAAAATTGATAGATGCCAAAAAAGCTGTACCGCTTGGTCCAACTATCTCGGCCAACGATGGCGGCAAAAAAGCACAAAATCGTACCTACCAAGATTTGCTTAAAAGTCCTAATGACGAGTTCAATTTTAAACAATTGGCCAAGTCTGAAATATGGAAGGTAAACCTCGATGGAACTAAGGCAAAATGGATGGACAAAGCCGCAATGTATCGCAATATCAGCTTTTCACCCGATGGCGAATATGTGATGGTCTTGACCACACATGAACCCTTCTCTTACCTTGTCCCCTATTATCGTTTTCCGTCAGAAACTAATATTTATGACAAAAATGGCGATTTAGTAAAGTTATTTTTAAAAACGCCTTTGCTAGAAGATTTGCCCAAAGGATTTATGGCGGTACGCAAAGAACCACGCGACATTAGCTGGCGGGCTGACCGCCCAGCTACCCTTTACTGGGCAGAAGCGGAAGATGGTGGCGACCCCGAAAAGGAAGTCGAATACCGTGATGCCATTTATCAGCAAGATGCACCTTTTGATGGAGACAAATCATTATTATTAAAAACCAAACTACGTTATTACGATATTGATTGGGGAACCGACAATATGGCGATTGCATACGATTATTGGTGGAATACTCGTATGCTCAACACTTCGTTTTTTGACCCTTCGGATGCAAGCAAAGGTTATGAGGTGTTCAATTCTCGAAATTATCAAGACCGCTATAGCGACCCAGGGCAATTTGTGACTAAGAAAAACGAATACAATCGTTCGGTTTTGGATATTGACAATGGTCGTTTGTATCTATTAGGTGATGGCTATTCGGAAGAAGGAAAATTTCCTTTTGTAGATTGCTATGATACAAAGAAGAAAGAAAATTTGCGTTTGTACCAAGCAGTCGATGATGAAATGCTCGAAACTTTGGTAGCTGCAATTGATATTAAAAAAGGAAAAGTATTGAGCCGATTGGAATCTCAAAACAAATATCCCAACTACTATTTTAGAAGTATCACTTCTAAAAAGGCCACGCCCATTACCAATTTTAAAAATCCATTTGATGCCATTAATGATGTACATAAAGAAGTCATTACTTACAAACGAGATGATGGTTTAGAATTGTCGGCAACACTATACTTACCTGTAGGATATGACAAAGAGAATAAAGAAAAAATGCCCATGCTTATGTGGGCTTATCCACGAGAATACAAGGATAAAAACTCGGCTTCTCAAGTAACTTCCAGCTCCAAAGAGTTTACCTATCCTTGGTATGGTTCACCCTTATTTTGGGTCAATCGAGGTTATGTCGTGTTAGATGACACTGCTTTTCCTATTATTGGAGAAGGCGAAGAAGAACCCAACGATTCGTTTCGTAGTCAATTGGTAGCCAATGCCAAAGCAGCCATTGATGCCGTTGATAAATTAGGCTATATTGACCGCAACCGTGTTGCGGTGGGCGGCCACTCTTATGGAGCTTTTATGACAGCGAATTTATTGACACATTCCAATTTATTTGCAGCAGGAATTGCACGTTCGGGAGCTTACAATCGAACCTTGACTCCCTTTGGTTTCCAAAGCGAAGAACGTAATTATTGGGAAGCACCAGATGTTTATTATACGATGTCTCCCTTTATGCACTGTGATAAAATGAAGACACCACTTTTATTAATTCATGGCGAAGAAGATAATAATAGTGGAACCTATCCGATGCAATCGGAACGCTATTTTAATGCTTTAAAAGGTTTAGGTGCGACGGTTCGTTTAGTTATGTTGCCAAAAGAAAGTCATGGATATGCTGCACGCGAATCCATCATGCACATGCTGTGGGAACAAGATGAATGGCTCGAAAAATATGTCAAAAACCGTGATATGACAGCGAAAAAAGAGATGCAAAAGGAAGCAAAGGGTAAGGAATGATCGTAAATTGAAATCCATTTTTTGAGAAATTTATAAATAAACTATACATCAATGAAAAAGATTATCATTCTTATTTTCGGTTTGTTTGTAATGCTGCAAGCAACAACTGTATTTGCAGTAAAGCCAACTCCTACCGAAAATCATCCAGTTCTTGAAGAAATGCTCGAAGAGGAGCAATTGACAAAGAAAGAACTAAAAGAGCAAGCTCGCTTAGAGAAAAAAATGGAAAAGCTCGAAAAGAAAATGGCCAAGTACGAAGAAAAAGCTCAAAAAAGAGGTGTCGTGGACGAACCTCAATTTCGACTGGGCTTATTATTGCTTATCGTAGCTATTGGTTGTGGAATCATTGCCGCACTCGGTATTTTACCTGGCTTGTTTGGCTTTGTAGGAGGTATTATTGGATTGGTAGGTATTATATTTTTGATACTTGGAATTTTAAATTCTTAGCCTCACTCATTCCTAAAAAAACAAAAAGGCTTTGGGATTCCCCAAAGCCTTTTTGTTTTTTAGTCTCGGCCTTTTTTCAAAAAAAGAAATCTATTTGTGATTTTTGCGGCGAGAAAGCAATTCATTGATCTGGGCAATGAGTTGGCTGTTGCCTGGGTTTTTGGCAGGATTATAAGCTATTTTACCATTTTTATCAATCAAAATATAAGTTGGTAGTTTTTTAACTTTATACAAACGAGCAATTTCAGATTGATAAATATTGCCATTGTCTTCATGCAAATGCACACCTGTCAGGTCATTACTAGCAAGAAAATTTTCCCATTCTTTTTTATTTTCATCCAAAGAAATATACAAGAAAACAACATCTTGCCCCGCAAAAGTTTCTCCTAACTTTTGGCTATGATTTAAGGCTCGTACACAAGGATTGCACCAAGTCGCCCAAAAATCAAGATAAACAACCTTACCTTTGTAATCGCTCATTGAAACTTCCTGTCCTTCCATATTTTTTAGCGAAAAATCTGGTGCTCTCGTTCCAACAATCAGCCCCTTGGCCTCATTATATACAAAGCGCAATACATCGTTATAAACTTCGTAAGGACAAGTATCAATAAAACGCTTGATGGCAGGGCCCAAATCCAGACTTTTGCCTCTTTTACAAGCAATACTCAATTCTTTGGCCACTATATAATATTGTGCTTCTTTTTGTAGAAATTGCTTGGCAATTTCGGTAATTGTCATGCCCTCATGCTCTTCTTTTTCGGCTTGAAAAGCAAGGTATTCGTTCAAGAAATAAGTGTAATTTTCATTCGGCAATACACCTTCAGGCGACAATTCTAAAGAGTTTAAAAAATTATAATATCTAGGATCAACATCAATGCGTTCGTTTTCGCCATGATACAAGGGATGCTCAATGGTATAATTAAGCATATGAAAGCCATACCAATAATCAATATCGGCTTGCATAAGCGTTTTGAAGTCAGAAGTTAGCGACGATTTTTTATGATACTTTTCTCTAAACGAGTGCTTTTTCTTGAGGGAAGTCAGCATAAAATCTTTAAATTCGCTGGCTTTCGCATGGCGAATTTTAGTTTCCATTTCTCGCTCTATAGGTTCAAAGTTTTTTTGAGCTTCGAATAAATATTCGTTGTGCAGGCTACCCTTTCCTTTAAAACTAAGCGATTTAAACAGACTTGTGCCTTTGGCAAAAATCTCAATTCTATCGCCAGGTTCTAAATACACAGGAATAGACTCTGTGCCATATTCAATTTTGCCCATTAAAGGTTCAGAAAGATTGATATTGAATAAGAAATCTCGATTTAGTTCGAAGCGTTTTTCTTGAAACAAAATCGGGTCAGTAAACAAAACCAATTCAACAGGATATTGAGTAGGCAACTCAACCTTGCCACTGATTCGGGTCGGAGTGGTCGGGCGAGCTTTGGGTTTGGCATCTATTTCTACATAATCAGATGGATTAATGGCAAGCGAAGGACTTGGGCGGTTGACCGTCTTATTTTTTTGGTAAGTTCGGGAGAGATTTTGTCCTTTTATAACGGGCGTTTTAATGTTGCTGTACGCATAGTTTTTCACAAACTCTGCATCTCCTTTGCCTCGAAGTTGAGCTATTTCGTAAGCCGCAGAAAGCACTTTGGTATAAGTATCATAAGGGTTGATGTCTCTAAATTTTGCAATTTCTCTACCAACTTGTGCAATATCTTGATGCAAGGTTTTCCAGTATAATTCCTTTGCCTTCGCATAAAAAAGGGTTTTGTCTTCAAAGTACGCATCTAAATCAGAGGTCGAGGAGGTAGCGATGCTACCACCTTTGGCTACAAATTCGTTAGTGACTTCCCGTTCTTTAAACTCAAAACTCATTTTTGGAATCCAACCAATTTTGCCATCAGCAGTTTTAATCTTATAAAAATAATCTATATAAGAAATACCTTGATGCGGATATTTAAAATACTCAGTCGTTTTGTTTAGAAGATAAGTCAATTCGGTATTTCTCGATAAAGTTGCGACAATATTCTTGTCATCAAAAGGCGTTTCTCTAACTTTGAGATTGTCCATTTTGGTAACAATATAACGTTCCATTTTGCTATCTGAAGGGTTGAAAGTATTTGTATTAGTCTCAATATTCGTTTCTAATTTTTTGATGCCAATACCGAGTACCCAACCTTCTATTCCGTCTTTGGTTTGGACTTTGTACCAGTAATCTTCTGACTCCACTCCTTTGACGTTTACTTTTGATTTGAAATCAGAATGTTCTTGCAAATATTTCAAGCGATCCCCTTGCTTTGGCTCTGCCAAAGGAGGCATTTCATCAGGTTTAGCTAATAATAAAGCCGTCGAAGTTTCTACAAAATAATAGATTTCGTTCTCAGAAACGTTATTTCTAGGAAGCGCATTATCTTTAATCAAACTGACGTATTCTTCCAAAAATGCTTGATAGTGCGGATTGGTGAGTGCCTTATCGTTGTTGATCAAGAGTTCGTTTAAAAAAGAATAATAATCATTGGACAAAGTCATGGGCACAGGCTTCCCCGTCAAAATGGGTCGCTCAATACGATATTTTATCAAGTTGTAGGCCCACCAATAATCAATATTGGCGTGAGCATAGATTGTAAATTGCTCCGAAAAATTGAGTTTTTTGCCGAGGTCAAAATTTTGGAAAAAATCCCATTTTTGTTGTTTAAGCCGATTCATAAACAGCTTAAACTCTTGAGCTTTGAGTCTCGAAATTTCAAAATGTATAAAGTCCGCATTCCAGTCAGCAAATTGTTGTTGACTCGCAAAAAAGTAATCATTGTGATGAGAACCTTTGCCGAAGAATTTTAGACTAACAGGAAATTTATTTCCTTCAAATTGCAATTTTAAGTCATCGCCAGGTTCTAGGTAGAGTTTGGCTTCACGGCCTTCGTAAGAGGCCGTGATGGGAGTTGGCTCTTCTAATTTAAAGGAAAAAGAAAAAGTATTATCCGACAAAAGCGGTACTACAAAAATTTCTTCTTCGAGCGTGATGGAGTTCTTTACAAATTTGAAAGAGATGGAAGAGGATGTAGGCGAATTGACAAGGCCCGTGACTTGGGTATCGTTAGCCACTTCAGTAGAAAACGATACTGTTCCAATCGTTTGCTCACCCAAAACTTGTGCTTTTATAGAAGGCAATTGTAAAAGCAAAAAAATAGTTGACAGTAATAATAGTCTCAACATCTTAGATTCGTCAATAAGTAACGTAAATAGTTTTTCTTTCTGAATTACTGCAATAGTCTTTGAAAAAATAGTGCGAATAATGGATTGCTCCTAAAGGGGTGTTGATTGTTGTATCGAGAGTTTTTTTTCGTTTTTACAAAAATAGTGTATTTTTTTGGGATGCCGAACTAGAGTTTAGATTTTAACAAAATAAACTTATATATTTGAAAAATTTAATATATAAGTTGCTCTCCTTCCTCTGATAAAATGGTCAATTTTTCGCCTACCGATTCTTCAACACGACCAATGATTTGGGCGTCTATATTGAAGGATTGGGCGATATTAATGACTTCTTGTGCATATTTCTCAGGCAAATACAGTTCCAAACGATGTCCCATGTTAAATACTTGATACATTTCTTTATAAGAAACGCCAGATTCTTGTTGTATCAATTGAAATAACGGTGGAATTGGCAACATATTATCCTTGATAATATGTTTATTTTGAATAAATTTCAAAATCTTGGTCTGCGCTCCGCCAGTACAATGTATCATACCATTGATGTAGGGACGCAACTCATCCAATAAAACTTTTATCACAGGCAAATAAGTGCGAGTCGGCGAAAGCACCAAAGAACCCACATCTATTTTTTTGCCATCCACTTCAATTTCATCTTTGAGGTAACGCATCCCAACATAAATATACTCTTTGGGCGTATTGGGATCAAAGCTATCGGGATATTGTTCGGCATAATCAAAATTGAAAACATCGTGCCTAGCCGATGTTAGACCATTGCTTCCCATACCACCATTGTAGCGATCTTCGTAAGTCGTTTGGCCATAAGAAGCTAAACCAACAATTACATCTCCTGCCTTTATGTCATTGACTACAACATCGGAGCGTTTCATACGTCCAAAGGCCGTATAACCTACATCTAAAGTTCGTACAATATCGCCAACATCTGCTGTTTCGCCTCCTGCCAAATGTACATTGATACCATGCGAACGCAACATATCGGTAAATTCGACAGCCGTATTAATTAAAGTACTGATAACATCACCCGTTATCAAATTTTTATTTCGACCTATAGTTGAAGAAAGCAAAATGTTATCAATACAACCTACGCAGCCCATATCATCAAGATTCATAACAATAGCATCTTGAGCTATCCCTTTCCACACATCTAAATCGCCCGTTTCTTGCCAATACATATACGCCAAACTGGTTTTAGTACCAGCCGTATCAGCGTGCATCAGATTACAATACTGATTATCGCCAGCAGCAATATCAGGTAATATTTTGCAAAAGGCATTGGGATATAAACCCTTATCGAGATGCTTAATGGCAGCGTGTACTTCGTCTTTTGTGGCAGAGACACCACGCATATCATACCTTAATTTATCGGACATAATATAGTTTGTTTGAATAGAAGTCGTAAAGATAGCTTAGTTGGGTTTGAAAACCTAAAACAATTCTACTTGATTTTCAACTTTTTCGGGTATGATATCAGATTTGATTTCTTGAAAAAAATCGTCGTTTAGAATGCGTTTGACAACACGCATTCGGTGGGTATATTTATTGAGTTCTGTATTAAAAATACCAAAATGATCCACTTTATCAATTCGCACTCTTCCAGAGGCATGTATGATATGATTTTCATCATACAAAATTCCGACGTGTGTAATTCGGCCACTTTTATTTTCAAAAAAAGCCAAATCTCCAGCTCTTGATTGCTCCATAAAATCAATCAACTCCCCTACTTCCACTTGCTGATAAGCATCTCTTGGCAAAGCAATACCAACCATTTTAAAAACATTTTGTGTAAAACCAGAACAGTCTATTCCTAGCGGAGAACGTCCTCCCCAAAGATAAGGAGCATACAAATATTTACGAGCTATTTTAAGAACCATATCAATGGACGGTTTCAGCTCGTCAGGAAAAACAGCTTGACCACTGAATTGATAAGTCGTTTCTTTTATCTTTAATCGTAAACCATCAAACAAAGGCAATCGGGCACCTAAAGTAATTGGAAGATAATGTTCGTCGCCAATAAGTGGTTGCAACAATTCTAAATTATAAGCGAATTGTTGTTGATAGGCTTCGGCTTCAGTAGGACTGATAAGACTCACCTGTTTTTTGTCTATCCAACCCATGTAATTATCCCAAGTGCATCTAATACGCCACCACGAACCTTTTTTTTCAATAATTTCCACAACTTCACCAAATAAGAGCTGTGTTACCATTTCACTCTTATCAGAAGAATTGGAACGAACAGGAACAACACTTAAATGACAAATTGCGTAGTACATGAAGGATAAACTATTTTCGCATGGTTTAGTTAACAATTTGAGGCAAAATACTAAATTAGTTTTAAAGTCCGTTCAGGAAAAGTAGTTTTTATTACTATTTTTGCCTCGCTTTTTTTAAGACAACATTTAATCATAATTATTCTTCATTATATGAATCGATTATTTATCATCTTTATGCTCTTGTGCATTGGTTTTTCTATGGCGGCTCAAGACAGACAATTTACCCAATTTTATGCATCTCCGCTAACATTAAATCCAGCTTTGACGGGAGCATTTGATGGAAAATATCGCCTAGCGGGCATTTATAGAGACCAATGGCGAGGAGCTATCAATGACCCGTTCAAAACCTATGCCGCTTCTTTAGAAGTCAAATTTGGCTTGGATCAAGTTTTTAAAATGCAATACAAAGACAAAGTAGCTGTTGGTATTATGTTTTACTCCGACCAAGTCAATTCTATAGAATTTAACACTACTCAAATGGCTTTTTCGACTGCGTATCACAAGGCTTTGGACGCAAGCAGTACACAGTACCTTACTATAGGTATCCAAGGAGCATTGGGGCAACGCAATGTAAGCTATGGTAATTTCACATTTGAAGACCAGTTTGATGGAGAATTTGGTTATAGCTTACCAACTCAAGAAACACTTCCACCTAACAATTTTTCGTTTACCGACCTCAATGCTGGTATCAATTATTCTGTTGCAATTAATAGAAAATTATCCTTCTTTTTAGGAGGAGCTATACATCATATCGGTACACCAGAAGTTTCATTTTATTATGATAAAGAAGAACCCAATGGCATAAGTCATCCACTTTTTCAAAAATATACGGCGCATATAAGTAGTAATATTAAAATCACAGAATCCTTTGCCCTAATTCCTCGTGCGTCTATGATCCTGCAAGGGCCATACCTCGGAATGAATATAGGAACCAATGCGAGACTTTCGATAAGTGAATACAATGGTACTGCGATACAATTTGGTACTTGGCTACGACCTGTTCAAAACCCATTTGATGATTCGTTCAATGTAGATGCTTTGGTAGCACTAATTGGTCTAGAACACAATGGTATGCTGATAGGTTTGAGCTATGACTTAAATTTAAAAGACTTATCAAGTATGGGAGGTAATCGAAATTCCTTTGAACTTTCAGTTGCCTATATAGGCGAATATGATAGCGAAAGTATTTTATGTCCCAAATTCTAATACAGTTAAAAAATTTTCCCCATCAAAAAGGGGCTGAGACTTATGTCCCAGCCCCTTTTTTAGTATAAACTGACTGTCATTTTGTCATAAAATCAAAAAAAACACTTAGATTTGCA
>JAHDEQ010000014.1:23445-35474 GCA_020628755.1 Saprospiraceae bacterium
TTTCCAGCTTCTGATTTGTTATTAGAATTTGAAGAAGAATTGGAAAAATACAAATGGCATCGTTCAAAAATATTTTTCAATAAAATTGAAGAAGAAGATGTATTACTTTTTCAAGAAATCATGAATTTTACGAGTCAAAATTACCATCTAAGCAAAGCAAATAAACAGAAAACACGTACAAGTTTATATTCTGAACTCACACATAGTAGCTAATTCTATCAGAATTAGCTGAACTTTATTTTTGGGGTAAACGTTGAAAATAAAGAAACCCCAAAAAGCAATTTATACTATAAATATATGTACAACAATAATCCTACTTTAACTGGGAATAAAGAAATTGACGAAAAAAAACAAGGAGAAGTTTTTTTTCAACAGAAAGGAAGTGATAAGCCCAACCAAAAAAAGTTTTACATTGAAAGCTATGGTTGCCAAATGAATTTTAGCGATAGCGAAATCGTAGCTTCCATTCTCAATGAAATCAACTACGCTCCTACTCGCAATATGGAAGAATCAGATCTGATTCTTATCAATACCTGCTCTATTCGTGAAAAAGCCGAAGATACTGTTCGCAAAAGACTACGCATTTTTGATAAGGTAAAAGAAAATCGCCCAGGTACATTAGTTGGTGTTTTGGGCTGTATGGCCGAACGACTCAAAGAAAAATTCCTAGAAGAAGAACGACTTGTTGATATGGTCGTTGGTCCTGATGCCTATCGTGATATACCAACATTAATTGCCAATGCCGAAGATGGAGAAAAAGGTGTAAATGTATTTTTATCACGAGAAGAAACCTATGCCGATATTAGTCCACTACGTCTAGGGACTAATGGTATAACCGCTTTTATTTCCATCATGCGTGGTTGCGACAATATGTGTTCTTTTTGCGTAGTTCCATTTACACGTGGCCGAGAGCGCAGCCGCAATGCTTTTAGCATTGTTGCCGAAGCCACAGACTTGTTCCAAAAAGGTTATCGAGAAGTTACACTACTTGGTCAAAATGTAGATTCATATAAATGGAAAAATCCTGAATCCGAAGAAACGGTCAATTTTGCGAATCTCATAGAAATGGTCGCAAAAGTAAGCCCCGATTTGCGTATACGATTTTCGACTTCGCACCCCAAAGATATTACGGATGAAGTCTTACATACGATGGCCAGCCATGAAAATATTTGTAAATACATTCATTTGCCCGTTCAATCTGGCAATAGTCGAGTATTAAAATTGATGAACAGAACCTATGACCGAGAATGGTACAAAGAACGGGTCCAATCTATCTACAATATCATGCCCGATTGTGCCATATCGTCAGACATTATTACGGGTTTTTGCACTGAAACTGAGGAAGAGCATCAAGACACACTAAGCATGATAGAATATGCGAATTATAGTATGTCTTATATGTTTTTCTACTCCGAACGACCTGGCACTTTGGCTGCCCGAAAATACACGGATGATATACCTTTGGAAACAAAAAAGCGTAGGTTAAATGAAGTAATTCGGCTTCAAAACCAGATTTCTTTTAAAAATAACCAAGCCGATATTGGAAAAACCTTTAAAGTTTTGATTGAGGGCGATTCAAAAAAATCAGATAAAGAGTTTAAAGGTCGCAACTCTCAAAACAAAATGATTGTTTTTTCTAAGAAAGACGGCCTCCAACCAGGAGACTATGTACAAGTAAAAGTATTTGAGGCTACCAGTGCTACCTTGAAAGGACAACTGGTCTAAGTACAGAAAAACCGAATTCCGTTTTTTCTTTGGATTAAGAAAAAGCGAAAATATAACTATGAAAAACATACAATCCATAAAACAACGATTTGGTATCATTGGACAATCCGCATCGCTTGACCAAGCTCTTGGGATAGCCATGCGAGTAGCCAATACCGATTTATCGGTATTGATACGAGGAGAAAGCGGCGTTGGAAAAGAAGTATTTTCAAAAATCATACATTCACTAAGTTCACGAAAACACGAAGGTCTAATTGCAATCAACTGTGGTGCTATCCCTGAAGGCACTATCAATTCAGAATTATTTGGACACGAAAAAGGAGCTTTTACAGGCGCAACTTCAGACCGCAAAGGCTATTTTGAGACCTACAATGGCGGAACAATTTTTTTGGATGAAATTGGCGAAATGCCACTCGAAACCCAAGCCTATTTACTACGAGTATTAGAATCAGGCGAGTTTATTCGAGTAGGTGCTTCCAAAGGTACTCGTACAGATGTACGCATCATTGCTGCCACAAACGTTGATTTAGAGAAAAAAATACAAGAAGGCAAATTTAGACAAGACCTCTATTATCGTTTGCAAACCGTACAAATACAAGTGCCTGCACTCAAAGAACGACCCGAAGATATTTATATGTTGTTTCGGAAATTCACACTTGATTTTGCCGAGAAATACAGAAGTTCTCCCATTCAGTTAGATGAAAAAGCTCGCTTAGTTTTAGAAAACTACTCCTGGCCAGGTAATATTCGGGAGTTAAAGAATGTAGCCGAGCAACTCTCCGTCATGGTTGAAGATAGACTCATCACGGCCGAGCATTTTATAGAGTTAGTACCCAATATTTTGAATCGAAACTTGCCAAGTATCGCTACCAATAATGGCAACTCTGACAATTTTCAAGAAAGAGAAATTTTGTACAAGCTCCTTTTTGAAATGCGTAATGATATGAGCGAAGTACGAGAAGATTTGAATGATGTAAAATCTTTGATACTAGGTATTATTGATACCAACGAATTGCGAGTACCCGACATCAATCAGCTCAATCAATTACAAGCATCAAAAATGCCTGTAAAGCGGCCCAGCTACAACTTTGAAAATCCTGTTTCTAACATCCCCTATTCCAATCACAGCAAACACGACGACGAGCTACAACGGTTTGACAACAATCGCCCTATTATTTTAAACCAAGTCAGCGATGAAGATACTTTTCAAAACACCGAAATTGTAGAAGAAAGTTTATCTCTTGCAGACATGGAAAAAGACATGATTCGCAAAGCACTAAAAAAGCATCAAGGCCGACGCAAAGATGCAGCCAGTGACCTCGAAATCTCCGAACGAACCTTGTATCGCAAAATCAAACAATACGGTTTGCAATGATAGCATAAACTTCTTTTGCGCTAAAATTATAATGTGCAACAGTCAACCAACCATCATAGCCAAAATCGCAACCTTCAAGTATGAATAAATATAGTCTCATTCTAGTACTTCTATTTTGTTGCAGTTGCAAATACTCCTTTGATGGCATCAGTATTGACAAAAATGCCACTACTTATTTTATTGATATTTTCAGAGTTACTGCGCCTCAAGCACCTCCTATTTTGGGACAAACCTTTGCCGAAGAACTCATTGATAAAATACGACGTGAAACCCGTTTGCAACCAACCGACCGAGACGCAGATTATGAAATCGAAGGCTCGATAGTCACCTATCGAGTAGATGCGGTTGCACCACAAGCAGGTGCCCAAACAGCACTCAACCGACTCAATGTAACGGTTGGCATAGATTTTAAGGATAATTTAGACGAAGAAAAAAGTTGGAAACAAAATTTTTCTTACTTTTTCGATTATGACAGCCAAATCAATCTCTTAGACATTCAAGATACCGCAATTGAATCCATAAATGAACAACTTTTGGAAGATATTTTCAGAAAAGCCTTTACAAATTGGTAGAAAATGTCGTAGCTTTATAGTATGACCGCAGAGAGTTTAATATATTATCTTCAAAATCCTCAACAACTTTATGATATAAGTTACCAAGAAATCGAAAACTTGGTGGCACAATATCCCTATTGTCAAAATCTAAGGTATTTACTCGTTCAAAAAAGCAAAATTGAAGAGCGCAAAGAATACCCAAAGCATCTGCAATTGGCCGCAACTTATAGTATCAATCGAAGTTTGTTGCACCATCAATTATTTAGAAATCCAATTCAAATTAGTGTTACCGATAATAGTGTTGGTATAAATGAAGACTATTTAGAACTCAAAGAACTGGATAAATTAGAGGAGGATTTAGAAGCCAATTTTGAATTAGAAGAAGAAGCCCCATTAATGGCTGAAACCAACGACACTATTATTAATAGTGTCGAGCCATCGCCATTTGACAATAAAGTAGAACCCGAAAAAGAAATTGTTTTTGAAGTAGAAACGCCAATCATTGAAGAAGATATTTTGCCCGAAGCACAAAGTACACCCGATACTTTGATAGATCGGATTCTAAATGAATTTTTACCCGAAGATAAAGTTCAGCTCGAAACCTCCGAAGATAAAATCATAACTTTCGAAGATTTTATTGAAGAAGAAAATGAAAAAACATCAAAGGAAGAGCTCGGCGAAAAAGCAAGCGACTCTCCCAACGAAGAACCGCTAACAGACAGACCCTTTGAAGAAGAAATCATAGAAGAAAATGCCATAAGTGACTGGGCTATAGAACCTAACACCCAACCAATAGAAGAACAACTCGAACTAGAAAATAACGAATTAATACTAGAAAAAGAGGAAGAAGAACTAATAGAACTCATAGAAAATCAAGAGACAAAAGATATTCTTGTAGAGTTTGAGAGCGAAGAAATTGAAGAAATTCGAGAAGAAGAAATTCCTCTGTTTATAAAAGAAAATACCGATAAAGGGACACAAGAAGAGTTAGAAAACACGCCAAAATCAAAATTATCCTTTAATAGTTGGTTGGATTTTTACAATACAAATGAAGATAAAACGCTTGTAACAGAGTTCAATACTCCAATCCCCATACCAGAAAAAAATACACCAGACCGCAACAAACAAATCAAAAAACTGTTAAAAGTCAATAAGAAAAAAAAGAAAAAGAAACAACGCAAAAAGGAAAAATCTAAAAAAGAAGTTAGCCAAGAATTGGCCAGCAAAAGTATTCTCGAAAGCGAGGAGATTATTTCTCAAACATTAGCCGACCTTTTGGCCGCACAAGGCTATTCCGAAAAAGCCATTAAAATGTATGAGCGATTGAGCTTGATTTTTCCCGAAAAAAGTGCTTTCTTTGCACAAAAAATTAAAGAACTCAATTATTTTGAAGATTAAATTTTCAAAAAATCCTTTTACAAATACTAAACTATATTTTATATGTTAACTTTTATGACCGTTTTGATTGCACTTGTTTGTGTCTTATTGATGGGTGCCGTTTTGATACAAAACCCCAAAGGTGGAGGTGTAGATTCAACATTTGGAGGAGCAGCTTCCAACCAAATGTTTGGCGCAGCCAAATCTACAGACATGATTGAAAAAATTACTTGGGGATTAGCTATAGCACTTTTTGTACTATGCATTGTCACTACACTTATGGTAGGTAGTGCAGGCGGAGGTGCCGAAGTGCCTTTACAATCGCAATTCTAAGATTAATTGCAATTTCGCGACAAAAAGCTCCATTAAGTTACTATACTTAATGGAGCTTTTTGTATTTTACACCTTGAATGAATTGGATGAGAGCGTACAACAACATATCGGCCATACCCCAATCTAAAGTAACGGAACAAATCCTACTAATACTCCTATATTTTAAAGTATTTGACCATCCACTCACCCTCAACGAAATCAAAAATCACCTAAACACCGAATCTTCCAAGCTAGATACCGTAATCAATTCCTTAGTTAAGGAAAAAAAAATATACCAGCACAGCCAATATTTTAGCACCAAGCCACTTGCCAAGCAAGTGGCCTATCGCCAAGAATGCAACCAAAGAGCAATTCAAAAATTACCACTTGCACAAAAATATAGCAAAGTTTTAGCTTCAATTCCATTTATAAAAGCAATATGCTTGTCGGGTAGTATTTCCAAAGGAGTCATGCACCAAGATAGCGACATCGACTATTTTATCATTGCCCAATCAGGCAAAGTTTGGCTAACCAAACTTTTCATCGTTTTATATCGAATTTTATTTTTATTCAATACCCGCAAACACTTTTGTGCGAACTATATCATAGACGAAAATCATCTGGAAATAGACGAAAAAAATCGCTTTACAGCTACCGAAATTGTAAGCATGATACCGACTTACGGCTATGAAACCTACATCAAACTAAAAAAATCGAATAGTTGGGTCAATGACTATTTTCCAAATCATAAAACCCAAACCAATCAACTTATTATACAAAGTCCCGACAAAACCTTTTTTCAAAAACTAATTTTAATTATTTTTGATAATACTTTTGGACAATGGCTTGGACGACAATTTATGAATTGGAGTTGGAAACGATACCAGCAAAAATTCAAAAACCAACTCAGTCCCGAATGGCTCGAAATAGCCTTCAAAACCACGCCTTATGTATCCAAAAGTCACGGCCCCAACTTTCAGAAAGTTGTCAGCGAACGCTTCGCTCAAAATATAGAACAATTTGAAAAAGAACATCAAATTAAATTTGAAAATGTAGTTTTCTAAATATGGCGCATATACTTTTCGCAAACTCTTATTTTTACAAATTTGACCAAAAGCAATGGAAAGCCAAGCAACCTTATCCACCGCTGGGTACTATTTTTGCCGCCAGTTTTATGCGCCAAAATGGCCACACCGTTTCGCTCTATGACAACAATTTGCGAGACAATGTCGAGTCCATCCAAGCCAAACTACAAAGCGAAAAACCACAATTTTTGGTCATTTATGACGACGGTTTCAACTACCTCACCAAGATGTGCCTAACGACCATGCGTCAAGCAGCCTTCAAGATGGCAGCGTATGGCAAAGCTCAGGACTGCCAAGTCATCGTATGCAGTTCTGACTCAACCGACCATTACGAATCCTATTTAAAAAACGGAGCCGATTTTGTCATTCACGGAGAAGGTGAAATCACACTTTTAGAACTAATAACGTGCTTAGAAAACAAAGCATCCACTGAAGATATATTAGGAATAAGTTATAAAAAAGGCCAGCAACTCCACAAAAATCCAGCACGTCCAGTTCTACGAGAACTAGACACTCTCCCCCAGCCCGCATGGGATTTGATAGATGTAAAACCCTACAAAGAAATTTGGCAAAATCACCAAGGCTATGCAGCCCTCAACATCGCCACAACACGCGGCTGCCCCTACAAATGCAACTGGTGCGCCAAGCCCATTTATGGCAATCGCTACAACACACGCTCGCCCAAGCGAGTCGTTGACGAAATAGAAATGCTCGTCAACAAATACGATGTCCATTACTTTTGGATGTGCGATGATATCTTTGGACTCAAACCCAATTGGGTACAAGAATTTAGAGATATTCTCAAAGAAAGAAAACTCAATATTCAATACAAAATACAATCCAGAGTTGACCTTTTGCTCAAAGAAGACAATATAGATGCCTTAGCCGAGTCAGGTTTGCACACCGTATGGCTAGGAGCCGAATCAGGCTCTCAAAAAATACTCGATGCGATGGACAAAGGCACCAAAGTCGAGCAAATACACAAAGCCACAAAACTACTTCAGCAAAAAGGAATTCAAGTCGCACTATTTTTGCAATTTGGTTATTTGGGTGAAACCCTCTCCGACATTCAAAAAACCATCAAAATGGTATTAGATATTATGCCCGACGATGTAGGAATCTCGGTCTCTTATCCATTGCCAGGCACTAAATTTTACGACAAAGTAAAAGGCGATTTAAAACTCAAAGCCAATTGGACGGACTCCGATGATTTGGATATGATGTTTCAAAATACATATCCCAAAGCATTTTATAAAACCCTACAACGTTATGTTCACAATCGGTATCGCATCAAAAAAGGATGGTTGAGCTTGAAAAATTCCTTTTCAAGCCATCCGCTTCCAAAAGGAAATCCCATCAAAAATGTGTTGGCCATGCTCTACAATATTCCCAAAGCCGCCTTTCACAAAATGAAATTAAACAGTTATAGCCCCATCGAATCATGAGTGCCGATTTTGATATAGCAGCACTCCCCTACGATGATATTTTCACCAATAGCATCATTGGCAAACGGCAACGCTCGAACGTTTGGGCATATTTGAGCAATAACTTACCGCAAAAAAAATCGCTTCACATTTTAGAATTAAATTGTGGTACAGGAGAAGATGCTTGCCATTTTGCACAACAAGGCCATCAAGTAATAGCAACCGATATATCAAGAAAGATGCTGGAGCAAACCCTCCATAAAGCAACAAGCAAAGGTTTAAATATAAAAACACAAACCCTTGATATTGCAACGATTAGTAAAACTAACTTTGAGTATAAATTTGATTTAATATTTTCAAACTTTGGAGGTCTAAACTGCCTAAGCCCTGAACAATTGCAAGCCATTTCGCTTGCAATACCACGACTATTAAACGAAAAAGGACGATTTATAGCAGTCCTAATGCCAAAAAAATGTTGGATAGAAAGTTTCTATTTTCTTGCAAAAGGACAGTTCAAAGAAGCATTTAGAAGAAATACAACAAGCGCAATTGGAGTCAATTTACATGGTCATACCGTACAAACATGGTATTATAGTCCTAGTAATTTTTATGATTTTTTTCAGCAACATTTTTCAAAAAAAACAAGCATTGCCATCGGCATGATTCCATCCTATTTAGAATTTCTTTTGCACAAAAATACATTTGTAAAAAATACAATTTTAGGACTTAGCAATTCCTTATTCAAAATACATAAAAGCGGATTTCAAGCGGATCATTATTTGATAGATTTAGAGAAAAAATGAATATACTTTTCACACACGGTTATTTCATCAAAGAAGACGAAAAGGAGCAAGCCATCATGCGACCTTATCCGCCATTAGGTATTTTATATCTATCGGCTTGGTTGGAGCAACACGGCTACGACAACCAAGTTTTTGATACCACTTTCAAATACAAAAAAGACCTCAAGCAATACCTACTTCAAAATCGTCCAGAAGTCATAGCAATCTACACCAACCTTATGACCAAACTCAATGTCATTGAGTTGGTACAATTTATACGAAAAGAAGAGAGTCTTCAAAAAAGTGTCATCGTATTGGGCGGCCCCGACATAAGATACAATGTTGATAATTATTTATCAACAGGTGCAAATATTGCTGTCATTGGCGAAGGAGAACAAACCATGCTCGAAATCGTCCAAACAGTCGAAAAAGGAAATCGAGAAGAATTTGGTCATATCACAGGATTGGCTTACAGAAATATTGAAGGCGATATAATTACGACAGCCGAGCGCAACCGTATCCGTCCAGTTGACAGTCTCCCTTTTCCAAATCGCAAAAAAATTGATATACCTGCCTATCTAAATGTATGGAAAACCCATCACGGCAAAAGTGCCATGACAGTTAGTACACAAAGAGGTTGCCCTTACACCTGCAAATGGTGTAGTACAGCAGTCTATGGCCAAAGTTATCGCCGACGCTCACCCAAACTCGTAGCACAAGAACTCAAATACCTCAAAGAAACCTATAATCCCGATAGTATTTGGTTTGTTGATGACGTTTTTACGGTAAGTCATAAATGGCTAAAAGAATTTCAAGAAGAAGTCCAAGCCCAAGAAGCCATGATACCCTTTGAGTGTATCACCCGTGCCGACAGGATGAACGAAGAAGTAGTGCAAGTCCTAAAAGATGCGGGCGCATTTAGAGTATGGATTGGCTCAGAAAGTGGTTCACAAAAAATAATAGATGCGATGGACAGACGAGTTGATGTGCATCAAGTTCGCAAGATGATACAAAAAACACGAGAATATGGAATGCAAGCAGGCACATTTATTATGTTGGGCTACCCAGGCGAAACAATGGAAGACATAGAAGAAACCATTCATCATTTAAAAGTTGCCAACCCCGACCAGTTCACTATCACCGTAGCCTACCCCATCAAAGGAACAGGTTTGTACCAAGAGGTTGAAAGTAATTTTGTAAATGAGTTAGATTGGCAAAAAACAACAGATAGAGACATTGATTTTAAACGAAGCTTTCCTAGACAATTTTACGATCATGCTATGACACGAGTTGTAAACGAAGTCAACTATCATAAAAAGAAGCTCAGTAAAGAATCCTTAAGTTATTCTGCTATGAAAATGCAAATCAAAGTAATTTATTCAAAATTGTTGATGAGCTATTATGCCCAGCGATAAAACAATGGTTCAATCTGCTACGTAGTAGCAGATTCACGCCTTTTAAAACAAAAGGTTTCGTTTTTCTGTTAGTTTACAAACGTTTACAAATACTTACAAACGACATTAAGTATTTATAACTTGGTTGCAAATGCTATTTTACATTTTATTTGTGGCATCAAACATTGAATCAAAATCAAAAGATGTCAAAGATAAAAGCAAGTGTATCAAAGTTTTTTCATAGAGGAGCAACGCATATAAAGGTAATCATACCCAATACGGAGCCAGCAAAGCACCGAATCCGCCAAATTCAAGGTCGCAAATGGAGTCGAACACATAGTTGTTGGTATATTCCTTACAATACCGCCGCTTATAATCAATTAAAGGAACACTTTGAAGTAACCATTGAGACAGACAAGGCCAATTTGGTTCAAGAAAAATCGGCCAAACCATCGAATATTATTCCAGTACTGAATAAGGAAATCAGTCAAAAAGAAAAAGAAATTGTAAAAAAAATCACTGACAAAGACGGAAATATAAGAAAGCAAGTCGTAGGATCATATCTATACCTTTTTTATGACTCGCCAAAATGGTTTAGAGTATATGTCCCTTTCGATAAAGTAGGTTGGATAAATGCCATCCGAAAAATACCAGGCAAGACATGGAATGGGAACGGAAAATATTGGATAATACCCTATGTCCAAGAAAGTTTTGAACACCTATATCATTATATAGGCAAAGAAAGGATAATCAGCAATTTTGTAATTGATTTTGATATTCCACAATCCTACCAAAACAAAAAGGAAAAAAAAACGATTATCATCAACAAACAAAAGAAAAAACCCAGTCCATTTCAACAAGAAAAAATATCAGAATTAGAAAGAGAACTCCGCTTAAAACGCTATCGCTACAGTACTATAAAAAGCTATTTGAGTCACTTCAAACGTTTTATCATGCACTTTGGAGATAGAGAACCTTCAACCATTCAAAAAGAAGAAATCAGAAAATACCTACTGCATCTCATCAATCACAAAGAAATATCAGAAAGCACCCAAAACTCGGTCATCAACTCCATCAAAGCCTACTATGAAATGGTACTCAAAAATGAAAAAATGTTCTTCTATGATTTGAGACCCAGAAAACCCAAGAAATTACCCGAAGTTTTGAGTGAAGAAGAAGTAATCAAGCTACTCAAAACGGTCGAAAATATAAAGCACAAGGCAATCCTTATGCTTATTTATTCAGGAGGTCTTCGAATATCAGAAGTAGTAAATTTACAGCTTACAGACATTCGGCGAGAGCGTAATTGTATCTTTATAAGAGACGCAAAAGGTAAAAAAGACCGCTACACACTGCTCTCGCTAAAAGCATTAGAACTATTGACCATTTACTATAGAGCTTACAAACCCGACTATTGGCTTTTTGAAGGAGCAACAGGAAGTCAATATAGTAAAAGAAGTATTCAAGCATTTTTTAAAAGAGGCATAAAAAAAGCAAAAATCAATCCACTAGCAACGGTTCATACCCTTAGGCACAGTTTTGCTACACATCTATTAGAACGAGGAATAGACCTGAGATATATTCAAGAATTACTTGGACATTCCAGCACAAAAACCACTGAAATCTACACTCATATTACACAGAAAGGAATGAAAGATTTGCAAAGTCCCCTGGATAGTATGGATATACAATTTTGGAACACCGATACCACAATAGAAGAAATGATAGCACCACCAGCGCAGCACATCTATTGGAAAAAAGACAATATTTCAACCTCTCTACCTTCACCAGTAACACGAAAGAAAGATTTGCAACTCATGCTTATGCACCTTTTATATCAACTGAACCATACTCAGAATCAAACTATTAGAACTTTTTGATTTTTTTTTCGAATATTATCTTTAATTTTGAAGATAAGTTAATTTCACGCAATACGTAGGTGCGGTCGTTGAGCGACATAACTTTTTAGAATTTTTGGTTAATCTTCCTCACTCGTAAAAA
>JAHDEQ010000231.1:0-2061 GCA_020628755.1 Saprospiraceae bacterium
ATTGGTGCAAAAGAGCATAAAATAAATGGGTAGTTAATTATTTTTTCATTCCTTAATCTAAAAACTGCAAAAGCACACGGAAGTAGGATTTTTTCAAGAGTGTGAGCTTAGTAGATATTCCAAACTATAATTAACAAAGATATTTATCTGAAAACAAATTGCGTCTCGACTAGATTTTTGCTTCTTTTCATCAATGGAAAAGAAGAAAATAATATGAAAAAAGAAATTTTTAAAATACTATTCTTAACATTTTTGTCGCTTTCAGTTCAAACGCTCCAAGCGCAAGAAATAGTCAAAGCCGAGCTTGACAGCACGGCTATCCTCATTGGCGACCAAGTGGGCTTGCATCTCCGCATCAGCAATGCCGACGGAATTAGCCAACCCAATGTTGATTTAGAACCCCTCAAACAAGTAGCCGAACTAGAAATCGTAAACGAACTCGAATGGGACACCCTTGACATCATGGGCAATCGAGTTTTACAAAAAGATATTATACTAACCTCTTTTGACTCAGGTTATTATTTTATCCCCTCCCTGAAAATCAACTACAAAAAACAAAATACCAAAGTTTCTCGTGCAACTAGCCAACTCGCACTTGGAGTCAATACGATGCAAACCGACCCCATGACCGTTGCACCCATCAAAGATATTATACGAGAGCCACTCAAACTAATAGATTTTCTTTGGTTATTTGTATTGTTAGCATTGCTGGCTTTAGCTGTAGCAGGATTTTTCTACTACAACAAACGCAAACAAAAAGAAGAACCCCAAGAAGTATATGTTGCGCCCAAGCCTGCACATGAAATCGCTTTACTCAAACTCAAAGAACTCAAAGAAGCCAAACTTTGGCAGCAAGGCAATATCAAAGCCTACCAAAGTCAGCTAACTTATATAGTCCGAGAGTACCTCGAAAATCGCTACGATATTCAAGCACTCGAACAGACTTCTGACCAAATATTGCGGTCAATGAAAAATAAAAGCATCGAACAAAGTCACCGTGACAAACTCCAAGAAATGTTTACAATGGCCGATTTGGTAAAATTTGCCAAAGCTGAACCACCTGTGGATGCCAACGAAAAACTCATGGACTATGCCGAAAATTTTGTCCGAAAAACGAAGAAAATAATAGTTGAAGAAGTAAGTACAAATGAAAATCAACCGTCAAAAAAATAGAAAAGCTAAGTGTTTAAGATTATAAAATTGTACAAAAAAATAAGCGTATGGTATCGTAGTTATAAACTACGACAAACATTTATTAATAGGTTCGTCGCAGTTTCCAAACTGCGATGCAATGTACTTTTTCTAAAAGTGAAGTTTGTTCTGCTCCAAGCAAAACATTCTGACTAGCTTCCTACAAATTGGTAGGCTGGTTTAGTCCTTTTTGCCTAAGTGTTTAATATTATAAAATTATACTTTGATTAACTGGGCCAATATACAATTTGTCAATCCTGAATTTTTTGTATCGCTATTGCTGATTCCAGCAATAGCCTACTGGTATTATCGCAACCGAAAAGACTATTATTCGACCATCAAAATGTCGAGTTTGCAATCGCTCGCAGGTATTAAATCACTGCGTGGAAGGTTGAGAAGTTTGCTCCCTTTTTTACGAATTTTAAGCTTTATAGCTTTGGTAGTTGCACTTGCTCGCCCGCAAGAAATACTCAAAGAAGAAGAAGTCACTGCCGAAGGTATTGACATTGCCTTAGTCATGGACTTATCAAGTAGTATGTTGGCACAAGATTTTAAGCCCGACCGCCTCGAAGTCAGCAAACGTGTAGCAATGGATTTTGTGGACAAACGAAAATACGATAGAATTGGACTTTCTGTTTTTTCGGGCGAAGCCTTTACCCAATGTCCTCTTACCACTGACCATCGGATTTTAAAAGAATTTTTGGCAGGTTTGCGTTGTGGTATCCTCACTGACGGAACAGCCATCGGAATGGGTTTGGCTACAGCCGTTAACCGACTCAAAGACAGCGAAGCCCAATCCAAAGTCGTCATTTTGCTTACAGATGGAGTCAATAATGCAGGATATGTCAAACCCATTACTGCTGCCGAAAT
>JAHDEQ010000231.1:2161-4201 GCA_020628755.1 Saprospiraceae bacterium
ATCGAAGTCACTACCATACGCCGATACAGCGAGGAGTTTCACCATTTTGCACTTTTGGGCATCCTCTTTTTAGTATTAGAATTATTATTGCGTTATACTGTTTTACGTACAATTCCATAAAGTCGTGTTCAAGTATTCTCGTATCCACGTGTTCAAGTATTTTGAGTGGCATGAGTACGTAGATACGTGAGCACGTGAACACATGAACACGTTGAAAGAATGTTTCGATTTGAACACGCCGACCATCTTTGGGCATTAATTGTTATTCCTGTTTTAATTGTATTCTTCGTACTGACTTGGTACGCAAGAAAACGAGCAATTAGTCGCTTTGGAGATACCGCATTGATGCAGAAAATCATACCTCAGCTATCAAAGTATAAACATACGGCCAAATTCGTACTATTAATGTTGGCTTTAACAACAATAATTGTCGCTTGGTCAAACCCACAGTGGGGTATGAAGAAAGAAAAAGTCAAGCGTAAAAGCTCTGATATTTTTATTGCTTTAGATATTTCACAAAGTATGTTGGCCGAAGACGTCCGCCCTAGCCGATTGGATAGGGCGAGGCAGTTTGCCCAAAATTTGGTCAAAAAACTCAAAGGTGAACGTATTGGAACCATCATTTTTGCGGGCAACGCTTACCTACAAATTCCACTTACAACCGATTATGCAGCAGCTCAATTATTCCTCAAAAGTGCCAACCCCAATATGGCTCCTTCGCAAGGAACAGCCATTAGCGATGCGATAGATTTGGCTGAACAATCATTTGAAGAAAATAACAAACACCACAAAGCACTTGTTATCATTACAGATGGCGAAAATCATGACCAAGAAACCTTGGATCGTGCTGCCGAAGCTGCCGAAAATGGCTTACTTATTTTTACAGTTGGTGTAGGAACGACCGAAGGTGGATTTATTAGAATGGATTTAGGCGGTGGACGTTCGGATTATAAAAGAGACCAAACTGGAAATCCTGTTCGTACCAAACTCGATCCTGAATTGATTACGAAATTAGCGGAAGCTGGCAATGGAACAGCCTTTAATTTGACCGATGATACCGAAGAGGTTGTGCGCCAACTCCGTCAGCGCATTGACAAAATCGAAAAAAGAGAACTCGAACAACGCTCGTTTAGCGAATACAACAGTTATTTTCAGTATTTCCTAGCTTTAGGACTTATCTTTATAATAATTGAGTTCCTTTTGACGTATCAAAAAAGTAAGTGGCGAACAGGACGAGATATTTTTGAAGTATAAAGTGGCGCAAACCTGCCTCCATCGTGAGGCTTCAGTTTACGTAAAATAAATTCAAATGCGATTTTCATTAATAATAATATTTATAGCAATAGGATGTGCAGTCAATGCTCAATCTTCCCACTCCTTTTTGAGGAGTGGCGACCAATCTTACGAAGATAGCGATTTTGCGACAGCAGAAGAAGAGTACCGCAAAGCCCTGCAAAAAGAAAAATCCTTAAATGGCTCATACAATTTAGGCAATGCAATTTATGAGCAAGAGCGTTTTGAAGAAGCCGTAAAATACTACGAAGATGCGGCCGCAATGTCAAAGAACAATCAGTTGCGTTCAAGAGCTTATCATAATTTGGGCAATACGTATATGAATATGCAGCAATTTGACAAAAGTGTAGATTCATATAAAAATGCACTCCGCTTAAACCCCGAAGATTTAGAAACTAAATACAATCTTGCTCTTGCCCAACGACAGTTGCGTCAACAGCAACAGCAACAACAACAACAGCAGCAGCAACAACAAGAGCAAAACGAGAACCAAGAAAATCAGGAAGACCAAGAGCAGCAAGAACAGCAACAGCAGCAGCAGCAGCAAGACCAACAAGAACAGCAGAATCAAGACCAACAGCAGCAAGACCAACAAGAAAACCAAGAGCAAAAAGACCAAGACCAACAACAGCAACAAGAAAGCCAGCAGCAGGAAGAAAAAGATTTGAATAAAGAAGAAGCGCGTCGCTTGCTCGAAATCATGGAAGAAGAAGAACGTAAGGTGCAAGAAAAACTCCGCAAAGCACA
>JAHDEQ010000231.1:4301-6254 GCA_020628755.1 Saprospiraceae bacterium
AGCACATAAAGACAAATAAAATCTATGAAAAATACATTCTTAATTATCGCCTTTCTTTATAGTCTTGTAATGAATGCTCAAGATGCCAGTTTTACAGCATCGGTGAGTATGGATTCTGTCTTACTAGGCAACTATATTGAAGTTAGTTTTACACTAAAAAACGGCAAGGAAACTCAATTTGATGCACCACAATTCGAAGGATTCCAAATTGTGGGCGGCCCCAATCAATCCTCTAGTTTTCAGATGGTTAATGGCAACGTGAACCAAGAAGTCATTTACAGTTACTACTTAGAACCTTTAGAAATTGGAACATATTTTATTCCTCCAGCAACAGTTGAAATGGAAGATGGATTTTTAGAAACTACACCTCTCGAAATCAATGTTTATCCCAATCCTGATGGGATAAAACAAAGCCCACAACAACCTCAAAACAATTTTCATTTCTTTGATTTTCCTAGAACAAAACCCTCAACCCCTAATCCTCCAACGACCCCTCAAAAGCCCAAAAAGAAACGTAAAATTTACAAAATGTAAACCTTACAAGATGTTCTGAGTTTTAACTACAGTCGAACTTTAGTAACTATTTTTTCAAAATACAGATTATGAAAAAATGCTATGATAAAATAATACTATTTACAATCGGAATATTCTTTTCTTTTCCTATTGCTGCTCAAAATCTAATTGAACTCATCAACCATTGCCCAAAAGTTAAAGGTAAAGTACTTTCAACTACCGAATTTATGACCCAATATGGCGAAGGTGGTTTTAGCAAAACAACAGCCTTTGTATATGAATTTAATGAACAGCATTTACTCGCTTCCTTTAAACGCTACAACGAAAACAGTATAGAAGTCCAACATTTCCAATATTTTTATAATGACCAAAATAGATTAAATAAAGCCAAATACTATTCTTGGGGTGCTGAAAAAATGTTGTTTTTTCAATATGCGAATGGTGTTCCTACTCAAATTATGCACACTACATCGGATAAAGAATTGATTAGTACTAGCGAAATTATGACAGATTCTTTGGAGAGGCCTGTCTTCCTTAAAAACTTTGATATAAAAGGACAGCTACTTTTTACGCAATCCGTAAAGTATGATGAAGATAGCGAACGTTTTTGGTTGGAGCATCACTATATTAATTACCCTTTTTTGAAGGGGAAAAAGACGAGTTATGAATACTATCAATGCTCCGAAGATATTTTTCTCAATACGATTAAGCCCGAGCAATTTGAAAATATTGAAACCAAAATCTTAAATTTGACCGTAGATAATAATATGGCTACAGTTGTTAAGGCCGTAAATTCTCCCGATGACAAGGGCGAGCAAATTTATATCCAAGAAATAGTATTCGACGAACACCAAAATTGGACAAATAGTAATTTGTATCGCCTCAAAAAACGTCGGCAAAAAAAAGTTTTGGTACAAGAAATTGAACGAACTATTGTTTATAACAAATCTTGAAACGCTTGTCGAAGAATTCTTCTTCGACCGAACTTATTTGGCAAGTTTCTAACTTGCATTATCAATATTTAACAAAAAAAATATTCTTTTTGAATACAAAAAAATATACAAGACTTTGGATGAGTCTTTTACTGATTGGCTGCTTTTTCTTTGTGGCTCAAGCCCAAACATTTACGGCTCAAGCCAATGCCAAACAAGTTGTCATTGGCAATGACTTTGATATCACCTTTACCCTCAAAAATGCACAAGGCACTAATTTTAAAGCGCCTAATTTTAAAGGATTTCGTCGTTTAAGTGGCCCAAGTCAATCTACGAGCATGAGTATCGTGAATGGTCGTCGTTCGCAAGAGGTGGCCTACAGCTATCGCTTGCAGCCTGAAAAAACAGGAAAACTTACGATTGCTTCTGCTAGTATAAACATTGGGAGTCGAGTGATGAAAACCAAACCTGTGACTATCGAAGTGGTCAAAGGGAAAAAAGGAGCAAC
>JAHDEQ010000232.1 GCA_020628755.1 Saprospiraceae bacterium
TTTTCTTGAACAGCTTGTAAAATTAGATCCGCCGCTTTTTCAGCAATCATAATCGTTGGAGCATTCGTATTGCCACGAGTTACATTAGGCATAACCGAGGCATCAACGACACGAAGTTTGTTGATGCCATGCACCCTCAATTCATTATCAACAACTGCTAGTTCATCATTTCCCATTTTGCACGTACTTGTAGGATGATACAAAGTTTCGGCTTTAGAGCGCAAAAAATCTTCAATTGCAATATCATCTTGCAAGAATTGATTGGGCAAAAGCCAACCTTTCAGATAAGGCGCAAAGGCTTTGCTAGTCGCCAGTTTTTGCCCCAAGCGAAAACCCCAAATAGAGCGTTTTACATCATCGTCGGTACTCAAATAATTGTGGTCAATACGTGGCGCATCCTTAAAATTAGAAGAATTTAAGCCAACCGTTCCTTTACTACTCGGATTTAAAACCTTACCTCCAACCGAAAATCCATTACCCGATTTGGGATTGTCCATTCCATGATTGACCAAATAGCAAGGCCCAAAATGAAATTGTTTGTCACAGGCAACTTGATCGGGCGAAGATTTAACAAAAGCACCTGCCTCGGCCAAATTGCTACTAAAAGGGCCTTTTTTATTGATAAAATAATTGGCTAAATGCTTTACAATAGCAGGAAATCGCTCGGCGGCATCCAAAGTCTTTTTATAGGAACTATGAAATACCAAAAAGTAAATCAAATGGTCTTGTAAATTTTTTCCAACTCCTGGCAAGTGTTTGACCAAAGGGATTCCGTGTTTTTTGAGTTCGTTTGCATCGCCAATACCCGATAATTGCAAAATTTGGGGTGAGTTGTACGCGCCAGCGCACAACAGGACTTCTTTGTTTGCAGCAACTTCTATAGACTTTCCATTTTGATGATAAATCACACCTTTGGCTGTCTCATTTTCGAGGACAATTCGTTCAACTTGCGCTTTTGTTTCAACGGTCAAATTGCTACGTTGTAAAGCTGGGCGCAAATACGCAACAGCCGTGCTATTGCGAGAACCATTTTTTTGGGTCACTTGATACAGTCCAAAACCTGCTTGATTTGCACCATTAAAATCAGGATTTTTGGAATAACCCAATTCTTGTCCAGCTTGTACAAAAACCTCTGAAAGTGGATTGGTATAATTGCGATTCGTTACATTCAAGGGGCCGCCTTTGCCATGAAAATCATCTTGGATGATTTCATTGTTTTCGGCTTTTTTAAAGTAGGGTAGGACTTCATCATACGACCAACCTTTGTTGCCCAAAGCTGCCCATTCTTCGTAGTCTTGTTTATTGCCCCGAATATAAATCATGGCATTATTGCTACTACAACCGCCTAGCATTTTGCCACGAGGCAAATACATTTCTCGATTTTTCATCGTGCTTTGTGGAATAGAATGATAAGCATAATCATAATCCGTATTGACGAGTTTTGGAAAGCCCGCAGGGATATGAATATTCATATTTTTATCCTTTCCGCCTGCTTCCAATAACAAAACGGAATTGTTGGAATCAGCACTTAGACGGTTTGCCATAACACAACCTGCCGAACCTGCGCCAATGATGATATAGTCGTAAGTCGTTTTCATAAGGGAGAAAGTAGCACAGACTTTAGTATATAGCAGAATACAAACTAAAGTTTGTGCTACTATTAGAAATATTTAATTGTCAAATCAATTAATTTCTGTTTGAAACCATTGTAAGGCGGCATCAATAATTCCAGAGCGTTGGGGACGTGTTGTTTCAACACGCCTCGTGCATTGGAGAAAGCCTCAAAGCCAAAGCGTCCATTTGCTTTGCCAATTCCGCTATTATTAGAACCGCCAAAGGGCAAATCGTTATTGAAAAAGTGAACAGCATTGTGATTAATACATGTGCCACCCGCACGTGTATTGGCTAATACGTAATTAATGTTTTTTCGTTTTTTGCTATAGATATAAAGAGCGAGTGGTTTTTCCTTAGAATTGATTTCTTGAACAACTTCTTTTAAATCCGAAAATCCAAAAACAGGCATGACAGGCCCGAAGATTTCTTCGGTCATCAAGGTTGAGTTGCGGTCAACGTTGGTCATAACTGTTGGTGCGATATAATCTTGCTTATCATCAAATTTTGCTCCTGCTTCTACTTTCGCACCTTTTTTTATGGCATCGTCAACATAACTTTTGACTCGATTGTAATGTCTGTGATTGACCATACGAGCATAGGAGTCGTGTTTAGAAGGATCTTCGGCATAGAATTTTTGGATATAGGATTTTACTTTTTCAATAAAGGCTGTTTTCTTGCTTTCATGTACAAAAACATAATCGGGAGCAATACAAATTTGGCCATTATTCATGTATTTGCCCCAAGCGATACGGCGAGCAGCAGCGTCTATATTGGCGGATTCGTCAACGATAGTTGGCGATTTACCACCAAGTTCCAGGGTGACCGAAGTTAAATTTTTTGCGGCGGCAGCCATCACAATTTTTCCAATAGAAGGTGCACCCGTAAAGAAAATATGATTGAAAGGTAATTTTAATAAAGTTTGTGCTGTCGAAACATCTCCTTCTATCAGGGCAACTTCTTTTTTATCAAAAACCTCATCTACAATTTTTTTCATAATGGCAGAAGAGTTAGGCGTATGCTCCGAAGGTTTAATCATTGCGCAATTGCCTGCGGCAATTGCTGACACCAAAGGGCCAAAAGTCAAATTGACAGGGAAGTTCCAAGGCGAAATGATGAGAACGACTCCTTTGGGTTCATACTGAATATATGAACTCGAACCCAACATCGCTACGGGCGTGTGTACTCGATGTTTACGCATCCAGGAGCGCAGATGACTTCGGGTATGCTTGATGTCATTGGTTATTGGATAAACCTCGGTAAGGTCAACCTCGCTCGGATGTTTTTTAAAATCTTTGTATAAAGCCTCTTTGATTTGAGGGCGATATTTGAGAATGGCTTGATGCAATTTTTTGAGCTTGGCTTTGCGCTCCGAAACGCTTGAATTGCCAACTTCATATTGATATGCTTGCTGTAAATCAAAGATTTTTTGAATTTCGGTAGATTGTTTTTCGATAGGATTGGCTACTTGGATACCCATTGGTGAAAGAGTTTAAAAAATTACTGGATTTGTTAAAGTCACCTAAATATAAGGAAATGTTTTGGAAAAAACTTGAATTAGTAAGGCTTTACTAATATATTTGTGTGCTAACCGACAAGCTACACTAATGGAAAAGTTTCTTGACACGCCTAATCTTGACGTATATTTCGTTATTGGAATATTGTTTCTCTTCACCACATTGGAGGTAGTTGGAGGTTATTGGCATTCCTCAAAACGCAAAAAAGAAGATTGGTATATTGAGATGAGTTCTTTTTTGTTGCTTTCAATGTTGACCAAGCCTTTTATTGTTTTTTCAGTTTTTTTTATAGGTTCTACATTCATTTCTTCTGCTCAATATGTTTTGCAAGGAAGTAATTTTTGGATGCTGTTTGTCCAATACATTTTGGTAGATGATTTTTTGCAATATTGGTATCATCGGTCGGCGCATGAGACTCCATTTTTATGGAAGCTACATCGGGCGCATCATCAAGCCGAAGAAATGGGTTTTTTGGTTTCGTACCGCAATGCAGTACTTTATTATTTATTGATGCCCAATATTTGGTGGATAGGAATATTTACTTTTTTGGGTGGAGCGAAGGCAGTTATTTTAGGACTAATTGCCAAGCAATTGGTGGTCATTAGCTCGCATAGTACGGTTCAATATGATAAATTTTTGTACCGTTATTCGTTTTTAAACCCTTTAGCAACTTTGATAGAACGTATTTTTGTCACACCAGCCTTTCATCATTCGCATCATGGCAAAAGCAAATTAGATGGCGTGAGCGACCCCAATGGCAACTATGGCAATATGTTTTCGATTTGGGATCAGTTGTTTGGAACGGCAACTTTTACAAGAGATTTTCCTGCTGAATATGGCTTAGTTGTAACTACGAAAGACTCTTGGCAGTCAACTATTTTATATCCAATTATTACTTCTACAGATTCAGAAAGTGAGGTTTCTAAAAATCATCAAAGACAAAAAACGGTTTTGAATGAAAGCTCTGTTCAGCTTGAAAAAGGTCAAAAATACCTTTGGTGCAGTTGTGGCTTTAGCCAATCGCAACCTTTTTGCGATGGCTCGCATCAAGGGACTAAACACAAACCTTTACTTTTTGAAGCTCAGCGTACGGGCAAGGCGAAACTTTGTGCTTGTAAGAAGAGTAAGAATGCTCCTTTTTGCGACAATTCGCATTTGGAAGCCTGAATGTTTACAGTAGTTTCTAAATCTAGCTTTACCAAAAAAGCGAGCTCAAAAGCCGCCTACAAGTTTGGGAAAGCGGAGCGTTTTCAGAAATTAAATACTAACTTCTCCTAATTTTCCATTCAAATCACTCAATCTATTTTCAATAGATTGATGCTGCGCTTCGAGATGGCCAATTTGTTGTTTTTCGCTACCTAATAATTGGTCAAATTTATCAAAATTAGCATCTATTTTTTCTTTGATGTTTTTGACATAAGCCTTGAGTTTAGAAGATACTTCTTGCTCCAACTGCAATCGCCCTTTGGCGATTTCGGCCTCAAAACCATTCAAGATTTTACGGCGTTGAAAAGAAACCGAAACGCCTGCGAATAAGAGACCAACTGTCGTTAAAATACCGCCTGTCACATCAAAAACGGCCGAGTTGGCAACTCCTGTCAATATCATACCGACAATGGCAATGCCGCTTCCTGTGGCCAGATTAGGAGAAATGGTATTCTTTTCAGGAAAAAGACTCGCATCGCCAAAGTTTTCGGATTTTTTCATAAAATCCGAAAACGTCTCTTGCAAATCCCGCAAAACGTGCGTTCGTTTTTCGGCGATTGAACTAAAGATTTCGTGGTCGTTTTTAAGGATAGTATTACTACTTTTAATTTTGAGGTCAATCAACTTAGCCATTTGCTGAATGCTGTCGGCAATATCAACCACGCCCGTATTCAATTTATCTTTGAGTTCAGTGTTGAGTTCGCTTTCTAGTTCGCCTGCTAGACCCGTAAGCCAGTCTTTGGCCGACTTATTTTTTTTATTAAAAATAGAAGTAAAAGAACGTCGAACCAAAGAGAAAAACTGCATTCCTTCTTTTAATTCTTTTCCTTTTTTGTCCGTTATACGGTCATAAGTTGCTAAGATGTTTTCGACCAAAATATCGACTTGTGTATTCGATTTATTTTCTTGATTATCAAGGGTTTCTCGAATGTCATTTCTAAATTCGACATCTGCTACATACTGCTTCTTTCGAGTCTCCAAACCATTAAAAATACGATTGTTGATGTTTTGAGAAGTTGTGATATTATTTTGGAGTTTTAAGATTGGAGCTTTACCTCCTGTAATATTGTCTTTGATATAATCTCGAACCCCAACAAAACCCGAAATATCTTTTTTGCCTTCCAACTCATCCTTTGCCGAAACCGCAAAAATTTGCGGTTGAGCAATCCCTTTCTTTTCGGCATGTTCTCGAACACCATTAATATTGACCTTCAAATCATCAAGATTCATCAAATCTTTTTGTTGCAACACAAAAATGATTTTCTTGCGCCATTCTTCATTGATATAATCAAAAAAGGCCCAAGACGATTGGCGATAAGGGTTCTTGGCCTCAAAGACAAATACAATCAGATCAGAAGCAGGAATAAAACTCTCCGTTATTTCTTGATGATGCTTAATAATCGCATTGGTACCAGGTGTATCAACAATAGCAATTTCTTTGAGGATTTCGACGGGTTGAAAAATACGTTTAAGGTATTCGTTGATGCTAACAATTTCTTCCTTTTCGCCATAAATGATTTGCTGAATCGTATCCGTCATCGGTTGCGGCGCAACTTTACAAATTTCTTTATCGGCATCCAAAAGTGCATTGATAAAAGAGCTTTTTCCAGCTTTTACCTCGCCTACAATCACAAACATAAAGGGTTCTTTGATGCGATTTCTCAAATCACTTACCGTTGTAGCTAGTTCTTTGTGTCCGATTTGGGTAGTCAAATCGTGCAAATCTTTTACGATTTCATCTACTTGAATGCGATAGGTATTGAGTTGATTGCTTAGTATATTATTCATTATAGTATTTATCTTGCTGTCTTTCAGTAAGTTTTGGTTTGTTTTTTTGTATATAATTTTGTTCTTTTCCATTGATGAAAAGAACCAAAAATCTAGTCGAATCGCATATTTC
>JAHDEQ010000233.1 GCA_020628755.1 Saprospiraceae bacterium
TTATTTTGTTTTGGAAGTTGAAAACTTCCTTGATACTTAGCGCAAAGCTGAAAGCTTTGCGCAGCGCCTAAAAGGCGCATCGGGAAGTATTCTACTTCCCGAAACGTATCCTGTAAGCTTCCAGCTTACAATGAATTACTGCCTACACAAACATTGCGGCTGCATAAAACTCTTTGTCTTTATATAAAACGGATACGCATTGCCGCTGCCTTCTAATTCCCAATAAAAAGGCTTACGCTCTTTAGACTCATTTCCAATTTCATTAAGGGTAGCCGCATCATAGAGACGACCATTAATCATGGTATATTTTACAAATTCGGTATTTAAAATATCATCTAAAGGATTTTTATCCAAGACAATAATATCAGCCAATTTCCCTGCTTTGAGTGAACCAATTTCCTTGTCCATTCCGAGGTATTCTGCGCCATTCATCGTAGCAGCACGAAGAGCTTGTAGATTAGACATCCCACCTTGTTGAATCATCCACAATTCCCAGTGTGCGCCCAGTCCTTGAAGCTGTCCATGCGAACCCAAATTGATATTGACACCTGCATTTTGAAGTTTGGTACAAGATTTAGAAGTCAAGATATGACCATTTTCATATTCTTCATCAGGAATCATCGTGCGGTGGCGCGAGCGTGAATCTACGATCACGCGCGGGGTGAAGGCAAGCAAACGTTCTTTTTCCCAAACATTCGTTTTTTGATACCAATAATATTCACCATTCACACTACCATAATTTACAATCAAAGTAGGTGTATTTCCAGACTTGGTTTTTGACCATAATTGTACCACATCATCATGCAAAGGTGCAACAGGAATATTATGTTCCACGCCTGTATGACCATCCATAACCATACTCAAATTATGATAGAAAAATGAACATCCTTCGGGATAAACATTGATACCCAACTCACGTGCTGCTTGCATGACTTGTTGACGTTGTTCACGTCGAGGTTGGTTATAACTTTTAACGGAAAAAGCCCCAAAAGCCTTCGTTCTGCGGAGCGCAGAACGAGCATCCTCTAAACTATTAACAGGAGCTTTAAAATCGCCATCTGCACCATATAAAATTGTACCCGTCGAGTAAATTCGAGGTCCAATCATGATACCAGCTTTCACCATTTCAGATTGTGAAAAAGTCATTTCAGAATTGGAAGAAGGGTCGTGCGTCGTCGTCACTCCATAAGCCAAATTTGCATAATACTGCCAATGTTTTTGTGGACTCAATCCATAACGAAAAGCTCCTAAATGCGCATGTACATCTACAATTCCTGGCATAATTGTCTTGCCCGAACAATCAATGACTTTGGCATTAGAAGGTACTTTTATATCAGTACCAACTGCTTGAATGAGATTATCTTTTACGACGACAGTTCCATTTTCAATGACTTCGTCTCCTTCCATTGTAATGATACGAGCATTGGTCATGGCAATGACTCCTTCGGGTTTGTCTGTTTCTAAAGTTATATCAACAGTAATTCCAACAGTATCCAATGGCGGAATCGAATCCACTGCTCCTTCTAAGAACAAAAATCGTTTGGTCAATGGATTCGTAAAATATTCATCACCCAACATCCAATGGATTTGTTGACTATCTGAAGACCAATGTAAACTATAACCCGCATCACGTGCAACTTGTGCGACAGGCACGGCTTTGGTGTCAGCACTCAAACCAATTGCTTGCCCAGGCAAAGGCATGGGCGCAACATAAACCTTATGCAATTCAATAAAAGCAACCCACTGATTATCAGGACTTGGAACAAATTGATTGGCATATTTTGTATTAAAGATGGTTTGTTCGTTTTTACCATCTATGTCAATACTTTTATAGGCTTTGGTAAGGCTACCAAATAAGTAGCCTCCTGTTTGGAAATAGACTTTTTTACCATCAACCGAAAAGCGAGGATTTTCGCCATTGGGAGTCAATAATTCTTCATCTGAACCATTGGCTTTCATTGTATAAAGACCAGGTTTTTTGGTATGAATAAATCCTTGGTGGGTATTTCCACCTTCTTTTCGGAAGACAATCATTTTGCCGTCTGGTGAATATTTTGGAGTACGATAAATTCCTTTTTTAGAAGTGATTTTCACAGAGCGACCTGTTTGTAAATTGAGTTTAGAAATGCTTCCCATTTCCATATCATCCCAAGTGACGTAAAGGATTTCATTGCCATCGGCAGAGAAAGAAGGTTCAAATTCAAAATTCTCAGCTTTGGTGAGGCGTTCCGCTTTTCCGTTGGGCAATTTCTTTTTCCAAAGATGACCGACGGCATTAAATACGAGCGTCTTACCATCAGGCGACGTTGTCGCTTGTCTGATGGTATGCACCTTAAATTTGTCCTCGTGCACTTTTTGCTCGAAGCGCACCGTCTCCATCAATTTATGTTTAGCATTTACCGTAAAAGGAATTTCAACTGCATCACCACCTTTGGCAGGCACTTTCCAAATCTTTCCCATTCCCCAAATCACAATATGACTATCGTCTGGTGTCCAATCAAAACCCGTATAAATTCCAAAAATCGTCCAAGCTTCTTGTTGGTCTTTACTCAAACCATCAAAAATAGGATATTCTTCTCCCGTCTCTAAATTATGTACAAACAAAACCGATTTGGTACGTACACGACGTACGTAGGCAAGGGTTTTACCATCATTAGAAATTTGAGGACGGCACGCCCCTCCAGGCCCTGCAACGACATTTTCTGTTTTCCCTGCCTCACGGTCAAAACGCTTAATCACAAAAATCTGACTATTCGGGTCTTTATTATATTGAAAATAACCTCCAGGATACATGTCTTCACTAAAATAAACATAGCGACCATCGGGTGAAACACAAGGTTCATTGACATCTTGTTGGTCATTTTTACGCTTGGTCAATTGTACACCCGAACCACCAGAGATATGATACAACCACATCTCACCAGCCCCTAAAGAACGTGTAGAAGTGAAGTGCTTACGAGCGACAATATAGTTGCCATCGGGCATCCAAACGCCATTGTTGAGGAGACGAAAACTCTCCTTCGTAATTTGCTTGGCATCGCTACCATCAGCATTCATCACCCAGCTATTGTCACCGCCACCAGCATCACTTGTAAAGAGGATTTTTTTACCGTCGGGCGAAAAACGGGGCTGTACCTCGTAAGGCAAACCTTGCCGTAGGCAGGTTGCTGTCCCGCCGCTCATCGGCATCGTATAAATATCACCCAATAAATCAAAGGCAATCGTTCGTCCGTCAGGACTAACATCGAGGTTCATCCAAGTTCCTTCATTGGTAGTAAATTCCACTTCTTGTGAAGGGCCAGGCGGATTAAAGACATCCCATTTGTCGTCTTTTTCTTGAGCGGTAAGATTAGTTATACAAGCAATTGTTAAAAGAAAGCATATTTTTTTTAGCATAATCAACGTTTTAGTAAAATTGAGAATGCTAAATTAAAAAGAAATGTGCTTATTTTCAGAAAAGTAAAATGTGTGTTTTTTATCGTTCGCCCAAGCTTTGATTTCGAGAGCTGTTAAGAAAGTGTTCAAGAGTTTTATGCAACTCTTCGGGCTGAAAAGGCTTTAGAACCACCTCATTCATACCACTTTTAAAAACTTGTTGGCGAGAAAGACTATCTGCCGAAGCTGTCAAGGCGACGATAGGTAATTCTTTAAACTTAGGATGTGGTAATAAACGGATAGCTTTTGCAGCATCATAGCCATCCATGATGGGCATATGCAAATCCATCAAAATTAATTCATAATCTTTGGATTGGACTTTGTCAATTGCAATTTTACCATTTTCAGCAACATCAACATCTAAAGACCATTTTTCTAAAAAGCGTTTGGCAACAATAACATTGATATTGTTGTCTTCGACCAAAAGGACTTTGCGACCTTCAAACAAGTGTGTAGTTCCTGCTTCTTGACCAGGAGGTATTGATGGATTAATTGTAGCGGCAGCTATTTTCAAATTCAACTTAAATGAAAAGCAGCTTCCTTTTCCTACTTGACTTTCAAGTTCTATTTTAGTGTCCATTAGTTCCAAAAGACGTTGTGTAATAGACAGCCCCAAACCCGTCCCACCAAACTGACGTGTGGTGGAAGTCTCCGCCTGTGAAAAACGCTGAAATATTTGATTAAATTTTTCTTTGGGTATGCCAATGCCTGTGTCTTGTACACTAAAGCGCAATAAGGTATTGCCGTCTTTTTGTTCTAAGCATTTTACCCGAATTTCGACAAGTCCTTCATTCGTAAACTTTATAGCATTCCCTAAAAGATTAATCAAAATTTGGCTGATTCGTAGGGAATCGCCCAATACAAATTGAGGTGCATGGTCATCTACCAAAGCGTGTAATTTGATATTTTTAGTGGCAGCTTTGATAGAAAAAGAATTGCTCAAATTGTGAATAAGTGCATACAAATCAAAAGGTTGTTCTTCAAAAACGACCTTTCCTGCCTCAATCTTATTAAAATCTAAAATATCATTGATGAGCGACAAAAGTAAATCTGCTGAAAACTTCAAAATATTGAGATTTTGAAGTTGGTTTTCTTTTGGATTTTCTTCTAATAAAATATTGGTCATACCAACTACTGCATTGAGTGGAGTTCGGATTTCGTGACTCATCAAAGAAAGAAACTCCGATTTGACTTTGGCTTGATGGTCAGCTCGTTCTTTTTCGATGATGGACTTTCGCAACTCTTCAGAACTCAACTCCATAGCTCGTTCAATCATCTCTCTGTCTTTCTCGAAATGCTCATAAGATTTATTAATTTCTTCGATAAAAAGCATCCACTCGGCAGGGATGTTATCCATGCCACCTAACTTTCTACGGATTTGACGTTTTAGTAAGCGATTTAACTCCATTTATTTATATTTCTTTAAAGGTCGTTATTGTCATTGTTTGATTATGCAGTTGACAATTAGACAAATAACATTGTGGAGCAATTTCGCCATAGGAATAAAATCCTGTGATAGCCGTATCATTACCAAGAACTTCTCTTACCACTTCTACCTCTTCTTCAATACGTTGGCCGAGTACAATTTTACGCCCTACACAACTCACTAAAATTGCTAAGTCAGGTTTCTGTTCTTGGTCTGTATTTTTTGTGGTACAAATTGCAGCTTCCTCAGCACCATCAATTAAGCGGTTAAAGTTGTGCTTCATCAATTTGGCAATACATCCTTCAGGAATATCGCCTGCAAAGGTCATACTTTGTGCTTCTTCATCTATAGAAAGAATAGTTCTCACTACAGAAGTTTCTTTGTTTTCAAGACGTATAGAAAGTGGATAATACAAGGCCGAGCCTGGTAATTCAGCAGCCGCTTCGCCGAGGTATTTTTTATATAACTCTAGTGCCGATTGGCCGTCCAATTCGTATAAAACATTATTTTTGGACTTGGTAACAACACGTTCAGGGCCAAAAACATCCCAACCGCCTTTACTCCCAAAGCCGATTTGCAAATTGCTGCCATAAAAACCAATGGCAACAATCTCACCCTCAATAGGTTCGCTGTTTAAACCTACATAGGTTTTTTGAAAATCATAACCATCGCCAGCCAAGCCACCTGTAATTTGTACGTTGTCTCCAACGAGCGCATTCATACCTTTGACCAACTCACTACCATTCACCAATTGTCCGTCAGAAACGACAAAAATATGAGCCAAATCAGGTGCAAGCAAATCCTCTACTAAAGATTGCCCTATAGTATAGCTTGATTCAAAATTTTTGATGTTTTTGGAAATGGAACGCACTTTAGTCTTATCAAACTCTATCATTGTAGCAATGATAGAATCATCAAGGACTTCCATATCGGCAATTTCGCCAGAAGTAGTACAATAGATGATTTGTGCATTAGGGTGTTGAGAACGAAACTGCTCGAAATTAGAATTTTTTGAAAGCACGTTTTTTCCACCAAAACATAAGATGAAATCTGCTTTTTCAAAATCTCCTTTGTTGTAAATAGTTCGCCAGCCCAGTCCTTCAACCCATTTGGATTGAGATACTTTCATGTTGTTTTTTGAGTGTGGGTTATTAAAGAAAAGGAAGGTAGTAATAGATAAACTACAATAAGAGTACCAAATTTTATTGAAGGTTTGCCATCTAATCTCTACTTTAGCAAAATGAATAAGCAAAATATCAAAGTTGCCGTAGATGCAGTAGTATTCGGTTATCAAAACCAACAAGTCTATATCTTGCTGATTCAACAGAAATATGGAGCTTATCAAGGACAATGGGCTTTACC
>JAHDEQ010000234.1 GCA_020628755.1 Saprospiraceae bacterium
CTATCCAACGAATGGCTCACCGAATAGACGATACTTATGGTATGAGAAATTGATACTAATTTATTTGCGGATGGTATTCAAATAATTTATTGTTTCTTCCAAACTCCTCAAAATAGTCAATTTTTGAGCATTCATTATATTTTGTGAAACAACTTGATAACCCGAAAGTAGAAATTGTGTATCGGGCATTGCTTTTTTGAGTTGGTTGATATAGTTTTGAACAGGTTGCTTGGAGTAAGCCTCTGTTATCATCGTATATACATAGTCTGGTTTGTGTATTTTATAAGCATCTTTGAGGTCTTCAATCTCAATGTTTTGGCCCAGATATACGACTTGATTGCGACGTGACTTTAACAAATAATGCATAAGCAACAGACTCAACTCTTGACTCTCCCCTTCAGGCAAATAAATCATAAATTTTGGAACGTTTGCACCAAAGGAGAAGGGTTCGTTATCAATTGCAACAATTATTTTTTGACGAATAATATAACTCATGAAATTTTCCTGCACAGGGTTGATAGACCCTGTGAGCCACAACAAACTCAACTTATCCAAAAACGGATGAATTACCTCTAGCACCGTCCGCTCAAAACCCAATTGTTGGATATTCGTCGTAATAATCCGATTAAACTTGTACTCATCCATTTCAATCATCGAAATAGTGAGTGCATCCAATTGACTGTTGTGTTGAATATTATCTTCAGATATAGAAGCCACTTTATTCGCAATCTCGCTAGTAGTCATTTCTGCAATTTTAGAAATTTTCAAGCCATTGCGATTGAGTAAAGCGATATTGAGAATGAGTTTTAGATCTTGTTCTTGGTAGTAACGAATATTGGTTTTAGTACGTTGAGGCTTCAAAATATCGTAGCGTTGCTCCCATATCCGTATGGTGTGAGCTTTGATGCCTGAGAGCTTTTCTAAGTCTTTTATTGAATAAACCGCCACGAAATATTAATTTTGATGCTTGCTTTGTTTTTTTATACAAAGCACAATTTATCGTGGATGTAACAGCCACATAGCAAAATGGTTTAAACTTTCTTTAATTTACCGATATGCTCAATAAACAAACTGCCCAGCAGCTCCTCTTTGAGATGATTCAGAACGAAAGCCTGCGCCGACACTGTATCAGTGTAGGCATGGTTATGGAGGCTTATGCTATAAAGTTTGGAGAAGATACCGAAAAATGGGCCATTACGGGTTTATTGCATGATGCAGATTACGAACAATATCCCGAACAACATCCCAATATTATTGTTGAAAAACTCAGAACAATGAATCAACATGAGATGGCACATGCCATCTCAGCACACTATACTAAATGGAATGTACCTTATGAAACCCTTTTGGACAAAGCTTTATTAGCTTGCGATGAGTTGACGGGCTTTATTGTAGCTTGTGCCTTGATTCGACCTACAAAAATTGAAGGATTAAGTGTTAAATCCGTAAAAAAGAAATTCAAAAACCCCAAATTTGCAGCAGGAGTAGAACGGGATGAGGTCAAGAAGGGGGTTGAACTATTGGAAGTGGACTTCAACGAGCACATCCAATTTATTATTGATGTTTTGACCGAAAACAAAGAAGCTCTACAACTTAGTGCTTAGGTCAAAGAGCAAATTACGCAGATTTTTAAAATGAACACACCACACTTTAGACTTGAATTGACGACTACAGACAACGACAGTCGCCCTATTTATGTGGCAGGCAACTTTAATAGTTGGGCACTAGAAGACCAACAATTTCGATTGCGAAAAGTGGACAATGGCAAATTTGCCATTGACTTTCCGCCTTTTATCAAATTACCTACGCCTTTTGAGTACAAATACACAAGAGGCGATTGGCGGCACGTGGAGTTGGGTGAATTTGGACAACGAGTTCCAAATCGAAAAATTGAAACTCCAAAAGGACTTATTCAAGACAAAGTACCTCGTTGGACTTCCAACGGAAACTATTTTAAGAAAGAATACCTGCCCGAAAAAATTCTAGTTGCCGATAATTTTGAGATTCCTCAGCTCAACCGCAAACGTCGGGTACAAGCACTTTTGCCACACGATTATCATACGTCGGGCAAGCATTATCCCGTTCTATATATGCACGATGCCCAAAACTTGTTTGACAAAAATTCGCCTTATGGCAATTGGGCGATTGACGAACGGCTTGCTGTGATGGCCGAAGATAATATGTCCGATGTCATCATTGTAGCGATTGACCATGCGAGCGAAAACCGCTTAAAAGAATACACACCTACCAATGGTAGCACCATTGGTATGGGACAAGGCAAACCTTATTTGAATTTTATCACCAAAACCCTCAAACCTCATATTGACAAAAAATTTAGAACCAAAGCCCAACGTGAATTTACAGGTATTGGGGGCAGTTCTATGGGCGGTTTGATAAGTATTTATGCTGGCTTTGCACATCCAAAAACATTTGGGCGACTACTTATTTTTTCGCCCTCACTTTGGGTTACACCCAAAATTCATTTTAAACTGATTCGGATGCTTTCGCCTGATGAGATGAAAATATATGTGTATGCAGGTGGCGACGAAGGAGCCAATATGATTCCAAATGTCCTACGTTTCAAAAATGTCATTGAAACACAAGGCGTTCATTCAAAAATTGATTTTGAATTGTCTATTGACCAGCATGGTCGCCACAATGAAGACCGCTGGGGACTAGAATTTCCGAGTGCGGTAAAATATTTGTTTTTTTAACTAAAAGCATGGTGTAAGGAGTTTATTTTCGACCACTATAATAATTGTCGAAGTTTGAAAACTGCGACGAACTCTAGGCTATTTATTTTTTGAATCCAAGATTAAAAAATACGACTTAAAAAGAAATTTTTGCACAGCAATAATAAAATCAATTTTCCTTTCTTTTATCCTCGACTTATTGGAGGTTTTCTTCTGTTTTTGTTCGTACTTAGCCCTCTTTTTAGCTTTGCTCAAGTAGATAATTCAAACAAAACCATAGACAAAGTCGCCATTCGTCAAATCCTAATCGAAGGCAATAAAAAAACCAAAGAACAAACAATTCTACGAGAACTAGATTTGACTCTTGGCGATAGTATCGCCATCGAAGACTTGAACAAACGACTCGAAATCAATCAGCAAAATGTTCAAAACACTAACCTTTTTGTTACTTCCGAAATTAAGATTGATGATTGGAATACGCTTGAACATTATATTGTCTTAAAAATCATAGTTCGAGAAACTTGGTATTTGTATCCTTATGTACTTTTTGATTTGGCCGACCGCAATTTTAATGTGTGGTGGACTGAACAAAATCGCTCGCTCCGACGAGTCAACTATGGCATAAGTATTGACCACCGAAATCTGACAGGTCGTCGAGACAAGTTTAAAATAACGATACAAGGAGGTTACACCCAAAAATATGAATTGGATTATAACTTGCCAGGTGTTAATAAAAAACAAACCATTGGTTTGTTTGGGAATGTTTTTTATTCAAGGCGCAAAGAAATAGCTTACATTACGCAAGACAATAAATTGCTTTTTTACAGTTTCGATGATGAGTTCCAACTCAAACGGTTTCGGCTGAGTGCTGGTATGACACTTCGGCCAAAATTATATCATTATCATACCTTTAAAGTACAGTGGAGCGATAATGAAATTGGCGAACAAATCGAATCAGACCTCAATCCCGAATATTTTTTGAATGGGACTACACGCCAAAGACATCTTACCTTTCAATACCGTTTTACGGCAGACCGACGTGATGTCAAACCTTATCCTTTGAATGGTTATATGCTTAATCTCAATTTTCAGCGTGATGGTTTTGGCATCACAAATGATGTGAATGCCATGCATATTCAGGCGAGGTATTTGCAATATTTTTCGTTTTGGAGAGACAAGAAATTTAGTGTCGAATTGCATGGACGTTGGCGTTCGCAGCTCATCCGAAAAAAACAACCTTATACGCACCTTACCTCACTCGGTTATGGAGATAACGAAGTACGAGGCTATGAACTTTATGTTGTAGATGGTATGGATTCGGCAGTATTGCGTACGAGTTTTCGCTATGAATTGCTCAATAAGCAATTCAATTTTGGAAAACATATGCCCATTCATGCCTTTCGGGTGTTGCCTATGCGTATTTATTTGGGTATCAACAATGATACGGGCTACCTCAATTCGCCTTACTATTCGCATTATGGCAATTTGCACAATCAAGTGTTGTGGGGAGGAGGTTTTGGCCTAGATATAGTGATGTATCACGATAAAGTTTTCCGAATACAGTATAGTATTAATCATTTAAAAGAAAAAGGACTATTTTTACATTTTAAGTTTAATTAATTTAAAAAACCATCCTAGTAATTGAAGCGACTGTATCACCGAATTTAGTCTGTTACGCTTCCATATATACAGACTAAAGTCTGTGATATAAATCCTTTACCAGTCATTTTAAACTTGGCAAAGCACTACCTAACTAATGCAAATTGTAATATACAGCACGGTTTTTAAAGAAAAGGACAAGCCCCATGTCCAACAATTGTTTGATATACTAGCGGATAGAGGTATCAATGCTTATGTATATGAACCTTATCTAAATCAAATCAAAGATAAAATTGACTTCAAAAGAGATATAGGTACTTTTTCGGGCTATGTGGATTTTAGGATGAAAAAAATGGATGCAGTGCTTACTCTGGGCGGCGACGGCACGATGCTTCGTGCCGTTACGGAAGTGCGAGACAGTGGTGTTCCTATTTTGGGTATCAACCTTGGCCGTTTGGGATTTATGGCAAGTGTCGAAAAAGCTATGATTGAGGAAGCCATTGACCTTTTTATCAAAGGGCAGTATCGTTTAGATTCGCGCCGATTGCTGTATTTGGAGTCAAAAAATCCTGTCTTTGGAGACATTCCTTTTGCACTAAATGATTGTACGATTTTGAAGCGAGATACTTCTTCGATGATTACTATTCATACCTTTATCAATGGTGCATATCTCAACTCTTATTGGGCAGATGGTTTGATAGTATCAACACCAACGGGTTCTACGGGCTACTCTCTTAGTTGTGGCGGGCCAATTATTTTTCCTGATTCAGGCAATTTTGTTATTACACCTGTTGCACCGCACAACCTCAATGTGCGTCCTATTGTCATTTCGGATGACTCGGTTATTTCGTTTGAGATTGAGGGACGAGCTGATAATTTTTTAATCACGCTTGATTCTCGTTTTGAGATGATTACCTCGATGGATTCGCTTGCGGTGCGTAAAAATGATTTTGATATACAGTTGGTACAAATTCATGGGCATAGCTTTTTGGGGACTATTCGCCAAAAACTGGCTTGGGGCGTGGATAGGAGAAATTATTAGAAAAAAATCATCATGCTAACTACAATTCATCACAAAGGATTTATTTATCAAACAGATTTAAACCAACCTATAGATATTTCTATCCCTTTAGAGGAAGGACTCGAAACCGTCAATTGTTTTTACGCGCCACCTATGGAAACCAATCCTGTGATAGCTGGCGATTTTGTAGGTTCGACAGCACAGGGCGGTCTGCTTAACTTTTTGAATGTAAAGTTGAACCCGCATGGCAATGGTACGCATACCGAATGCGTCGGGCATATTGCAAAGGAAAAATATACCATTAATCAGTTATTGAAAAAGTTCCATTTCTTATGTAAATTAGTGTCGGTTTTTCCAGTCAAGCAAAACAATGGCGATAGAGTAATTACGAGAGCAAGAATGGAGGAGATTTTTTCGCCAAACGATGCCACCGCTATTGTCATTCGGACACTCCCAAATGATACCTTAAAACTTAAAACCAACTATTCGGGTAGCAATCCAGTTTATGTACATCACGAAGCTATTGAGTATTTGGTAGATTGTGGTGTGGAGCATTTGCTCATTGATTTGCCTTCGGTTGATCGAGAAGAAGATGGTGGAAAACTTTTGGCACATAAGGCTTTTTGGAAATATCCGCAGGCACCTAGGGAGAATTGTACGATTAGTGAATTAATTTTTGTGCCTTCTGAAATCAAAGATGGGCTTTATCTGCTAAACATCCAGATTGCCAGCTTTGAAATTGATGTGAGTCCCAGTAAACCTATTTTGTATGAATTAAATAAATTATAACCTGATTTTGAAAAATGTCTAGTTCTTCTACATCAAATCCAACCCTCCACGAGTTG
>JAHDEQ010000015.1:0-3611 GCA_020628755.1 Saprospiraceae bacterium
AGGAAACAACATTTTAGTTAGAATGTTGAAGAACGAAAAAGCCCATCCAAGTTTTTAAAAACTTGGATGGGCTGAAATTATAAATCAAAAGATTGAAACAATTTCTTATTTACTCACTTGGTCTTGGTTTTCTGGTTCAACTCTATTTACTATCTCATTGTATTTAGAAGTTAAAACTTCATTATTTGACTTTATCGTGGCTATTTTTTCTTTCAAAATGTCAATTCGATCCGTCAATACAGAATCACAATGTCTTGAAGTATGGTTTTTTAGTGAATTTTCGTAGTTGTTGATATTTTTTTCAAAAAGCTGAATTTGGTTTTGGTTGGCTTTTATTTTCATTTGGATAGAGTTCAAATAATTGGTGTAATTTCCATTATCTGCTAAAATAGGTTGTGTTAATGCTAAGGCTAAGAATAAACACATTGAAATACGAATTACTTTTTTCATTGATGTTAAAATTTGGTTTTAAAGGCTATTTGCTTAATAATATTTTGGATACGAGGTTAAATTGCATCAAAAAACAAACAAAGTCACTTTTTTACGATAGATTACTAGGATTTTACGACTACTCCTAGAAAAAGAGTATCATTTATATTTTTTCTTAATATGTTTATGCTGTTCTAAACATAGTTTGTACCTTAGCTATTGTGTGTTTAGGTATCTAGGTGTTTGTGTATCTACGTTTCTTTCAAGCGTAAACACATAAACACGCAAATACAAAAGCACATCAAAAGCACACACTAATAAGTCCTACATTACATCAACACCAAAATATTTATTCCATGTTCCGACATCTGAACAAAGTCCTTTGTCTTTTCTTGTTTACAAGTATTGTCGTTTTTACAAATTGTAAAACTGATCCCAAAACAAGTACTACAAGTACCAGCAATGCTACCAATACGACGGTTTCGGTTGGTATGATTACAGAACCCGATGCGGTGCATCCGATTCTTTCACGAACTCGTTATGGAAGAACGGTTTACAGCCATGTATTTAAAAGTTTGTTGCAAAATGATCCTAGAGATGGAAAGTTGGTGCCGTTTGTCGCTAAGGCGCAACCCGAAATAAAAACAGTAGAAGAAGGCGAGTTTAAAGGCGGAAAGAGTTATACCTACGAAATTCGGCCTGAAGCGGTTTGGGGCGATGGCAAACCTGTGTTGGCATCGGATTATTTGTTTACGATGAAGGCTATTTTTAATCCAAATGTTAAGACCGCCTGGGTGAGTTTGTTGACATTTATTGGTGATATCCAAATTGACCCCAATAATCCTAAGCGATTTACGGTTTATACATCTTCTTGCCAAATTAGAGAAGATGAAGCCTTAGCAACGGCGCAGTTTTATCCTGAGCATTTGTACGACCCAAAGGGATTGATGAAAAGTATAAGTTTTAGGGATTTAGCGGATGAAAGTAAGGCAAAAGAACTTAAAGAAAACGCTCAACTCAAAGAATTTGCGACTTCTTTTGGTGCGCCCGAACGCCTTCGAGAGCCGAGTAGCATACACGGCTCGGGGCCTTACAAACTGACGAGCTTCAAGACCAAAGATGAAGTGGTTTTAGAGAAAAAAGAAAACTGGTGGGGCGACCAATTTGCAGATAAAGAACCGATTTTTACAGCGATTCCAAAAAAAATAATTTATAAAATAGTACCCGATATGACGACGGCGAGTGCGATGTTGAAGGATGGCGAGTTGGACATTATGGGCGAAATGACTCCTACAGATTACAATGGTTTAAAGCAAAATAAAGTTGGACAAGAGAAACTTAATTTTGAATCGCCAGCCGTTCCTGTAATTTATTTTTGTTATTTGAATACCAAAAGCCCTAAACTCTCCGACAAACGTGTTCGTCGGGCACTCACGCACCTCATTGATATGGACAAATATATTGAAGACAATATGTTTGGAACAGCCATACGAGTTAATAATCCGTTTCCTCCACATCGTCCTTACTACAATAAATCTTTGCCGATGCCTCAGGTAGATATTGAAAAAGCCAAAGCACTACTAGATGATGCAGGCTGGATTGATGCCAATGAAGATGGTGTTCGAGAAAAAGTAGTCAATGGCAAAAAAATGGATTTAAAAATCGAAATTAAAAGCCGCCCCAAAAGCGAAACAGCTAATGCTATAGCGGCCTTGTTAAAATCTACTGCCAAAAAAGCGGGCGTTCAGATTGATTTGATACACAAAGAATCTAATGCTATTCGCAAACAAGATATTCCTGCGGGAGACTATGATATTATTGTTGGAGGGATAGGTTTTACGCCGTCGAGATATGATGATTTGACTCCATACTTACATACCAAAGGTTTTGCTTCGGCTGGCGGCCGAAATATTGCCAATTTTGGCAATGCAAAATCTGATGCTTTGCTGGAGGCGATTACTACCAATTGTACCGACGATGCTGCGCGCAACAAAGCCTACACTCAGTTGCAAGAAATCGTTTATGACGAATGTCCGTTTTTGTACATTATGAGCAATAATGCACGTATTGCGGTGAGCAATCGTTTTGAAAAAACGATGATTAGTAAAATTCGACCTGGATATTTTGAAAATTATTTTGTAGCAAAATAAAGATATGAGTAAGGTTGTGGTAAAAATACCACAACCCTTCCTTTTTGGCATGACCCGATACATTTTACGACGTTTATTTTTGTTCATACCCACTTTATTAGCCATTTCCTTATTGGCATTTGGAATGAGCAAAATGAGTAATGTCTCCATCGTAGATGCCAAATGCACTCCTAGCGACGACAGTCCTTTTGAAAGCGGCCAAGCACAACAAGAACGTTGCGAGGCTATTGCCAAAGATTATGGTTTGGACAAACCCGTTTTTTACTTTGCCATTCGGCAAAGTGCCTACCCACCAGATTTATATAAAATCTATAATTTTCGAGAACGAAAAGTCAAATCTAACCTTATTGCTCAATATGGCAATTGGGATTATATTCGACATTATTTTAAGACTTGCGATAAGTTTAGACATCAAATCCAAGAACTTCCAGACAGCATTAATGCTGATTTAAAAATAGAAATCAATGCTTCTACTAATTTTTTGTACAATCAGTATGAACACGAACGCATCCAGTTTTTTTTAGAGGATATTGCTCAAAAAATGCGACAAGATTCAATGGTGCAAGCACAATTGAATCCTACTTTTCAGGAAGTGGCTACTGCTTATAATTTGGTGCAGACTCGACCAAGCAAAGGAAAATTATATACGCCAGCCTTTCATTGGTATGGTTTGGACAATCAATATCACAATTGGTTTTTTAGTTTTATTCGAGGCAAATTTGGTAAGTCTTATATTGATGAACGACCCATCGCTACCAAAATTTGGGAGGCATTACATTGGACTTTGACCATTAATAGTATCGCTATTTTATTGGCCTATTTTATAGCCGTTCCATTAGGCGTAGTTGCGGCCACTCAGCGCAATACATGGAAAGATACCTTTGTTTCGACCTTCCTTTTTATGTTGTATGCTTTACCTAGTTTTTGGGTAGCTACTTTGTTGATTGTCTTTTTTACAACATCTGAATATGGAATGAATTTTTTCCCAACAGGCGGCACAGGCAAAGGTTTTTGGGATGTGGCTTATCATTT
>JAHDEQ010000015.1:3711-5093 GCA_020628755.1 Saprospiraceae bacterium
TGGCTTGGGAGTCTTTTATTTCGCATGACTGGATTACCATTTATACCTTACTCATGTTGGGCGCAATTTTGACGATGTTGGGCAATTTGGTAGCCGATATTTTATATGCTTGGGCCGACCCACGCGTAAAATTTGAATAGCATCAAAACACAGAAATCACATATCACCTATCGTCAAATTTTATGGAAGGCTTTTCGTAAAAACAAATTGGCTGTTTGGTCATTGCGTTTGTTTTGTGTCTTATTATTTATAGCAGTTTTTGCCGATTTTTTGGCCAACAACAAACCCATTTATTGTCAGTACGAAGGACAAAATTATTTTCCTGTATGCAAGGATTATTTGATTGATTGGGGACTAGCTAAACCCGATAAGGCTTTTTTATATTTGGACGGGGAAGATTGGCAAAATATGGATTACGACTATGTAATTTTTGCACCTATACCTTATGCGGCGTCTCAAAACAGTTCATTGGTTTGCAAAAGTGCTGCCGAAGCAGGCAAACAGCACTATCTCGGCACTGCCAAATTTGGCAAAGACGTTTTATCCATTTTGATACATGGCACACGAGTCGCTTTATTTATAGGAATATTTTCCATGCTATTGGCGAGTTTGATTGGTGTTTTTTTAGGCAGTTTGGCAGGTTATTTTGGAGATTACAAATTCCGAATTTCGAGGGCACGCTTATTTTTAAACTTATTGGCCCTTCCAATTGCTATTTTTTATGGATTTATGGTATGCAGCTTTGCATTGAGCAAAGGAGGTTTTTGGGCGTTCGGAAAAAGTCTATTTCTATTTAGTTTGATTTTTATAGTAATCAATTTGCTCGCTCCACTATTCAAACGCAATTTTTGGCTCGGCCAAAAAATTAGGCTTCCGCTCGATATTATCATTATGCGACTCATCGAAATATTTAATTCTATTCCCATACTACTATTTCTAATTGCCACTGTTTCCATCATTCAAAAACCATCTATATTCAATATTATATTGATTATTGCTTTGTTGCGTTGGACAAGTATTGCACGCTTTGTGCGTTCTGAACTATTGCGTATTCGAGAATTGGATTACATAAAAGCAGCACAAAGCATGGGCTTTTCCGAATTTCGTATCCTCATTCGGCATGCACTGCCCAATGGTTTAACCTCAGTTTTGATACTTATTGCTTTCGGAATGGCTTCTGCTATTTTGCTTGAAGCCTCCCTTTCTTTTTTAGGAATTGGAGTCGCACCCGACGAAATGACTTGGGGCAAACTACTTGCTGACGGACGGCAAAATCCTTCGGCTTGGTGGTTAGCGATTTATCCAGGTTTTGCGATTTTTTTAGCAGTATTAATGTTCAATTTGATTGGAGAAGGACTCAACGACGCACTTGATTCCAGAAA
>JAHDEQ010000015.1:5193-15469 GCA_020628755.1 Saprospiraceae bacterium
TGCTGGAAACTTAAAAAATAAATCCGTACATTTGTACTAGATGAAAAGGTAAATTAATATTTTACCTATTTAAAATATATATAAGTAGAAAGAATAGCAGGGAGAGCTTAGAATTTGCGAAGCAAAAGAAACTGCTTTAGCAAATTAGTATTAACTGTACACCACATTTTATATAAAAGATTTACCTTTTTTGAGTAAGTCAAATATTTTTTGGAAGAGCATTTTTAGCAAAATGCTCGGTTATTAGATAAAAAATACGCCTTTTAACCTAAAGACATACTGTAATTATTGTCTGTTTTTAGTTCTTTAAGCGTATAAGTTATTGATTTTCAATAGTGTTTTCTGCTAAAAAACTATTGAAATTACATGGTGTTTGTGGCACAGTAGCTTTCCTTTTTTTGAAATCATTCGATTTCATGCTTCTCTTTTCTCAATATGAATGTACTGCAGACTTTAGTCTGCGTTTGAGTTATTAACTTGACAGACTACATAGTCTGTGATACAGTTTATAATTGAAATATGCAATTCAATAAAGTCATTGGTCAAACTCAGTTAAAAAAGGCATTTATACAACAAATAAATGCTGACCGTATGCCGCATGCCCAACTTTTTTTGGGGGCAAGTGGTTCGGGAAGTTTGGCTGTGGCTAGAGCTTTTGCACAGTATGTACTGTGTACCAATCGCCAAGCCAATGATGCTTGTGGTCAGTGTAGGGCTTGCTCTAAAGCTGGAAAATTGGTACATCCTGATTTACACTTTTCATTTCCAACGGTTGGCTCAAAAGTGACCAGCGATACATTCTTGCCTCAATGGCGCGAGACTTTGCTTTCTAATCCTTATATGAATTATAACCAATGGCTCAATGCTATTGGTGCAGAAAACAAACAAGGCAATATCAACAAGGACGAATGTGTCAACATCATCAAGAAGATGAGCCTCAAAGCATTTGAGAGTCCCTACAAGATTTTGATTATTTGGTTGCCCGAATTGCTTGGTAAAGAAGGCAATCGTTTGTTGAAATTGATTGAAGAACCACCAGAGAATACTTTATTTATTTTGGTGGCCGAAAATCAAGAATTGATTTTAAATACGATATTATCACGTTGTCAATTGACCAAAATTCATCCATTAAACGATGATGAAATTGTAAATGGGCTGATGCAACAAGCCCAAGTAAGTTCGGATATGGCTCAAAAAGTTGCTCATTTGAGCAATGGAGACTTTGGAGAGGCACTTTCATTAAGTCAGCATCAAGAAAGTGAAAATGCAGAACTATTTCTTGATTGGATGCGTAAGTGTTACATAGGGAAACCAAACGAATTGGTCGCATGGGTAGAAGCCTTTGCCAAACTAGGGCGGGAGCGACAAAAATACTTTTTGCGCTATGCTTTGCATTTTATGCGGGAGTATATGCTTCTCAAACTCACAGGAAATGCCAATGTGCGTTTGCTTGATAAAGAGTTAGCTACTGCTCAAAACTTGACTAAGGTCATTGAGTTTAACCAAATTGAAACTATTACTTCGTTACTAAATGATGTGACGTATTATGTAGAAAGAAATGCCAATGCAAAAGTGCTTTTTCTGGATACTTCGATACGCTTAAATAAAATTTTGAAAAAGAAAGTTATTGTATAACGTGCTCACGTAAATTACTTGAACACGTGAACACTCTAAAATAACCCACTAACCGTAGAAGATTATGGCATGTGCAAATTGTTCGACAGGAAAAGATGGTAAACCAGGTGGCTGCAAAAGCAATGGTGGTTGTGCCAGTGGTGGCTGCAACCGTTTGAATACCTACGATTGGTTATCCAAATTAGATATACATGACTCCGACGAGTTTGATATAGTAGAGGTGAGTTTTAGTCAAGGATCTCGAAAAAGTTTTTATCACAATCCTAATCAAACCCGTACAGGTACGGGCGACCGAGTTGTGGTAGAATCAGAATCGGGTTACGATATTGGGCATATTTCCCTTTCGGGAGAACTCGTGCGTATGCAAATGCGTAAAAAGCGGGTCAAAGAGAATAATATTTTAAAAAATGTTATTCGTCGTGCTAATGAGCGTGATCTTGAACGCTTGAATGAGGCACGTAGTCTAGAAAAGCAAACAATGGTTAGGGCACGTGTGATTGCACGTACCCTCGGCTTGGAAATGAAAATTGGCGATGTCGAGTATCAAGCAGATAAGCGCAAAGCGACTTTCTATTATACTGCCGACGGACGAGTAGATTTTAGAGAGTTGATTCGCCACTATGCAAAGGAGTTTAAAGTCAAAATTGAGATGCGTCAAATCGGCGCAAGACAAGAGTCAGCTCGTATTGGAGGTATTGGTTCGTGTGGTCGAGAATTGTGTTGCTCGACTTGGTTGTCAGATTTTAAGACGGTTTCGACAGCAGCAGCACGCTACCAAAATTTGGCGATTAATCAAGCCAAATTGTCGGGGCAGTGTGGACGCTTAAAATGCTGTCTCAATTATGAGTTGGATACTTATATTGACGCATTAGACGAATTTCCGAAAAAAGCGGATAGACTTTATACCGAAGCAGGAATGGCGACTTTGGTGAAGACAGATATTTTTAAGCGCACCATGTATTATTGCTATATCCAAGAAAATGGAATACGTGGGAAGTTTTATCCACTTCATGTAACTAGAGTCAAAGATATTTTGGTATTGAATAAAAAAGGAGAAAAACCTGCCGAATTGATGGAATATGACCATAATGCGGTAGAAGAAGTTTTGGTAGATTTTGAGAGTGTAAATGATGTTATCGAATTGCCACCCGAAGAGCGTAAGCGACGACGCAAAAAGCGTCGTGGGGGCAAAGGAAGAAAAGAGGATTACAGAAAAAGAGATTCTAAAACAGAATCAAAACCTTCTGATAAGACTTCTGATAAATCTTCCAGAAATACTTCAAAAAGAAGTAGTTCTAAGTCAAATCGTTATAAGAAAAGTTCTTCAAAGAATAATGGTTCTTCTTCCAAATCCAATGGTTCACGGAAGTCTAATAACACGAATGGCAATGTGAAATCTGAAAAGCCACAACTTGAGAAGGCGGGAGTTAACAATAAGCCAGATTCTAAATCTTCTTCCAATAGTTCAAAAAGTAGAACTTCGAGTCGGCGAAAAAATAGACGCAACCGACCGCCGAAGAAAAAAGAATAAAAAAAATCCTTCTTGAAACTTCAGGAAGGATTTTTTTTATTCTAGAATTTTGACAATTGTTAATTGCCTAAAATGAGTGGCAATCCTTGGTCGCCACTTCCTACCACAATCACCTTAGAGTTGGGCGAATTGGCCAATTCTAGAGTTGCTTCAATACCTTTATCCTGTAAGATTTTATCGGTCAAACTGGCATTCAGTATGCGGTTGGCATCAGCTTTGGCTTGTGCTTCAATGACTTTACGTTCTGCTTCTTTGCGCTCTTTTGTAAGACGAAATTCATATTGCAAGGACTCTTGCTCTTCTTTCAATTTGAGTTGAATGGCTTCTTTGAGCGTTGGTGGCAAGGCCACCTCACGAATGAGTACAGCATCTAAAACAAGATATTTTTTGGCGACAGCCGCAGAGGTTTGTTGAAAAATTTCGTCTTGAATGGCTTCTCTTTTGGTAGAATACAATTCTTCGGGCAAGTATTTTCCAATAACCTCACGCGTAGCTGAGCGAATTTCGGGTTTGATGATGCGCTCAAGGTATTGCACTCCAATTTCATCGTGGAGATAGCCAATTTTGGTGGGGTCGGGCTGGTAACGATACGATAATTCGACAATAATAGTCAAACCATTTTTGGAGAGGACTTCCATTTTTTCAAAAGCCTCATTGGTACGAACGTCATAAATAAATAGCGTATTCCAAGGTGCAATGACATGAAAACCTTGGTCAAAAATCTTGTCTTTATCCAAACCACCGCCAAATTTTCGGAAAATCACCCCTTTTTCACCAGCTTCGACGGTCTTGAAAATGCTATTGGACAGAGCCAAAAGGACAATAACACCAATAACGACCATTGACCCAAATGAGATAAATTTGCTTTGATTCATAAGTATAAATATTTATTATTTTAATTTTACTTGCTTGCAGTTTTATTACAAGCAAGTAGTTTTACACATAATAACAATTTATTTGAAGAAAGGCTTTGCTTTTTATATGATTTTCTCGAAAAATTAGACAGAAGATATATATATGGTTGAAATATAATATATATGGTACAATCCTTGTTTTACCTTTTCCCAAGGCTATGACAAGGCTTTTATGCTTACTTAGTGTTTGAATTACAATAATTAATATAAAAATTACTAGCCTTTTAGCTTGAAAAGTCGTACTTTTGCAACTTGTTTTAATTTAAAATCGTCAAATCACAATCCTTTATATATTATGGAACAAAATCACGAGCTTCAATCATCTTTTAATGAAAAAGGAGAAGCATTAAGTCCCGTACTCTCGGATAGTGTCAAGAATTATATGATTGACATTGATGGTACTATTTGCGATGATATTCCAAATGAACAGCCCGAACGTATGGAGACGGCTATGGTTTATCCTGATGCTTTGCGAATGCTCAACAAATGGTATGAAGAAGGACACATCATTACTTTTTTTACTTCTCGTACGGAGGAACATCGTGAAGTAACGGAGCGTTGGTTGGCCAAGCATGGATTTAAATATCACGGAATTCTTTTTGGAAAACCTCGTGGTGGCAATTACCATTGGATTGATAACCACATTGTAAAAGCAACTCGATTTAAAGGTAAGTTTACCGATTTAGTCGTGAAGACTAAGGAAATTGAAGTTTTTAGGTCATAAAAAATAACATCGGCTCAATTTTTTGTAAAATTGAGCCGATACTTATGCTGTTTTGTTAGTTTTACTAAGCCTCAAAAATCAATTTTTCCAATTCTTCCTTTAAGAACTGCCCTAGTTCTCTAACATATTCTCTCGAAAAATTAAACTCTATCCCCGCTGCTTCATATATCTCTGGAATAGACTTGGTATAACCTAAACTCAATGCACGAACATAGTTAGCAACTGCTTGTTGAGGGTTGGACTTGTATTGTCTCCAAATAGCGATGGCTCCTAACTGAGCCATGCCATACTCGATATAATAAAAAGGTACTTCAAAAATATGCAATTGGCGATGCCACATATATTGAAGTTCATTTTCGAGCCCTTCTTTGTTGACTACCGAAGAGCTAAATTCATTAAATATGCGCATCCAGGTTTCAGTTCGCTCATGCGATGAATGCTCATGGTTGGTATATAACCAATGCTGAAATTTATCTATAGTGGCAACCCAGGGTAGGGTAGATAGTACTTTTTCGAGCTGCCATATTTTGGCTCGACGAAGGGCTTGCTCGTCTTCATAAAATTCGTTCCAATAATCGAGTGTGAGCAATTCCATTGTCATGGCAGCCAATTCAGCGACTTCGGAAGGTAAATTTTTGTCAGAGTTGAGCCTATAATCTTTGATGAGATAGGCATGCACGGCATGCCCTGTCTCGTGCATGATGGTACGCAAATCCTTGATAGAATTGGCAGCATTCATAAAAATAAAAGGCACACCACTCAGAGGCAAAGGCATATTATAACCTCCTGGGCGTTTCCCTTTTCTGGATTCTAGGTCAAGATGACCAATATCATTCATCAACTCCAAGACCTCGCCAAATATGGGATGGAGTAATTTGAGCGTTTGCACTGATTTTTGAACCAGCTCTTTAGTGTTTTTGAAAGGGCGATTTGGATGTTTACCATCCATATCGCAGTACATATCCCAAGGACGCAAGACCTCAACATCCATCATTTTTTTTCGCATTGCATTGAGTTCATTCACAATGGGAACAATTTCTTTGGCAATAGATTCGTGAAAATCTAAGCAATCTTGGATTTTGTAGTCAAAGCGTTCGAGCGCATGAAATTTGTAATCTCGAAAATTATCATAACCGACATTTTGAGCTACTTGGTGCCGCAATTGTAGCAAGTCATCGAATGTACTTTCAAGTTCGCTTGCATCTTGAGTCAAGCGAGCATTAATTTTTTTATAAATTTCTTCTCGCTCAGGTCGCTCTAAGGTTTCCATCATTGTTTGAGCCTGTTGGAGCGTGAGTTCTTTATCCTTGTGTTCAATGGTCATTTTTGAAAAAATACGACCATGATTTTTGGCTCGTGTTTTTATATCGGCAACCAAAGACACATTATCTTCTCGATATAAATTGATAGAATTTTGGACACTTCTTAAAAAAATAGCATACTTTTTTTTAGAAAGTTTTTTTGTGAAAGCAGAAGAAAGTAGTTTTTGATTTAGAGCATCATTGTAGGGAGAAATACGAGGTGTGAGTTCTTGTACCGCATAATTGTAAGATTCGAGCGCCTTGTTGTCTTCATTGTCACAAGAAAATCGAATATATCGCCAACGAAATTCTTCGGCAACAACGTCGTTGAGTTCGCACCAATTGTCAATCCATGTTTCGAGTTCTTTTACCGAATTGATAGTGCGTTCTCGAAGTTCATAAAAATAAGGTTTGAGTTTAGACCAAACAGTAATTTTGAAGGATTGGGGAAGAAAAAGACGTTTTTTGACGATATGTTTAACCAGCATACAATACAATTTTCGGTTTACAAACAGCACAAAAATAATTTCACCTTTGTATGAGTCTTTTCAGAAGTTGGTACAGCAATATGGAGTTTTCAAAAAAGTATTGCATATTGTAGTTTCCAACTACAATATGCAATTATTATAGAGACGTTATTTGACTGTTCCTAAAAACTTACTCTTCGGTAGTTTCCTCTTTTTCTTCAGTATTGGAATCATCCTCTTTTAGCAAATCTCTTTCGTGCAAAAAGTTGAACCACTTGAGAATTTTTTTCATATCAGAAGGATAAACCCGATCTCTATCATAGTCGGGCATGATGTCTGCAAAATATTCTAGCAAATCATTTTTTGATGCTTTAGGAGAAACAGGTGGGTTGTCTTCATATTGTTCAAGCATAGAAGCGAATATTTTGGACAACTCCTTAGAATCAGTATCTGTATATATAGAGATGGACTCAAGTGGTGTAAATTGATGTTTTCGGGCAGACACAAATTTGCATTTGCCTGTATCTAAATCTTCAATAATCAGACCATTATTGCGATTGGCAGCTACTTTGAAAATCCCCGAAATTCCGCTCACGGCTACTAACTTATCTAAATTCATTTTATTTTGTGTTTTTAAGGGTGCAAAGGTACAAAACTTTTACTTTTGTGAGTGAAAACTTTTGTATTACAAAAGGGTTTTCTGTTTATATCAAAATCGTTTTTTAGTTTTTTCTAAATCAATACATGAGCAAATCTACACCTGAACAAAATGTGCCACCACAAGATGAAGTGTTAAAGTCTATTCAGGTTTCGCGGGTTATTTTACCTGTTTTGATTGGCGTGGCGGTAGTCGTTTATCTCTTACTCAAACAGTTTGATCCAGAGGAGTTTGCTCGTATCGAATGGTCAAGGCATTTGATGTTTTGGATGGGCTTGTCCTTTGTGCTGTTGGTGATTCGGCATTTGGCCTATGCCGCTCGATTAAGGATTTTGTCAGAAGGAGCATTTAGTTGGCGCAAATGTATCGAGCTTATTTTTATTTGGGAGTTTAGTTCGGCTGTCTCACCAACAAGTGTCGGTGGCTCGGCAGTGGCTTTGTTTGTCCTTTCGCAAGAAAAATTACCTAGCGCACGTGTAGCAGCTATTGTATTGTATTCGGCAGTATTGGATACGATATTTTTTGTAGGAACATTGCCTATTCTTTTGGTCATATTTGGGCCTAGCATTATTCGTCCTGATTTGACTTCTTTTTCCAATTTAGATGGTTGGGGGATTACTTTTGTGACGGCTTATATTTTTATGTCTATATATGGTGCATTATTTTTTTATGGTTTATTTATCAATCCTAACCAGCTTAAAAAATTATTTACTTGGGTCACAAAATTTGGATTCTTAAAACGCTACCAAGCATCAGCCAAACGCTTAGGCAGTGACTTTGTCATTGCCTCCAAAGAATTGGCTCAAAAAGATTGGACGTTTGGAGTGAGTGCATTTTTGGCAACCGCCACAGCTTGGTCGTGTCGATTTTTATTATTGAATTGCCTAATTATAGGATTTGTAACGCTTACCTCAACCGATTTTTGGACACAGGCTGCGCTGTATGCCCGACTACAAACGATGTTTGTAGTCATGGCTTTTAGCCCAACGCCTGGAGGGGCAGGTTTTGCTGAAGTTCTATTTGGAGGTTTTTTAGTAGATTATGTTCCTGACAAAACCGCTTCTTCGTTGATAGCTATCATTTGGCGAGTTTTTACCTACTATTTATATCTATTTATTGGAGCTATCATCATTCCCAACTGGATTCGTACCCGAATCAATCAGCGAAAAAATAAATAAGTGGCGCAAACTTCAGTTTACGTAAAAATGCTGCATCCGCAAAAAAAGTGTACACCACTTAGGTGAACACTTTTGGCATAGTATTGTTCTTCTTTTGTTTAAAACAAAAAAAGAATATGATTACCTTTTTTTCTAGCTTATTGATACTGTTTTTCTCCAATTCTAATCCAAGTCCTAAAACAGATACTTTACACATCAAAGTATCAAATATTGCTTCGGGGCAAGGCATTATTTCGATGGCTTTGTATGATAAACAAGAGACTTTTTGCAAAGAAGAAGGCTTTGTTTCAGCCCAAAATTTTACGATTGACAGCTCAGGAGAAGTTGTTGTGCAAATGGATGATATTCCTTACGGCACCTACGCCATTGCGATGTATCACGACGTAAATAGCAATGGTAAAATGGATAAGAATGTGATAGGAATACCCAAAGAACCTTATGCCTTCTCCAATAAAGTACGTGCCAAGTGGAGCGAACCGACCTTTGATGAAACAAAATTTACTTTTGAAGCTTCTTCTACTTCGCATGAAGTAGAAATTCGCTATTGGAGTGACCAATGATTTTCCTTTCTTTTTTTCTTTTTTAGAAAACTATTTTGTTTGTAAATCCTTATACTTGAAGTAAATTAGAAAAACTACAAGTGTATGAAGATTGGTATTGTCTGTTATCCAACCTATGGGGGTAGTGGCGTATTAGCGACAGAACTAGGAAAAGGACTGGCTCAAAAAGGGCATCAAGTTCACTTTATCACCTATCGCCAGCCTGCTCGGCTGACTTCTTTTCAGGAAAATGTATTTTATCACGAAGTATCGAATGCGGACTATCCCTTGTTTGAGTATCCGCCTTATGACACCGCTTTAGCCAGTAAGTTGGTAGATGTCGTCAAGCATGCCAACTTGGATATTTTACACGTGCATTATGCGATTCCGCATGCCGCAGTTGCCTATATGGCGAAAAAGATTTTGCTGACCGAAAATCGTTATGTTCCGACAATAACGACTTTGCATGGTACAGATATAACTTTGGTGGGGAGCAACAGAGCTTTCGCTCCTGTTGTGGAGTTTTCTATCAACAAATCAGATGGTGTTACGGCAGTTTCGGAAAGTTTAAAACAACAGACCCTAGACTATTTTAATATAGATACCGATATAAAAGTGATTTATAATTTTATTGACTTTGAGCGTTTCCGCAAAGTCAATAAAGATCATTTTAAAAAAGCGATTGCTCCTAATGGCGAACGGATTTTGGTTCACACTTCTAACTTTAGAAAAGTCAAACGAGTAGAAGATGTTATCCGAATTTTTAAGAAAGTTCATGATGTTATGCCTTCCAAATTGCTGCTCATTGGCGATGGACCAGAACGACAAAAGCTAGAATCGCTTTGTCGTGAAATAGGTTTGTGTGATGAGATTCGTTTTTTAGGCAAACAAGATGCCATTGAAGAATTATTGGCCGTATCAGATTTATTCCTAATTCCTTCCGAAAGCGAAAGTTTTGGATTGGCCGCCCTCGAAGCGATGGCTTGTCAAGTGCCTGTAATTTCATCAAATGCAGGAGGTTTACCAGAAGTTAATATTCATGGCGAGACAGGTTTTTTGGCCGATGTGGGCAATGTTGACCAAATGGCGCATCATGCTATTACGATTTTGAATGACAATGATATTTTGCAAAAATTTAGAGCCAATGCCCTCGAAAAAGCCAAAGAATTTGACTTGCAACGTATCTTACCTTTGTACGAAGAATACTATCAACATATTTTAGATACTTGTGTGTATAGTAATGCTTAAACTTTTAAGGCATAAGGAGAGGAACGAAGTAATGTGCAAATAACTTTAGAAAGTATATTGCATCGCAGTTACAAACTGCGA
>JAHDEQ010000015.1:15569-28893 GCA_020628755.1 Saprospiraceae bacterium
AAATATAGATTTAGGAAAGCAATTTACCTTGCCGATAAATCCACCACAAAACTAAGATACAAATAAGTGAGCCGAGGAACTCACGGGTGAGTTCAATGTGAGGTTGCTCTGCTTTCATACTTTCGACAATACTAGGTGCGCCGTTGACAAGCCAAGTATAAAAATCAGGCAAGAGAGCAATCATTTGAATCGCACAAACAAACATTCCACCAAAAATCATTTTCGGAAAATAGTTATCAAAAAAAGCCAATCCTGCCATCACCGCTACATATAAATAGAGTGCGACCCACAACCAAGGGTCAGGGTCGTTGACTTGTACATAAGCAAACCAAAGAAATAAAATTGCGATAATTGCTTTCGTTATTTTCATTCTGACACGGTTTTTGATTGTATAAAATAAAATCTCACTTTTAATCTCACACACATATCTAAAATTGACTCTTTGATTTTTTATCAAAGAATACCAAAAATTATTATCGGGTTTACAATAATAAGCAAAAAAAAACGACGTTATTAAAAAAGTAATTTATATGTAGCTACTATTTTTGTGCTATAAAACACACTTTTCAGAATTTTAACGCTTTTTTTGCAAATAAATCTGTAATTTTATCTATTATTGTTCTTCCCGAATGTGAAAAACCACTCCGTTCAACTTAATCTTAAATTTAAAAAAGTAAAATTCTATGAAGAAATGTAGACATTTGCTAATTGCATTTTTTGCAATTTTGGGAAGCCTGACGCTTTCTGCTCAGGACATTCACTTCTCTCAATTCTACATGTCCCCGCTAAACCTCAACCCAGCGATGACGGGGGTGATGAATTGTAATGTGCGATTGACAGGGAACTATCGTAATCAATGGGCCAGTGTTTTGCGCTCCAATGCATTCAATACTTATTCTGTATCTTATGACCAACGTTTGGCTGTTGGACGTTATGATTACTTTGGAATTGGAGGTACGTTTTGGGGGGATGTTGCAGGACAATCTCGTTTTGGTACGGTAACTGGTAAATTATCCGCTTCCTTTAGTAAGCGTATGGGAGGCTATCGTGACAAATCGCATTACCTAGTAATGGGTGTTGAAGGAGGTATTTCGCAACGAAGTATTGACTTTTTAGCACTTCGTTGGGGAACACAGCATGATGGCGCAGGTGGCTTTGATGCTACACTCGACCCTCTTGAAAGTTTTGAAAGAAGCAATTTTATTTTTGCTGATCTTTCGGCAGGTTTACTTTGGTTTTCTAATATTGATGAAGATAATAACTTCTACTTTGGAGGTGCTTATCATCACTTAAACCAAGCCAATCAATCATTTGCAATTAGCAATGACCCCAATGATAGAGAAGAATTGTATGCTCGTTTTACGATTCATGCAGGAGGTGAATTTAAAGTAAACCGCCGTATGAGTTTGATACCTGGTGCAGTTGTCTTTATACAAGGCCCTTCACTTGAAGTAAATGGAGGTACAAGTTTCCGCTTTTTGTTGGGCAATAGCCGACGCTATTACCAAGCCTTCCAAATTGGTGGATGGCTTCGTTTGGCCAATAAGCTAGAAGATAGTATTCATGCCGATGCTTTCATCATATCTACTCGTTTTGAGTACGAAGATTTTGGAATTGGATTTAGCTATGATATGAATATTTCTGATTTGAATGTAGCATCTAATTACAATGGTGCATTTGAATTTTCTTTGGTGTATAAAATTTGTGGGCCAACTAAACGAGGCGTTTATTGTCCTAATTTCTAAGATTTCTTCATTATTGTTCTATAAATAAAAAGCCATGACTTGGAACAAGTCATGGCTTTTTTAATTGTTTTCCTAGAAAAAATAGTATCTTCGTTAAATCCAGTAAGTAAAGAGAGAATTATACCCCTTCCCCTTACAGTCAACACGGATAAATCCCCATTTTACAAATTCAAAAAAAATAGAAACTATGTTCGGTAATAATAAAAAGAAAGAAAATACACAAAGTAGTATTAACAATACTACTCCCAATTCTAATGCACTCAATAGTTTGGTAAAAGGAACAGTTGTAGAAGGTACGATTAGTTCAGAAAGTGATATTCGTATTGATGGTACTATCAAAGGTCAATTGACCTGTAGTGCTAAAGTTATCATTGGACCAAGTGGTTTTGTTGATGGAGAAATCACCTGTGAAAATGCACTTGTCGAAGGGCGTTTTGTAGGGACACTCAAAGTAAAAGGCTTGCTCCATGTAAAAGAAACAGCCAATATCTCAGGCGATATATCAATGGATAAATTTATAGTTGACCCAGGTGCTGTGCTTAATGGTACTTGTAATATGGGGGGCAATGCGACTAGCAATGGTAGTCGTGCTAAACAGGAAAAGGAAGCCGTTGGCAAAAAAGCAGCAAGCAAATAATGGCTGCCGAAAATACATCCAATAAGCCACCCAAAAAAAAGATAAACCCTGCTTTGAAATATTCGGGTATGGCTATGCAAATGGCTTTGACTATTGGTGTTGGTATTTGGATAGGTGGAAAAATTGATGCCCATTTTGAGACATCAAAACCTTATTTCACCATATTGTTGGCCATTTTGGCTTTGACAGGAGTTATGTATTCGATTATTAGAGACGTTAGCAAAGGTGATTAAAATAGTGGATGAAAATGACTTTTAACCAGTTTTTAGTACAATTGGGACTTACGACACTTATTGCTGGCTTGTTGTTGTTGTTGCTAAATACCGTTTCAGGTCAAAATACTTTTGGTCGCCTTGCTATTGGAACAATTGTATTTTTTATAGCGACCTTGACTTTATTTTTTTTATGGGGAAAACAGTCGGCTCAAAGCAAAGACCTCAATGCCTTCAGTAGAATGGCATTGCTCTCCATCAGCCTCAAAATGTTTTTGGCAATAGGTTTGGTTGTTGTTTATGTAAAAATGATAGAGCCACAATCCAATTTTTTTGTTGTCCCTTTTCTAACCATATATTTTACATATACTATTTTTGAAACGTATTTTTTGATGCGACTTGCGCGCGAAACACCCAATGATGGAGCATAATAAATACACCCTTACAGTAAACGAAAAACAGGACTTCGATTTGACAATCGAAGACTTAGAACAGTTGAATATCATTGAAACCCAAAAGGGACATTATCATTTTATTGGAGATAATAAAAGTTATAATATCGAAATATTGCATCTTGATACCAATACCAAAGAAGTAGTATTAAGTGTAAACGATAAGAAAATGCAGGTCAAAATAAGTGATGCTTATGACCGCTTAGTAAAAAGTATGGGTTTGTCTTCTGGCCAGAGTCAAAAAGCGAATGCCATAAAAGCTCCCATGCCAGGATTGGTACTTGCTGTTGAAGTCAAAGAAGGACAAGAAGTCAAAGAAGGAGATCCAATTTTGATTTTGGAAGCCATGAAAATGGAAAATGTACTAAAATCTCCCAATGATGCCGTTATTGAAAAAATACAAATCACTAAGAACGATACGGTCGAAAAAGGGCAATTATTGGTGAGTTTGGCTTAATAAATGCGAAAAAAAGGGCTGTCTAAAAAAATTAGACAGCCCTTTTTTTTAGAACCAAGCTGCTCCATGTTTGGGCGGCCAAGGTATCGAAACTAAAACTAAAATCAACGCAATGAGAAAGAAAATAAACGTGCGTTTAAATTTAGTAGCACTATCCGTCGCTTTCTTGGCTCTACTATAACCTACCGAAATTAAAACAATAGCGACTATCATCATCGTTATATGTTCTACCGTAAAAAAACGAGCAGTTGCATTTTTCATCACTTCGGCATTGATTGCACCTACTTTGGGACTGATAAAATAAAGAATAAGCCCAATCAGTAACTGAATATGGCTAGTGATAAATGTAAACAAACCAAGTTTGCGGTCGCCTTCGGTATAGTCTTGTTTGCCTCGCCATTTTATAAACGCATTGATGATTGCATAGACAAGAAGAATAAGAAAAATCCATCGAAGCCCTGAGTGGGCGTGTTTGAGTCCTTCGTACATGTTTTGGTATTTTTTAGAATGATTTTATAAATGTCTTTCGGCATGATAGGAGGAACGAACTAGCGGGCCACTCTCTACAAAATCGAATCCTCGTTTGAGTCCTTCTTCCTCATAACGTTTAAAGGTATCGGGATGCACAAACTCTTCTACATTGAGGTGCATTTTGGTCGGCTGCAAATATTGACCAATTGTCAGAACATCGCAACCGTGTTCGAGTAGGTCATCCATTGTTTCAAATACTTGGTCTTGGGTTTCGCCAAGACCTACCATAATACCCGTTTTGGTACGTTTGCCATAATTTTTGATACGCTGAATCTGTTCCAAACTACGTTGATATTTAGCTTGAGGTCTTACTTTTCGGTAGAGGGCTTTTACGGTTTCCATATTGTGCGAAACCACCTCTTGGCCTCCGCTAATCATGCGTTCGAGTGCTTCCCAGTTGGCACGTACATCAGGTATGAGCGTCTCGATAGTAGTATTAGGTGAGGCTTCTTTGACAGCAATAACGGTTTGATACCAAATTTCTGCCCCTCTATCTTTAAGCTCATCTCGGTTGACAGAAGTGATAACAGCATGTTTGACTTCCATCAAGCGTATAGCCTCGGCGACTCGCCGAGGCTCGTCGGTATCGTATTCGGGTGGACGGCCTGTTTTGACGGCACAAAAAGAGCAAGAACGCGTACAGACATTGCCCAATATCATAAAAGTAGCTGTTCCAGCACCCCAACATTCGCCCATATTGGGACAACTCCCACTTTGACAAATGGTGTGCAAGTTGTACTCATCTACTAAGGCACGTACTTTTTTAAATTCTTTGCCAATAGGCAATTTTACCCTGAGCCAATCGGGCTTGCGTTGGCGAGGTTCTTTTTTATTATTATCTACAATGGGTAGTTCGAGCATGATTAAGAAATCAACTGTTTTAGCACAGGAAAAGCATCAAAATCTATTTTATTTTGAGTAGAGTAGTTTAGTTATATCTAATTCTACTACTAAACTTAACAACACTAAAGGAGTACTGCAAGTTTAGTCGAGCAATCTAAAATCAGAAATCTCCAATTAATAATCTAAAATCTTCTAACGACGTTTTCCTAATTGCAAAGATAGGTAAAGATTAACGAAAAAAGGACGGTTGCGTACATTGGTAGGAATAATATCTTGTGCAGGATAATCATCAACCATAATAGGTATCGTTTGGAAATAAACATCTGCCATCAAGCCTATTTCTACAGCTTTGACGAATTCGTCAAAAGCTCCCCAATCAAGATGCAAACCAAATTTGCCATGCAAACCAGGTGTGAGTGTAACTTCGCTAAACCCTTTGGTAAAGCCCGAATGACCAATTATATTATTAGCATTGTTAGAATTGCTACTGATATCCAAAAAATTCATAGCTTCTTCTTCACTATAGCGAATAGAGCGTACCTGTAGATTGCTATTGGTATTGGCATCAGAAGCATTAATATCAATATAGTAAGGTTTTATAATACCAAGAGATGGGCCGTACATATAATTGATGCCTACAGCAAGCCCTTTTCGAGCTGCTTTTTCGGTGAGGTAGCGTTTAGTACCAAGACCTGCACGCAGCACATAAAAGTTGTTTTGTTTGCCATAAATATATGAACTAGAAGCACGACTAGCACTAGCACTGATAAAATCACGAGTACGAAACTCTTTATTGTGTTTGAGTTCACCAATTTCGAAGTGGTAGTATTTGGTTTTGTAGTAAGTCTTTATTTTTCCAAAATTTGCGGCCAAAGCCAAAAAACCATTGGTATGGGCTCTAAAATCAACAGTAAATTCTTTGTTATAGACTACACCTTTAGAAGCAGTATTGGCAAAAGCATCAGAGTATTCGCTTTGTGCGCTAGCCACAAAGCAAATAAATAAAAACCAAAAAGTGAGTGTCGTGTATTTTTTCATTGTATAATTTCTATGCCATCTTTTATAAGCAAATAAGTCAGCCAAAGCGTTATGAAATATTTTTTATAAATAGATTTTCCTGGATTATAATTTGCAATTGAATCTATAATATACAATTTTTATTGCATAAAAGATAGTTTTGCAAATACTTTAAACTATAATTACTACAATTGGGGTAGTGTTTTGTTGAATGAAAATGGAGGAATAGCTGTCTTTGAAAACAAAAAGACATTATTCTATGGTTTGGCAGGGAATATTTGCAAAAATCTTTAGCGGAACATTATTTGTGTTTTCTGTAGCAATGCTACTATTGTAGCGTTGCAGGACTTTTTTTATCAAGGCCAAACGTACCAATAAGCTCGTAGGTTGTTTGATGGTATTTTGTTGTTGTTCCAAACTAAATTCTGTGATAGCAATATTGAGGGTCGAAAAATGTGCTTCGTTTTTTAGTATAGAAAAATCTACAGTCATCTTTGTTTGAGGAGACTGTTCATAAAAGATTATGAACAGATTAAATAGAACTTGAATAATTAGTTCTTTGTGAGCAACTATCTGGGAATCAATAATTGGAGCATAATTAAAAGAGACATCAATTTTATGCTTGAGTTTTTGTTCTGTAATATTTTTCACATGATTGCACAAAGATTCTAATTGCAACAAAGAAGGAATGGAGTTTTTTTCAATTTCAAATTGAAGCAATTGATAATAATCCTCTTGAATTTCGCTAAAGATTTTTATAGTATTTTGGACATTAACAGTACTTGCATTGAGCGACTTATCTTTTAGCAAAGAAAATAAATCGAAAGGATTTTCATGAATACTTAGTAAGTGATTTATTTTTGTATAAAATTGATTGGAATGATTATTATATTTTATGTAGTGCTCAAAAAAGTTTTTTCTGGAAGGAATCTCTGCAGAATGCTTGATTTGTTGATTGCCTAATTCGTATAATTGGCGATAGATTTCAAGCTCATTGTGCCGTTGCTGATAGGCCAGCAACTGTTTGTATAAGTCCGTATAATCATAAATACACCACAAAATGCCTTCTGTATCTTGCATTTTGACCTTAGTAAAGGTAAAATCATAGTAGCCAGGTAAAAAACTGGCAGGTTTTTCAATTTTAGCAAACCGAACAGCAGAGGAATCTTCTTTTAACAACAAAAGCGAATCAAAAATACTTTCTATAAAAGGCACCCAAGCCTGAATAGGCTTTTTGTTGAGAGGTGCAATATCAAAAAGGCTTTTACAACTTTGTTGGATGTACCCTTCTTTATCGAGGAGTACAAGTTGTGAAAACTTGACCTGATTGCCGATACTATGTTGTATAATGTCTTTCATTATGAGAGGACTATCGGATAAGTTCTTTTCCTAAGTCTAAAAATAATTCTTCAACATTTTGTCCTGTTTTTGCACTCGTAACAATATCAATAGTGATAGGCAAAGAAGTTCTAATGTTTTCGAGTTGTTCGTCAGACACTAAATCTACTTTATTTCCAACAATCTTGATAATACCTCCAGGTAGTAAGTCTTTCAAATAATTTATATCAGTTTGAATATTTTGATAAGTCATAGGTCGAGTCAGGTCAAAAACATAAATGACACCACTTGCTCCCAAAAAGTAAGAAGTAGGAACTTTGTCTTGAGCTACTTCGCCAGCAATATCCCATAGCAATAAAGGAATTTCTGTGTCATCAACAAGAATATTCTTTTTGTTAACTTTTACCCCTATTGTAGTCAAGTATTTATCGCTAAAACGGTTATAAATAAACTGATTGAACAATGAAGTTTTGCCTACACCAAAACTTCCTGAAAGTATTATTTTTTTACTGGTCATTGTAGTGTTTATGGTTTGTAAAGTGTTAGGCTTATCACTGGTCTTTGATGAAATTTTCATATAACTTAGTTGATATATTACGAATTTTGAGGTCTGTTATATTTTCTAGTTTTTCTAAATACGAATGCGCAAATTTCAACAATTTTGTTGAAAGTACATCACTTTCGCTTGCCGACAGTGAGCCTTGCATAGCAACTGCAATATAGTAAGAATGAAAGTTTTGAATAAAAATCTTATAACTTCCATACTGAATCATTTCGAGGTCTTCGCTATCTCTTCTAAATGCATCTTCCACAAACGACTTAATAGCGGTAAGCATACCTGCCACTACATCTTGGTCGAGCACCTCTTCACGAGCTGCTTTGCCAAGCAATAATCCCGAATTTCGTTGTATTACATATATTTCTTCAATCTTGATACTGTCAGCACCTGTTAGTACAAGGTCGCTTTCATCAATACCCAAAAAAGTAGCTTTAAATTTTCTTTTTACAGTTTTTAGAGAAAATGTATTGCGTACGGTGCCATCAATTCTTTCTTTGAGCAACTGAAATTGATGTGTAACATATTTGCGAACAATTTTACCCATTTCGGGATACATATGACCAATCATCTCATCTTTGAAGAGTTCTAATCGAGCATCAATTTGTCGGCCTACGGCTGTGCGATAAGCATCAGGAAATTCGCTTTTTAGAAATTCTAGATGTTGTTCTATGATAGGATTAACTTTTTCGGATAGCAAGCGAGGGTCGTTGAGGGTATTTTCGATTTCGGTCAAAGCCTCTCTGTCTTCTCGAAGTATAACTTCTCGAAGTTCATCTAACAATATTTTTTCGTTGAGATGTTTGTTCGGACGAGTCATGGCTTTGTTAGGTATCCTAAAATTTTTTTTTAAGTATCTAAGAGGTTTTCCCCAATTTCAACAAGCAAGCGACCAAGATATTGGCGTTGAGAAAGTTCCGAATCTTTAATCTGCTTTTCTAATAATTCATTTTTTTCTTTAATAGAACTGTTCAAAACAGAAAACTTCGTTTCCATATCTTTTTTAATAGATGCCACCTCTTTAGTTGAGCTAGAACCAATCGTTTCGATCTGCTTTATGATTTCAGTTTTGAGTGAACTTACACCACCTTCTGAATTGGCTTTTTGTTCCTTTAGTTGTTGAGCAAAATCAGTTTTTAACTGAGCAACGGTAGCTTCTAGTTCTTGAAATTTCTTTTCGTACTGATTGATTTGCTCGCCCATCAAAATATTTCGGATCGTACCGATTTCTCCTATCGAGATGGTGCCATTTTGAGCGTTATCTTTTTTAGCCATAACAATAATAAGTTTGAGCGATTAATGTATTTTTTGCGTTTATTGCTTTGGTTTAGATTTTATAAGTGTTCAATTTCATAAATTCAATAAGTAGAGAAATATCAGAATTGGAAATATATTTAGAGAATAAAAAAGCCTGAATGGTTAAATTTTTCCCTAAAATATTTTCCTCTATTTACTAAAAATAACAAAATTTTACCCAAATGGATAATAAAGGAGGATATTTGTAAGGTTTGAATGAACCATCTATCTGGTTTCTTTACTCACATTTATCATTAATGTTGTTTGTTATAGTGGAAAATCATCTACCAAAAATATCAAAAAACAATCAAATTCTAATTTTTTCGGGGCAAGAGAGCCCTCGGCTACACTATGTAGTCTCCATAATTTTTAAGCAATTATTAGGCCTAGATTTTCAGTTTACACAGAGTAGCACAATTTTTATAAAAGCTCAGTTGCCTAAAATTAATTATTCTAATCATAAGTTTAACACTTTTGCCATAAATATTTATGCCAGTAAACTGCTTTTTGAAAGAAAAATTCATCAACAAGATGTTGACGTTGAACATATAAGTAAATTACCTTTGTTTTTTGGAAAAGATTTTTCAAGAACTAGGATTCAGGTTGATTTTTTTTCTGTTTGTTTTTATTTATTATCTCGATACGAAGAATATTTGCCTTTTGCTGCCGATGAACATGGGCGATTCGCAGCTAGGCGAAGCCTCGCAGCGAGACACGATTTTTTGCAGCTTCCAGTAGTCAATCTTTGGGCTATGTATTTAGCCAAACTATTGAAGTATCATTTTCCTAATATAAGCATCAAAATTCCGCAATATGAATCTAAAATAACCTACGATATTGACATGGCATGGGCTTTTCGGAAACGCAATTTTGTGCGAATGCTTGGGGCGAGTGCCAGAGATTTATTATCGGATACTTTTGTTTTTAGAAAACGACTCAATACGTTTTTGAGAAAACAAACGGACCCTTTTTATACTTTTCCCTATATTTTTGAACAACATAAAAAAAGAAACTTAGCTGCTCATTTCTTTTTTCTGCTAGGTAATTATAGCAAATATGATAAAAATATTGCTCCTGAATCAGATGCTATGAAAAATTTGATTTTGGAAGTTTTTCAAAAATTTGAGGTGGGGATTCACCCTTCATATGAATCGAATAATTCTAAAAAGCAATTGCAAAAAGAAAGCGCAACCTTGAGCAATATTATTGCTCAAGAGGTACAATCAAGCCGACAGCACTTCCTCAAATTGCGTTTCCCAAAAACCTATCAAAATTTACTAGAAATAGGTATTCAATCTGATTTCACAATGGGTTATGCCGATGCAATTGGTTTTCGGGCAAGTATTGCCAATCCTTATCCTTGGTTTGATTTAGAAAAAAACGAAGCAACAGACTTGATGATTTACCCGTTCCAAGTCATGGATGTAAGTCTGAAAAATTACTTGCAATTAAATCCTCAACAAGCTATAGCAGAAATTGAAAAATTGATTAAAATTTGCCAAGAAGTAGGCGGTTGTTTTATTCCGATTTGGCACAATAGCTCGCTTAGTGAGCTAGACGGATGGTTGCCTTGGAGAGAAGTCTATGAAAGCATGCTCAAAATGTTGGAATAATCCCTATATTTGAATCTGTTTAGCGCATAGCGAGTAATGTTTTAATGAATAATCTAAGTTTGATATTAATTTTTGTTATGAATTAACCCTTACAAAATGATGCGTTACGCATTAACTAACTAAGCAGCAGTACACCATGATTTTTAATTTGAATGAACACAAAAGCATAGCCAATAGTTATGTGGCAGAGCTTCGAGATGCAGTTATACAAAAAGATAGAATGCGTTTTCGTAGAAACTTGGAACGCTTGGGTGAGTTTTTTGCACTCGAAATTTCTAAGCATCTTGATTATAAAGAAATAGAAGTAGAATCACCAATGGGAACTGCCAAGGCGAGTGTGCCTGCTGATAGAATAGTCTTAGCAACGATATTGCGAGCAGGTCTGCCGATGCACCAAGGCTTATTGGATGTATTTGACCATGCTGACAATGCTTTTGTTTCGGCTTATCGTTTGCATCATAAAGATGGTACTTTTGAAATCAAAATGGAGTATGCTTCTTGCCCCAACTTAGAAGGAACAGTCTTGATTTTGGCCGACCCGATGTTGGCTACTGGTGCTTCTATGAATATTACGCTTAAAGAATTAGTAGCTTATGGCAAGCCTAAGGAAATTCATGTTGTTACGGCAATTGCTTCAGTTGATGGACTCAATTATATCAAACGCATGCATCCAAATGTCCATATTTGGATGGGCGCACTAGACGAAGAACTAACAGCAAAATCATATATTGTACCTGGACTAGGCGATGCTGGAGACCTTAGTTACGGTAGCAAATTGCAAGAATAATCCCTCCCAAGAACGTTCAGAAAAAATAAATTATAAAGTAGCAAACGTACTTTTTAGGAGAAGATGGAATCACTCAATCCTACGCTGATTTTTGGAATTATTGGAGCTTACTTTTTAGTGCTGATGCTTGTGTCGTATCTTACAGGACGCAATGCGGATAGCAAGGATTTTTTCATTGCCAACCGACAATCGCCTTGGTATTTGGTGGCTTTTGGTATGATTGGAGCTTCGCTTTCGGGTGTGACTTTTATTTCTATTCCTGGACAGGTTGGGGCAGGCGGGGGCAATATGGCTTTCTCTTATATGCAAATGGTTTTTGGCTATTTGGTGGGTTATCTGGTGATTGCGACGGTTTTGTTGCCCTTGTATTATAAACGGAATTTGATTTCGATATATACTTATTTGGAACAGCGGTTTGGTACAAACGCCTATAAAACAGGCGCAGCCTATTTTTTGCTCTCCCGCACCATTGGTGCTTCTTTTCGATTATATTTGGTGGCGATAGTTTTTCAGACGGTTTTTACTTTGGTAGGAATTACTGTGCCCTTTTGGGCAACGGTCATGGTAACGATATTGCTGATTTGGATTTATACTTTTCAAGGAGGAATTAAGACGATTGTTTGGACGGATACCCTCCAAACCTTGTTTATGTTGATAGCCGTTGTGTTAACGATTTTTGCGATTGGCGATGCAATGGGGCGAAATGTAAGCGAACTAGTCACTTTAGTCCAACAGAGTGATTATTCGCAACTCTTCTTTTTTGAAGGAGGTTGGAGTGACCCCAATAATTTCTTTAAACAGTTTATAAGTGGAGCTTTGATTGCGATTGTGATGACGGGTCTCGACCAAGATATGATGCAAAAAAATCTGTCTTGTCGTTCCTTGAAAGAAGCACAATTGAACATCTTTAGTTTTAGTATAGTCCTTGTTTTTGTCAATGTTTTGTTTCTAGGCTTAGGTGCATTGCTTTATTTATATGCCAATTCTATTGGATTGACTATTCCTGAAAAGACGGATTTATTATATCCAATGTTGGCTTTGGAACATTTGACACCGATGGCTGGGATTGTTTTTATTTTAGGATTAATTGCTGCGGCTTATTCGAGTGCAGATTCTGCACTCACATCGCTAACGACTTCTTTTTGTGTAGATTTTTTGGGATTTGAAAAAGAAGGAAATACAATTGAAAACAAGAAGCAAACCAGACTATTAGTTCATATCGGATTTTCTATACTCTTGTGTGCAGTTATCATTATTTTCAATGCAGTGAGCAACGATAGTGTTATCAATGAACTGTTCAAAATGGCGGGTTATACCTACGGCCCAATTTTAGGACTCTTTGCATTTGGAATGTTGACGGATTATAAAATCTCCAACAAATGGGTCATTCCTGTTTGTTTGGCTGCTCCAATTTTGTCTTATATTCTCAATGCAAATGATTTATTTATTGGATTCAAACTCGGATTTTTGATAATTCTTATCAACGGTTTACTCACCTTTGGAGGACTTTTTGCCATTTCTTATATCGAAGAGGAAGAAGAGGAACTCTTTTGATTTGCAACTGCTTTCCTAAATCTACCTGTCGGTAGACAGATTTGCTGGATGATGAAGTGTATGGCAAAGTTTAGTAAAGCTGAAATTTGAACTTACACTTGATACTTGAATTTGAACTTAAAAATATTCTCATATCAACTCCATTTAAAAGAAAAATTTGTCATAGCACGCGATGCGTACAGTGCCAAAGACATCATCATTGTACAACTCAACGATGGCGAATGCACAGGCTACGGAGAAGCCTGTGAGCACGTTTATTACAAAGTCACTGCTCCCCAAATGCGTG
>JAHDEQ010000015.1:28993-34692 GCA_020628755.1 Saprospiraceae bacterium
ACGATTGAAGAAATGCTTGCTAAAATGGAGCATTATAAATTCGATTGTTATAAAATAAAATTGGGCGTCGAAAATGATTTGGAAATTATGGAAGCCTTGCGCCAACATACCAATGCGAGGTTTCGCATTGATGCCAATTGCGCTTGGACAGCCGACGAAACCATCAGAAAATCGAAGGAATTCAAAAAACTAGGAGTTGAATTGATTGAGCAGCCTTTGCAAGCGCATCAATATGAAGAAATGGAAGAAGTGATGGCAAAATCTACTTTGCCTTTGATTGCTGACGAAAGTTGCCATAACCTAAAAGATATAAAGAAGTGCGTCGGGCGATTTCATGGTATCAACATCAAACTCATGAAATGTGGCGGCATTTCACCTGCTTACCAAATGGTACAAGCTGCTCAAAAAGCAAACCTTCAAATTATGATTGGTTGTATGACCGAGGGTTCGATAGGTATTTCGGCGATGGCACATTTAGCTCCTTTTGCCAATTATATTGATGCTGATGCGGCCTTATTGCTTGCTAATAATCACTCAAAAGGTGTAGAAGTAGGAGAGGATGGAGCTTTGATTTTTCCAGAAAATATGAATGGTTTAGGTGCGAAATTAATCCAATCCATTGCCTAAGGCCACATAAAAAGCATATTGCGCCTGATTAAATTCCTTTACGGCATCGATATAGTCCAATCTTGTTTTTAAGAAAATTTCTTGCGCCTGAAACACTTCATACAGTTTGGCTGTTCCTTGTTCTTTACGTTCGAGGCATTGGCCGAGGGCTTCTTTGGCTGTAGCTACGGCATACGATGCAAAATTGATTTGGTCTTGAGTTGCCAAAATTGTTGCTCGTTGAACTTCGATATTACAAGTGATTTGGTCTTTGAGGAGTTGCGATTCGATTTGATGTAAAGCCAATTGAGCATCTAAAATATCTTTTTGGCCATTGCCTAAAATTTCTGCTAATGGAACGCTCCACATCACCGAACCCGTAAAACTAAAAGTATTATAAAGCGGATCTATTTCCTGAAAACTAATTCCTGTTGGAGAAAAAACATCGCCAAAAATCCCATCTTCAATGCCCAATCTGACATTGGGCAAAGCCAAGCCCTTGCCATAGATAGACTGTTCTTTTTGCAGTGCTTTTTGTTCAGCATTACTACTTTTGATACTCGGATGATTTTCGATATTTTGTTGAATCGAAGAAGTATTTTCTATCAAATCAACAGGAATAATATCATCTTGTACAAGTAGAACACCTTTTTCATTGATATTGAGCAAAGTCTTGAGTTGCAAAGAAGCTTTAAGGAGTTCAATTTGGCTTTTTCGTTCTTGTATTTCATAATGTTGCCAATTGCTACTCGCCAACAAAACTTCAGATTGATAAACCAAACCTGCTTCATGTTCAAGCTCTAATTGTTTGACAAAATCACCAGCATGTTCGGCCATTTCTTGTAAAGCTGCTATCTTAAATTGAGCAGCTTGTAACTCAAAATAAAGTTGTGCTGCTTGCAGCATCATATTATTTTTATCAACTTCATTTTGATAGATTTGGGTTTGAGTTTTGGCTTGTGTGGCTTGGTTTTGAAAAATTCCATTTGCTAAGTCCAAATCCAAAACGAATCCTACACCTCCCCAAACATTTTGGCGATTGACATTTGTAAAAAACCTCCCATCATCATTCATTGCAGCGCCGTTGAGTTGGTGCAATTGCAATCCACCATAAAGCTCGGGCAGCCACCAATTTTTACTAGCATTTTGTTGTTCAATGGCGACTTGATATTTCTGTTGTATCGCTCGATGAGCTAAATTATCGCCTCCTGCCATGTCAAGTACTGTGAGCAAATCAATCGGATAAGTTGGCACTTCTTCTTGAGCTTGTAGCGCAGCTACAAGCAGGCAAAGGAAGAGGATATGAATGGTTTTTAACATGAAATAATTTTTATATCAAGCCTTTTGTATGGGCATTTTAAAAGATTCCATTTGACTAATATGTCCATACCTCGTTGCTGCAATACCACAAATAAATGGAACAACCAAAGGGCCGACCAAAGGGATATTCATAAGAATACTTGCAAACACACCAAAAACTGTTGCTGCACCAAAATGACTTTGAATACATTTGGAACTCTGTTTTAGCGAAAAATGATACTGTTCCAAGTAATTGTCCAAAAATGCAAAGCCCATATAGAAGCCATATATAAAGAACATGATGGTACTTTTTAGGAAATCCGTTCCTGTTATTCCACAAACAATAGAGACTAAGATATACATGATTAAGCCGTAAATCCACTTTCGACCCATTACGAGAATCATTCTAATTTGTGCTTTGTAGAAATCTTTAAATTCAGGATTTTTATCTTGATTTTTTAAAATATTATTGGTTTTTACGGCAAAATGAAAAATCAAAATTTCTAAAAATATTAGCAATAAGAACTTCAAACTTCCCGAAAAAATAGGTTTGTGTTTACTTTTTTCAAATTCTTCTTTGGTTTCTTCGAGCGATTTTTTGGTTTCTTCTAATCCTTCTTTAGCTTCTGTCGGAAGCTCGGCTAAAGTTTCATCTATCGCTTCAATTCCTTTGTCCAAACCGTCTGTAGGAATCTCAAATTTTTCCATAAAATCTTGCTCAGGCACAAAATAATTATGAATATCATGGTAAAGCGTCAAAGAAAACAAAATTGCAACTACTACAGAAAAAATAAAAATCCATCTGTAATCTCCAAAGCCTTTCCAAAGTTGATGTTCTTTAATAAACTTAGGAGTCTGAATTAAAATTTTAAAGGCTTCTGGAATTTGTTCTAAGCCTTTGGAAGTATCTATATGAGAGAAATTAAAGCTCATTGATAGAAGTAGGTATTAATGCAACTATACGATGTAAAGACAATTGCTAAGAAAGAATTCTTGTAATTTGTGAATAACAAGGTAAGCAAAGGAGTGGGAAATATCCAATCTAGGAATATTGAATTTTAAAAAGGCTAAAAATAAAAAACACCAAATATGAAGGTATTCATTATTCGGTGTTCAATATTTTATTCAATATTTGAATGTTGGCTGTAAGAGAAGGATTCGAACCTTCACGAAGCAGTTAGGCACAAGGCTTTATACTGAACTCTTCACCCTCGAGACAAGAGGGCATGTCTGCCTGTTTCATCATCTTACAGTGTTGTAGATTTTAGAAATCTAAAATCAATTGGCTGTGAGAGAAGGATTCGAACCTTCACGAGGCGGTTAGCCACAACACAGAAAAACTTTAGTGGTCAATCCTTGCCTACTGAAGTAGGCGTTATGTTGCGTTTATTCCGTTATCCTCACCCTCGAGACAAGAGGGCATGTCTGCCTGTTTCATCACCTCACATTATATAGTTGGCTGTAAGAGAAGGATTCGAACCTTCACGAAGCAGTTAGGCACAAGGCTTTATACTGAACTCTTCACCCTCGAGACAAGAGGGCATGTCTGCCTGTTTCATCATCTTACAGTATTGTAGATTTTAGAAATCTAAAATTTGATAATCTTTAATCTAAAATCATTTTGATTCTCTTTTGAATCATTTGTTATTACAAATTTAAAGGAAAAGGTGCTTTGGTTGCAAATTTTTTAATGAATAAAAAATATTTTTAGATAAATTGTAAATATTTAATTGATTTGGTTCTAGTTTTTTAATTTGTAGGGGTGTAATTATTGTTGAATTATGAAAATGATATTTTTTGCTTTAAATTAATAGTGTTTTTATAATTTGTAGCGAATAAAATTTTTAATTTTTAAAAATATTGATGATTTTACTGTGTTTTTTAAAAGATATATAAAGTTGATGTCCTTATTTTACTTGAAATATTGGACTAAGAATGATTTTTAGAATAGACGGTTTCTTTATATTCGTTTTTTCTGTATTTTTGCAGCATATTATTTAACAACTATTAAAAGCACAATAATTATGTCAGACGATATACAAAATGCTGGTCGGAAAGGATACTTTCTTATGTTTTTCTTTCTTTTTCTCTTGTTGTTTATTACGACTTGGGCATTTGTTTATTATAGCAATTATAATGGATTGGAATAGTAGAGATTGTATTTGCAACTAGCGAAAAAAAAGGCTTTGCTGAATTTCAGCAAAGCCTTTTTTTATATTGAGAAAAGGATGTCTAATTTTTTATCGTTTTCAATAAGTCGCCTTGTTTGACTTTATCGTTGAGTTGCATACCATTCAGGATAGCCAATTCATTAAACCTATTCTTAGGCATATTGAACTCTTGGAATGCTTGTGATAGTGTACCCGCTTTTTTGACGGTCTGAATGCGAATGCGTTCAGGCAAACGATCAATTTTGGATTGGTCTTTCAATTCTCTAAAACCTTCCATCGTTCTGCGAAATTGACTTTCGTATCTTCCAAAATCGGGTTTCATTGACATGCCATGAAATTTGTAAATAAACTTTCCATACTGAATTAGATAAGATACAATTTTAATTACAGAGCCATCTTGTGGATTGGTTTGCTCTGTAACCATAACTTTAGCAGGAAAAACACTTATTGTTGTCGGACGATTGCTAATGACTCTCATGTTTTCGGCATTGGCAATGGCGTTGGCCGCTTCGTTCAAGGTCTTTTCTTGGGCAATGGTAAAAATAGTCAAGGCTTTGCCATCTTTTGGGGCAATTTGTACTTGGGTAGGGGAGTTCATCAATGTCCAATCACGAGGCACTGGGAACTCAAATTTTAACTCTGGATGGTAAAATACATTGTTTTCGACATAACCTTGTTTGGGGTCGTCGCCATACACCAAACCATCAATCATACGCAAATAAGAATCTCGATTGACTTTGAAATTTTTATAATTGGATTGTGATTGTTCTTCGTCGGTTAGTTGATGTACACGCTCGTAACGATTGAGTGGGTCGGGATGAGTCGAGAAAAATTCAGGCAATCGTTGTCCTCCAGCATCTTCAGTTTTGCGATGTAGGGTTTGAAAAAAATCGGCCATATAGTGCGAATCATAACCAATAGCAGTTGAATATTCGACACCTAATTCGTCGGACTGACTTTCGTGGTCACGGCTAAATTTGAGGAAAAGCAAGCCAAGTCCTTGACTGGCTTGCTCGGCGTATTGAGCAAACTGAGGCGACAAAACCAAACCTGCAATCAAGCCTACTTGAGCTAATATTTGTTTCGATTGTTGATTAACAGAATGGCGAGCTGTGATGTGTCCAATTTCGTGTCCCAACACACCTGCAAATTCTGCTTCATTATTAAAATGTGCCATGATTCCTCTCGTAAAATACACATAGCCGCCAGGTACAGCAAAGGCATTGATAACGGGAGAATCTAATATTTTAAACTCGTATTTGAGGTTAGGACGATGCGAAACACGGGCCATCTGTTGCCCTTTGCGATCAATGAATTGTTGCATTTTGGTATCTTCATAAAGCCCAAATTGCGAGACTATAGACGGGTCATATTGCGCTCCCATAGCTACTTCACGTTTTTCGGACATGAAAGATAATTGGCGTTTGCCCGTAACGGGATTTCGGGCGCAAGTACTTGTTAAGACAGCGATAAGCAATAAAAGAAGTAAGCGACTACTCCAAGCTAGTATATTTGAATACTTTTTCATAATCAACGGTTTTTCTGTTTTGACTATAGATAAGGAATGGAGAATTAATTAAATGCACAACTTAGAAATAGGAATTTTGTGCCAAGACAAGGCAA
>JAHDEQ010000016.1:0-29177 GCA_020628755.1 Saprospiraceae bacterium
ACTTACTGTTCAGCAAGCAAAAACTCAATATCATCCATAAAGCGATCAACTTCTTCGGGTTTTAGCGCATCGCAGAATGCACGAATATGCTTATTTTTATCAACCAAAATAAGTCGCCCATCGTGATTAAAGCCGCCAGGCTCGTTTTTATCTTCTATAGCAACATGAAAGAAATCTTTAGCTATTCCATAAATTTCTTTTTTGTTCCCTGTAACCAAATGCCATTGTTTGGAGTCAATTTCGAGTTTATCGGCATACCATTTTAAGCGAGGTATGGTATCGTAACCTGTATCAATAGAAACGGATAAAAGTTTTAACTTTTCTTCGTCTTTGAATCGTTCGGCAACCCTCAATCCTTCTTGTTTAACTGTAGGGCAAATGGTCGGACAAGAGGTAAAAAAATAGTCCACAACATAAGCCTTATTTTCAAACGTTTTGGGTGTGATAACCAAACTATCTTGATTGATAAAGGTGAAATTAGGCGCAGTGTGATACAGGGTATCACCATTAACCACATCTTTTTCGCCCAAAATAGGCAAGGTCTTTTTTACAGATTGTTCGGCACAAGAAAAAAGGACAATCAATCCCAAAAATAAAAGAGAGAAATACTTCATGTTAATAGTATTTTTTGGAGTCCAAAAAAGTTTTAGCATCATTGATACTTGATAACATCAAGTCGCTCACCAAAGTTATTTTGCTTAGTTCTTGATTGAGATAACCGTTTACTTTTTCGAGATCTTCTCCCTTTTGAGGTTGTTTAAATTCGTGCATCCAATCCCACATGGCTTTTTCGCTTTTGGTCAATGCAGTGGTAAGTGTTTCGATTTGAGCAGTTTGAGCAGCATCAATAGCGTCAGCATTTTTTTCTGTATAAAGCTCCAAGTCTTGATTGAGACGATTGATGTCACCCATTTTAGGCATCACATCGTCATGCACTCGCATGACTTCATCATAAAGTGACTGCCAAGGTTCAGGATTTTCTTTTATTTCGGCTGTTTGTTCGAGTTTTTTGCAACAAGTCCCGTCGCATTCGCCGCAAGCCCAAAAGCTAATTGAAAATAGAAAGACGATAAAAACAAATAAAATATTTTTAATTCTCATGTTTAAATTTTTTGCAAATTTACACTTCAAACAAATCAAGTACAAATTCAGTTGCCTTGTCAAGAGCAAAATGACATAATAATTACGAACCCTTATTCAAAATAAGAAAGGTCAACTCCGTTGAAGTTGACCTTTGCTCGATTTCGTTTTTTGAGGGCATGAGCTTTTTTCTTCGCTAATCTTTTATGTTGTGAGGCTGGAGTTTTATGGGAAGGCTTACGATCTTTTTGTACTGCAAGGGCTTCTTTGAGTAAGCGCTCTAGTTGTGCAATAGCTAGAATACGGTTTTGGAATTGGGAACGAGACTTTTGATTAAAAATTTGTACAGTATGTTCTTTAACGACATGACTGTCCAATTTTTCAAGTATCAATAATTTTTCTTCTTGTCCAATACCTGTAGAATCCAAAACATTCCAGCGCAATTCCACTTTAGTGGCAACTTTGTTGACATGTTGGCCGCCCGAACCAGAGCTTCGGCTAAACGCAAATTTCAATTCTTGTTTTATTTGTTCAAAATTCATCAGATACAATTTTAATAATTAACATTAGATGAGCCAAAACAGTTCCCTTAATTAAAAAATTACTACATTTGAAAAATTCAATTTTCTCAAACAAATTAGCTTAATTTCTATTTATAGTATAGGGTTCAGTAATTCTCACTTTAGAAAAATTTGAATGTCGAAAAAAGCATTTTCCAAAATTTTGACCGCCCGAAGGGAGAATTTTTGAAAATTTGGAGCCAAAGCGGAAATTTTTTAAAAATCTAGGTCAAAAGTTTTGAGAAATATGCGATTCGACTAGATTTTTGGTTCTTTTCATCAATGGAAAAGAATAAAGTTATATTTCAAAAAGTATAAATCGAGAATCGCTAATAGTTTATATAACTTAATAGACACTATTATGGCTACAAGAAGGTCAGTTGTATGGTTTCGTCAGGATTTGCGGTTGCATGACAACGAAGCATTGCGAGATGCAATGCTGCATTCCGAAGAAATTTATCCTGTTTTTATTTTTGATGAACGGGTATTCAAATCTAAAACACGTTTTGGCTTTCCCAAAACGGATAAATATAGATCTCAATTTATTATTGAGAGTGTTATTGATTTAAAAAAATCGCTTCAAAAATTAGGTAGTGATTTAATCATCCGAATTGGAAAACCCGAAGAGGAAATTTTTAAAATTGCTAGAGAAGTTAAAGGCAGTTGGGTTTTTTGTAATCGTGAACGAACGCAAGAAGAACTCGATGTTCAAGACCGATTGGAGAAAAAATTATGGACAGTTGGCCAAGAAGTGCGTTATTCACGGGGCAAAATGCTGTTTTATACCGCCGATTTGCCTTTTCCTGTAACGCACACACCTGATGTTTTTACGAATTTCAGAAAAGAGGTCGAACGCTTCGTTCAAATCCGAAAACCGATTCCCACGCCTAGCACTTCTTTTGCTCCGACTTCGGTAGAGATAGCGAGTGATGATATTCCTACTTTACGAGATTTTGGATTGGAAGCGATTGAACCTGATGATAGAAGTGTATTGCCTTTTGTAGGTGGCGAAACCGAAGGTTTGCGTCGTTTAAAATATTATTTGTGGGAAAGTGATTTGATTCAAAATTATAAAGAAACCCGTAATGAATTGATTGGTGGTGATTATTCCTCTAAGTTTTCGCCTTGGCTGGCGCAGGGCTGCCTATCGCCCAAAATGATCTATCACGAAATCAAAAAATACGAGCAAGAGGTTAAAGAAAACAAATCAACTTATTGGTTGATTTTTGAATTGCTTTGGCGGGACTTTTTCCGCTTGATGGGTAAAAAACACCATAATGATATATTTAAAAAAGGAGGTACGAAAAGAGAAGTCAATAAAAATTTGCACAACGATGAAAACTTGCTCCACCTTTGGGTAGAAGGTCGGACAGGAGTGCCTTTTATTGATGCGAATATGCGAGAATTGGCGCATACAGGCTTTATGTCGAATCGAGGTCGTCAGAATGTGGCCAGCTTCTTAGTACATGATTTGCACGTAAATTGGCAAATGGGAGCCGATTATTTTGAGTCCATTCTTATTGATTATGACCCTTGTTCCAATTATGGCAATTGGAATTATGTTGCAGGAGTAGGAAGCGATCCACGAGAAAATCGTTACTTCAATATTTTGCGCCAAGCCAATCGTTATGACCCACATGGTGCGTATGTGAAATTGTGGTTGCCCGAATTGACAGAAGTTCCTTCTTCTAAAGTACATCGTCCCGATATACTTTCTGTGTCAGAGCAAGAAGAATGGCATGTAAAAATTGGAGCAGATTATCCCAAAGCTATGATTCGTACCGATAAGTGGTCATAAATAGAAACATCGCTTCTTTTGGTCTATAAATTTTGATTTTTGGTGGGTATTTTGAAAATTTGCTATAAAGTTTTCACTAAAAATCAAAATAAAATGATTTCCGACATCCTCAATGCCATAAGAGCCTATCCTAGAGCTTTTCGTAAAATAGCGCAACTTCGCCTTTGGCATTACTTTATTATTCCAGGTTTGATAAGTTTGATTTTTGGAAGTAGTATTTATAAAATTTCTGCTCCTATTGCCAATCGTTTTGATGATTGGTTGGTGAGTTTTTATCCTTGGGAGTGGGGAAGTGGTATTATCGAAACGGCATCTTATTGGATAGGAATGATACTCGTTTGGGGTGGCGCATTAATCATTTACAAACATTTAATTTTGGTGCTTTCTTCCCCTTTTATGACTCCAATGGCGCAAGCCATTGAAGACGATTGGCATGGACAAACTATAGACCGAGGAGGCTTTAGTTTGGCCAACTCTATCAAAGGTATCATAAGAGGATTGCGCGTGGCTTTGCGTAATATTATACGGGAGTTATTCTTTACGCTTTTGTTGATGTTGCTGAGTGCTTTTATTCCAGTTATTGGTGTATTTATATCCGTTTTGATATTTTTGATACAAGCCTATTATGCAGGTTTTGGAAACATGGATTATATACTAGAAGGTCATTATGGCGTGCGTGGCAGTGCCGCTTTTGTTAAGCGGAACAAGGGTTTGGCAATCGGTAATGGAATCGTTTTTTTAGGATTAATTTTTACAATAGTTGGAGTTTTAATCGCTCCCCCTCTTGCTACAGTAGCGGCAGCCTTGGAAACCGTTCCAAGACTCAAGGATTAGCCTTTCAATCTGTCAATCAAATTTCAAAAAGGCAAAAAAAACTACAAAAACAAGCATGAGAAAAAACTTAGTTGTAAATTGAATACATATTTGTAACTATACTGTTCACGGGATAAATTTCCGAATTTACCCTAAAGGGAATTTTCCCGTGAATAGTGATGCCGAATGGGTAAAACCTTCATTTCATTTTCGGTTTTTACCCCGTTCTCGGTATAATCCAAAAAATCAATGCTTTTTCGTAACCGATTTTTGCTAGGCACACTACTTTTCTTTTCTTTCAATTCTGTTTTTGCACAACAATTGGATCATGTTTTGGGTCAAATAATTGTGCAACCTTCCAAAGAATATTCTATCGAACAACTCGTTCGAGATTATCAGAATTTTGATAATAAACCTACTCAAATCTCTTATGAAAATTTGCTGCTTAGACCAATGCAGATTTACTTGTTATCTTTTGATTATAATGCGATTAATGAACGAGCATTTTTGCAGCAACTAAAAAGCGAACGCAAGATTGAATTGGCACAATTCAATCACCTCATCCATGAACGACTCGAACCCAATGATCCTCTTTTTTCAAACCAATGGCAATACATCAATACAGGTCAAGGCGGCGGACTTGTAGGAGCAGATATTGATGCAGATTTGGCTTGGGAGGTGACAACAGGCGGACTTACTATCAACGGCGATACGATTGTTGTTTGTGCGATTGACGGAGGCGTTGATGCCGACCATGAAGATTTGGTAGAAAATTTATGGATTAATCATGCCGAAATTCCTGATAATAATATTGATGATGATGAAAATGGCTACGTTGATGATTACTTAGGTTGGAATGCCAACCAAGACAGCGATAATATTGATGGTAATAATCATGGGACGGCCGTTTGTGGGATTATTGGCGCAAAAGGAAATAACAATATTGGTGTCACGGGCATCAGTTGGGATGTCAAAATGATGGTTGTTCGGGGCGGTTCGAGTATCGAATCGCAGGTACTCAAAGCCTATTCTTATCCACTTGTACAACGACTAATTTATAATGAAACCAATGGCGAACAAGGCGCATTTGTAGTAGCTACGAATGCTTCTTGGGGAACGGACTTTGGCCAAGCTGCTGATGCTCCGATTTGGTGTTCCTTTTATGATACGTTGGGTGTAGCAGGTATTTTAAACTGTGGCGCAACCATTAATGAAGATGTGAATGTAGATGAAATGGGCGATTTGCCGACCACTTGTCCAAGCGATTACATGATTGGAGTTACGAATATGAATCGGAGCGATGAAAAATTGACTAGTGCGGGTTATGGAGCAACACATATTGATTTGGGGGCTTTTGGAGCAGAGACTTATACTACCAATACAGGCAATAATTATGGCGGCTTTGGCGGTACTTCGGCGGCTACGCCTCATGTAACGGGCGCAATTGGATTATTGTATGCTGCGCCTTGTTCGGCACTGGCTTCTTTGGCTTTGAACGACCCCAAAGCTGCGGCTTTGCAAGTTAAAGAGTTTCTTTTAGACGGTGTTGATTTCAACGAATCACTAGAAGGCATCACAGCGACCGAAGGTCGTTTGAATGTAAATAATTCCATGCAATTATTACTCAATTATTGTAGTTCTTGTCCGCTACCGACCTCTTTGGTTGCCCTCAATATTAACGATGTTGAAGCAACGCTCGCTTGGATTCCAAGTGAACCAAGTGTTGCCGTAAATTTGGAGTATCGAGAAGTCGGTACAAGCAATTGGAATCTTGTACCTAATTTAGTTTCTAATTCATATACTGTTGACAATCTTTTGGCTTGCACCGAATATGAGTTCCGAATCGAAACGGTTTGTAATTCCGAATCAAGTGGTTTTACAACAATTACTTCATTTCAAACAGATGGATGTTGTGAAGCTCCCAACACTTTACAAATTTTGGAAACAACGGAAAACGAAATCCAATTGGCTTGGAATAGCGTTTTGGCAGCAACGAATGGTTACACCATTCGTTATCGCAATTTGGATACGGGCGGCAATTGGTCTTTACTCAATGCCAATAATCTCAATCTAAGTCTTCTAAATTTAGAAAATTGTAGCAATTACGAAATTCAAATTAGAGCGATTTGTGCTGATGGTCCAACGGCTTATTCCGATTCTTTTTTCGTCTCAACCAGAGGATGCGGTGCTTGCCTCGATGCAGAATATTGTATTTCTATGGGCGATGATTCTAGCGAAGAATGGATAGATTCGCTCGTCGTGGGAGAATTTATCAATGCGAGTGGCAACAATGGAGGTTATGGCGACTTTACCGATCTCAATCCTGTCTTTTTACAAGGCGAAACCTATGATTTAAAGATTGTACCAGGTTTTGATAATATGAGTTTTTATGATTATTACAAAGTTTGGATAGATTTTAATCAAGATGGCGAACTGGATGATATTATAGAATTGGCCTTTGACGCTGGTGTTCCATTCAATCAAACGGTCGTGGATTCCATCCACATTCCGATTGATGCGCCGCTTGGCAATACCCGAATGCGAGTCAGTATGAAATGGACAGGTTTGACGGTTGACCCCGACGAGCCACCCACTGCTTGCGATGATGATTTTGATTTTGGAGAAGTCGAAGATTATTGTATCGAAATCGTTGATATTATTGCAACCCAAAATATTGCAAGCATCCATAAAATAGATGTATTTCCAAATCCAGTTCAAAATGACTTATTTATAAGTATAGATTTGAATGAAAATTCGGATACAAGATTTCAGTTATTCAACTTACAAGGAAAATTGATACAACAAGAAAATCATTTTCTAAACAGCGGCCAACATCAAATCCAATTATTTGATGTTTCGACTTTGGCATCAGGCATTTATTTTTTAAGTATAAAAACAAAGCAAGGAATGTTGACCCAAAAAGTAGTCAAACATTAATCAGACACAGCTTCACGAATCCAATTTTCATAACTTTCATTGGCTTCGACTTCCCATTTGGCGATGCAAGGGACATCATACGGATGCCATTCTTGAACTTTGGTTTTGACCAAAGCCCAATTTTCGGGTATTGTTTTGACAATCGAAACCCACTCTTCTTCATTTTGGACTGCCCCTTGCCACCAATACATACTTTTCATGGGGAAACAATTGCCACAAGCCACTAACTTTTCATTAACCAAACGTTTGACAATTTCTGTAGCGGCGGCTTCGTTTTCATGGGTAATATAAATCATCAAAAAAGCCATAATCATTATTTTTTTGAAAGAATCTGTGTAATCTTTGCTCAAGTATGGAAAGCAAACAATATAAAAACCTTTTTCGGATAGTTCAAATTGCTGCGATTGGACTATTTTTTGGTCGTGCGTACCAGCACCTTTTTTGGGATGCTCCCTTTCGAGCATTCTTTTGGGACGAAAAATGGATGAGCTTTTGGGTAGAGCAATTTTCCAACTTGACTTGGCAAGAATATAGTACGAGTTTGGCCGTTGATGACAGCATTCAAAATCTTAAATTTGGATTTGGTATTTTATATCTAGTAGCAGGAATTTTTGCCATTTTTGCCAAGCAAATTCCAAGGGTATTGCATTTTGCTTGGTTATTGGGTTCTATCAGTTTGGTCTTTTTAGCAGGACTTTATTGCAAAGAAAAATTTTATAGTGCAGGACAATTTTTTGAGTATTCATTGCAATTTTGTACGCCATTAATACTATATTATTTGATACGAAAGCAAGAAGAAGAAGAAGAACCTATTTTCTTTAATACATCCTTTATCCTTTTTCTGAAAATCATCATTGCGCTTACTTTTACTTGTCATGGATTGTATGCCCTCAATTTTTACCCTGTGCCTGGTCACTTTATGGATATGACCATCAATATTTTGGGTGTAAGCGACGGCAATGCCAAACTTTTCTTAAAGTTGGCAGGTATTTTGGATTTTGTGGCAGCTTTGCTTATTTTTCTTCCACGAAAGTGGGCAATGCTAGGATTAGCCTATGCTATTTTTTGGGGATTTATGACTACGATTGCTCGTATTTGGGGACACTTTTACTGGGATTTTCCTTGGGAAAGTTTGCACCAATGGGCGCATGAATCGCTTTATCGGATACCTCATTTTTTGATACCACTTTTTCTACTCTTGTATTATTTTTATACAAAGGGACTTAGCAAATAATAACCTAAGCAGTTAGACCGATTATTTTGCCCTCACTCTACGTTAGAAAAATCGTTACGTAGCTTTGGCTATGCTCCTCTTTTCTGCCTTGATTGAGAACAAAATAATCTATTCTCCTTTGCATAGTTTATTAATTTCTAACTCCCTAACCAAAACCCTAATTCTTTTATCATGGCTGAATTTACAATTAACCTCAATGGCAAATCTACTAAGGTAGATGTTGCCCCCAATACTCCTTTGTTGTGGGTACTTCGAGACCATCTTGATTTGGTGGGAACAAAATATGGCTGCGGGATTGCTCAATGTGGTGCTTGCACTGTACACATTGATGACATTGCAATGCGTGCTTGTACCTTGCCCATTTCTCAAATTAGCGAACAAAAAATTACGACAATTGAAGGTCTATCCGAAAATGGTACACATCCTGTACAGAAGGCTTGGCTCGAACACGATGTTGCGCAATGTGGCTACTGCCAAACGGGACAAATCATGACTGCTGCCGCATTCTTGAAAGATAATGCTAACCCTTCGGACGACGAAATAGCAAGAGCCATGAACGGAAATATTTGTCGTTGTGGAACTTATACACGCATCAAAGCCGCTGTAAAAACGGCTGCCAAAAATCAATAATTCTTAGTTATATGCTTTCCTGAATTTGAGGAGAAAGCCGAAGAGAATGGCAAAGTTTAGTAAAGCTAAATCCTATTACAATTACAAAACATATAACCTTCTTTGACAAACCTGCCTGCGCAGGCAGGTTCCGTGTTCCGTTCAAAATAAAAGAGAGAACGACCGCAGGAAGTGAACGATTTTAGATTTGAATGGAAATATTTTCACGGGAAAAGTCAAAGAACCAAATATAATTTATGTCAACTATAAAAACACATTATAATAGAAGATCCTTTCTCAAAATATCTGCTGCATCAGGTGGAGGAATGTTATTGGGTTTTAGTTTTTTGGCAGGATGCAAAGCCGATGTCGTAGCCGAACAAATCAAAACCAAAGCTCTCCCTAAAAATTGGTTTGATATGAATGCCTTTCTCAAAATTGGCGAAAATGGATTGGTAACCATTCTATCGCCCAACCCAGAGATTGGCCAAAATGTAAAGACCTCCATGCCAATGCTTATTGCCGAAGAATTGGATGTAAATTGGGAGGATGTCGTCGTCGAACAAGCAGGTTTTGATAAAAATAAATACGAAAGACAAGTCGCTGGTGGTAGCCAATCTATCCGACATGGTTGGACAAGCCTCCGCACCGCAGGTGCGACGGCTCGGCGTATGCTTTTGGAAGCCGCAGCCCAAAAACTAGAAGTTCCTGTTGATGAACTTAGAACCGAAAATGGAATTATTTCGCATAAAAATTCTGACAAAACCATTTCTTATGGTGAAGTTGCCTCTGTTGCAAGCCAAATCGAAATTCCAGAAGAAGTTCAGCTCAAAGACCCCAAAGATTTTAAAATTATTGGACAAGGAATCAAAAATGTAGATGGCCAAAAAATCGTCACAGGCCAACCTCTTTTTGGACTCGACTACAAACGAGACGGAATGCTAATTGCTATGATTGAGCATCCGCCAGCTTTTGGTATGAAACTCAAATCTGTGGACGATAGCAAAGCCAAAACAATGTCGGGAATCAAAGGCGTTTATACCATTGATACGAGTTCTTTATCCGAGCAACGACCAACGATATTTGCCTTTAGTGAAGTGGTTGCCGTAGTGGGCAATAGCACTTGGGAAGTTTTGCAAGCCAAAAAAGCACTTAATATAGAGTGGGAAAAAGCTAATACGTTGGAAGATTCGGCTACGCATAGCCAAGAAATGGATAAGTTCTTAGCTAATAAAAATATCGAAGCCAAACGCAAAGACGGCAATCCAAGCAAAGCATTTAAAGATGCTTCCAAAATTATAGAACGAGTTTATACTGCACCTTTTTTGGCGCACAACACGCTAGAACCTATGAACTTTTTTGCTGATGTAAGTAGCGAAAAAGCGGACTTGGTTGGCCCTATCCAAACGCCGCAGTGGGCATCGGGCATGGTTGCCGATGCGCTAGGTATGGATGTCGAAAATGTCAGTATTGACATGACTCGACAAGGTGGTGGATTTGGTCGTCGTTTGTACGGACATTTTGTTGTAGAAGCTGCTCTTATTTCTAAAGCTGCGCAATCGCCAATCAAATTGATTTATACCCGTGAAGATGATATGTCTTATGGGGTTTATCGTCCAGCCTATAAAGTCAAATACCGTGCGGCCATCAATGATAAAAACGAAATGACTGCATTCCATGTAAGTGGAGTAGGAGCGCATGGCGGGCCTGTGTGGGAAAATCGTTTTCCAGCAGGAGCCGTTGAGCATTATTTGGCCGAAGATCAGAGTATCGAAACGGTCGTTAGTACGGGAGCTTGGCGTGCGCCAAAATCCAATTTTATTGCAGGAGCAGAACAGGCTTTCCTTGATGAAGTGGCCGAAGCGATTGGTAAAGATCCGATTGATTTTCGATTAGAATTATTTGAAAAAGCGAAAGCCAATCCTGTTGGTGAAGAAAATGATTATGATGCCGAACGCTATGCAGGAGTTTTGAAAATGGTACGAGAAAAGTCGGGCTGGGACAATCAAAAGTCAGGCGTTCATAGAGGCGTTGCCGCCTACTATTGTCATAATTCTTATGTGGCTCAGGTGGTTGATATTATCGAAAAAAATGGAAAACCAGCTATTCAAAAAGTGTGGTCGGCTGTAGATTGCGGAATAGTTGTCAATCCTGAAGGTGCTAAAAATCAGATCGAAGGAGGTTTAATTGACGGAATCGGTCATGCGATGTATAGTGCCATGTCCTTTAAAGATGGTGTGCCACAGCAAAAGAATTTCAATACCTATAATTTGATTCGTCATATGGATGCTCCAATGGAGATAGAAACGCATTTTGTAGATAATGGAATTGATCCTACGGGTTTGGGTGAGCCAGGTTTGCCGCCCGTCATGGGGGCATTGGCCAATGCCTTGTACAAGGCAACAGGCAAACGTTTTTACGACCAACCCTTTGCTCAAAATAAAGAATTATTGGGTTAGTGGATAAGGATATTGACACGATTCCTGATTATTTCCATCAACAAAGTGAGCGACTTCTGTTTAGAAAATTGACTCGACAAGATATTGATGTTTGGACTACTTTTTTTGTCAACAATCATAGTCTAAAATATTTGGGGATTGACCTTGATAAAACACCAAAAGAACAAGCAAGCAATTGGATTGAAAAACAATTGTTGCGTTACCAAAATTCAGGCTTTGGACATTTAGCAGTAGAACTAAAGACTACCCGTGAATTTATTGGTGTAGGCGGTATTCTACCCAGAGAAATAGAGGGACAAAAAGAATATGAAATTGCCTATTCTTTGATTCCCACATTTTGGAAAAAAGGCTATGTAACAGAGATTGCCCAGCAATTAAAAAAAATTGGATTTCAATATTTAGATTGCAAGCAGCTCATTTCCATTATTGCCAAAGAAAATGCTCCATCCATAAATGTAGCACTCAAAAATGGTATGAAAGTGCATTCCGAAATGACTTTTCTAGGCATGAATGTCTCCATTTATCGTATTGATAAAAAAGACGCATAGAAAAACTGTCCCTGCTGTTTTAAGCCTACAGGCTTAAAACAGCATTTTTTTACTTCTTTTCAACAATTCCTAGTTTGCTATTTTTTACTTTTGCCCTCGATGGGATTAGCAAATGAAATTTTTTTCTTGATTCGTAAAGAATTACTGCTCGAATGGCGACAAAAGTATGCCATTAGTGGTATTCTATTGTATGTAGTTTCGACGGTATTTATTGTCTATTTTGCATCACAAAATATCCAGAATCAAGCCTGGAACTCCTTGTTTTGGATAGTCGTTTTGTTTGCTTCGGTCAATGCTATAACGAAGAGTTTTGTTCAAGAAAATAGCAATCGACAATTATATTATTATAGTTTGGTCAATCCTTTAGCGGTTATTTTGTCCAAGATAGTTTATAATACGCTGCTGCTACTGGTTTTGTCTTTGCTGTCTTATGCGGCCTTTTCCTTGTTTGTGGGCAATCCCATTCGCCATGCAGGACAATTTTACTTGGCTTTATTTTTGGGCAGTGCGGGTTTTTCCATAACCTTTACGTTTATTTCGGCGGTGGCTTCAAAGGCAAATAACAATGCGACTTTGATGGCGATTTTGGGATTTCCTTTGATTATTCCCATTTTATTGACTTTACTCAAATTGTCCGCCAATGCTTTGGGCTTGATTCAAGATAGTGCCATTGATACGGATATTACCATTTTGATAGCCATAGATTTTATTTTATTAGGAATGTCAATATTGCTTTTTCCCTATCTTTGGCGAGATTAAAAAACATACAATATGATAAAACATTGGTGGAAAATATTAGCCGTTGTTATTTTGGTTTATGTCATTATAGTAGGAATGACCAAACCACTAAGTTCTGGGATTTTAGAGGTTAGCCCTGCTGCTGTCGCAGCAGGTCAGCGTATGACGTTTAACATCAATACCTATAATACTGTTTTTGAAAAAGGCGGAACGGTAAAGGCATTTATTAAGATAGATTCTTTGCATTTGATTCCAGCCCAAAACGTTACGGTATTATCAGACAATGCAATAAAAGCAGCTTTTAATATTCCTGAATATTTGCCCAACGATAAGAAAAGTTGGAGCTATCCGCTTATTTTGAGTGATGCTCAAAATGGCTCTTTTGTCCGTCCGTCGGTTATTAGTATTTCACAAAAAGAAGTCAATCCGAGTTTAGGAAAACAAAATTGGAGCTATTCTTCCGACATCAAACTTTTTCAAAATGACGAGATGCGCTTTCCGTTTCGAGCTTTGATTTATGAGACGATTCGCAATACCTATTTCCATGTACCGCTTTGGTTTGGAATGGTTTTTATCTTTTTGGCTTCGGCAATTTATAGTGTTTTGTTTTTGCAATCGGCTAATCCATTACATGATTTGAATGCCTTGTCTTTTACGAGAGTTGGAGTTTTATACGGAATTTTAGGTTGTATCACGGGCGCAATTTGGGCCAAATATACATGGGGAACTTGGTGGACTTTTTCGGAAATAAAGCTCAATGTTTCGGCCATTGCTATGCTGATTTATTTGGCTTATTTTGTGTTGAGAAGTTCTTTTGAAGACGAAGAACGCCAAGCTCGTGTGAGTGCGGTGTACAATATTTTTGCTTTTGTGGCGATGGTACCTTTGCTTTTCGTTATTCCCCGTATGGTAGATGGGAGTTTGCATCCTGGCAATGGCGGAAATCCTGGTTTTGGAGGCGATGATTTGGACAATTATATGCGAATGGTTTTTTATCCTGCTATTATTGGTTGGACTTTGCTGGGCTTTTGGATAGCGACTTTGGTTTACCGAATGGAGAAATTGAGGTATCAGTCTTTGGATGAGGATTATTGATGATGATAAGGTTCATTTTTTAGAATAGTCATGGCTCGATAAATTTGCTCCACAGCAAAAAGCCGAACCATCTGATGCGAAAAGGTCATTTTTGAAAGTGAAATTTTGCCATTGGCTCTCTTGTAAATGGCATCCGAAAAACCATAGGCCCCACCAATAAGAAAGACAATACGTTTGGCAGAAACTTGTAGTTTGGATTCTATAAATTTAGAGAAAGCAAGAGAATCCAGTTGTTTTCCATTTTCATCTAACAAAATCAAATAATCATTCGCAGCTAGTTTTTTTAAAACGAGCTCTCCTTCCTTTGTTTTGATTTGGGCAGTTTGTAAAGATTTGGTATTTTTTAAATCAGGAATTTCTTCTACTCGAAAAGTAAGGTAATGACGTAGCCGTTTTTGATACAACTCGACTCCCTCGTCGAGGTAGTCAAACTTCGTTTTGCCAATCCACCAAAGTTCGACCTTCATTATTTGAATCCAATTGTTTTCTTATTGAATACAAAATCGCTGGTATCCAGTTTAAAGGATTGGACATCTTCAAAAATCAATTCATTGTGATTTTGTTGGTCTCGGTCTGCTTCAGGAAGTTCAGCCAATCGCAAATTTTGATTGCGAATGGCTTGCCCCACAATATTGCGTACGGTACGAGCATTGCCAAAGTACTTGTCTCGATATTTATGTACAAACTCGAAATAGCTTTTTAGATGTGTCGTTGCTTTTTTACCCAACGTCATATTTTTTTGCGAAAGCATCAATTGTGCAATTTCAAATAACTCATCGGGCGAGTAATCTTCAAATTTTAGTATTTTATCAAAACGAGAATTGAGACCAGGATTTGCTTTGAGAAAGCCCTCCATATTGTCGGGATAGCCAGCCACAAAAACAAAAAATTGACCTCGATTGTCTTCCATTCGTTTGAGTAAAGTCTGAATGGCTTCATCGCCAAAATCGCCGTGTGCAGCAGCACCCGAAATGCGGGTGAGGGCATAGGCTTCGTCTATAAAAAGTACGCCACCCATCGCCTCGTCAATTTTTTCGGCTGTTTTGATAGCTGTTTGTCCGACAAAGCCTGCAACCAATCCTTGACGGTCAGTTTCGACCATATGACCTCGTTCCAAAACACCGAGAGCTTTATATATTTTGGTCAAAATACGAGCGACTGTTGTTTTACCCGTACCAGGATTTCCGACAAAAACAGTATGCAAAAAGAAGCTGTTGAGGACATCTTTTGCCGTATAGCGTTGGTAGCGCACGAGTTGTACCAACTCGTTGATTTGCTTTTTGATATTTTTAATTCCAATCAATTGATTTAACTCTTCAAGGGCAGAAGTGAGGTATTTTTCATCAACAGGAATATTGGGCAATTCACGTTTTCGTTTGATATTGATACGAGCAATATCTTCGGGCAAAATCAATTCCATATCGGAATTGGGCAACTCTTCTGGATTTTCTTTTGCCATGACTCGAAGGCCCAAATTGATTTTGGCTTGCTCGATAACATCAAATACAAAACGGGCATTACCAAAGGTTCTATCTCGATTACGGAAAGCATCTAAGATGATTTCGTCCACCATTTCTTTTGAGTCATTGGTTAAAACGACGGCCTTTTCTTCGCAGGCATAACCTGCAATTTGAGACAACTCCTGCGGCAGATAATCCGAAAATTCAAAATAAAGTTTGAAACGAGATTTTAGACCAGGATTGGAATCCAAGAAATGCTTCATTTCTTTGGGATAACCAGCAACAATAACGGCCATGTCACCTTTGCCATTCGACATTTCCTTCATTAAAATTTCAATAACCTCACGCCCAAAATCCTTGCTGTCGTCATTGGAGCGAGCCAAAGAGTAGGCTTCGTCAATAAACAATACGCCGCCACGAGCTTTTTCGATGGCTTCTTTGACTTTGGGTGCTGTCTGACCAATATATTCACCTACTAAATCTACACGATCGACTTCGTGTACATGACCTTTGGTCAGCAAACCCATTTTTTTATAGAGTTTGCCCATCATACCAGCAACAGTTGTCTTGCCTGTACCAGGATTGCCGATAAAAACCGAATGAACATTTATTTCTTCTTTTTCGACAAAACCTTTTTCTTTTCGGAGTTGCAAAAATTGGATGTAGTTGGCATTGTCTCTGACCTTCTGTTTGATTTCGGTCAGGCCAATCATATTGTCTAACTGTAAAAGAACTTCTTCAAAGGTTTGTGCTATTCCTTCTTCTTGGTTTAGCACCATTGGCGAATGTCTGTCGGGCATGAGGACGGGCGCATTGCCTTCTTCAAATTCCTCCACGACCTCGAAAGGAATAACGGCTAAGAGTGTATCCATGAAGATAATCTCAGCAGAATAGCGGTCTCTGCGCCATGATCCTTTGACATTGGAACCCCAACCTGCCGTGACTTTTATCAAATCATCTTTTTGCTCGATGCGTTGAAGCCGAACGACTTGACCTTTTAGTTCTCGTGAGTTGTTATAAAATTTTGTAAATAACTCACACTGCCAATTTTGGGTTAAATTATTATTTTTTAAGATAACTTCGGCGTAAATATAGCGAGTCTCTTCGGCACTAAATTTTTTATAATAGGTACGGTCATCTTCATTTACATCATCATAAGGCCCTTCATAAAGGCGTAGCGAATGCACTTCGAGATAAGGATTGTGGTCTGGAGTCCATAGGTCACCAGCATCTTCGACATAGAAAAACTTGGTCGCCACTTTTTCGCCTTCAATCCAAGCCTCCCAATAATAAGTGCCTTTTTTCCAAAATTTGCCTTCTGCTTTATTGCCCCAGCCTTCTCGAATAAATACGACATTGTCGTATTTGCTGACCTTGCGTCTAAAGGTCAGCGCACAAACTTCTTCTCGCTTTTTTTTGAGGGAATAACAGCGCAATTCAACATCAATTTCCCAATCTTCGTTGTCAAAAAGTTTATTATAAAAAGAAAGTTCGGCGTAAATATAGGTTACACGGTAGCGGTCAAAAACTTGGCGGTATTTTTTCTTATTGTCGGCGAGCCACTCGGTAGAGGAGTAGGATTTGAGTTCTCGAAATTTATAATTTTTATAATCTGGAGTTTTGTAACTTTCTGCCATGATTCGATACTTCTACGAAAGACTTGATTAAGAAAATTAAGGTTTTGGTTTTTGTTTTATATCAACGAAAAAAAACAGGATAGTGTTCTACAAATCAACAAAAAAATCTTAGCTATCAAACTTATTATTTTTTTCAAAAAAATCCAATATTTTGAGCTTTAAATTTTAATTCAACGATGATGACTTTTGCAGATAAGATTTTGGCTTTTCATTTCCAATTGGACTCCAATTGGAACTTGCCTCCCGAAGTAGAATTGCTTTATCCTTTTGATAATGAAGATACGAAGGCAGTGATGCAAACTTTTTTTAAAAAGTATTTTGATGATAATCGAAAACGGCATTTGATATTTGGTATCAATCCTGGGCGGTTTGGTGCTGGTATAACGGGAACGCCTTTTACTGACCCCAAGATTTTGGAAGAGGAATGTCAGATTGAAAATCCTTTTCAAAAACGATACGAATTGTCGGCCATTTTTGTCTATGATTTTATCAAAGCCTTTGGAACGATTGAAGAATTTTATCAGCATTTTTATATCACATCGCTTTGTCCTTTGGGTTTTGTGAAAGCGGGCAAAAATTACAATTATTACGATAATAAAGATTTACAGTTTGCTGTAGAACCGCAGATTATCAAAAATATAGAAGCCTGTTTGGCTATGGGATGTTACACAGACAAAGCCATTTGTATGGGACAGGGCAAAAACTACAAATATTTTAAGGATTTGAACTCACGCAAAGGTTATTTTGAAGAGATTATTCCTTTGCCGCATCCTCGCTGGGTGATGCAATATCGTCGTAAAGAACGTGAAATGTATGTGGAGGTTTTTAAGGATGTATTAGATTCTGCTGTAAAAAAAGGATGAAGCTGTCCCAAATTTGGGACAGCTTCATCCTTTTTTGTTTATGCACACTTGATTAAGCTAAGAAACTTTGAGTCCTATTGGATGTTCAGCTAAGAAGCTGAACATATCATTTTCTTTTTTTATGTGGCAACTAAAGCCTCCGTGCGGAGGTTTGCGCCATTTTATTGTACCAATATTTTGGCGGTATAAACGTTTTCAGCATCCATAAATTGAAGCCAATACATTCCTTTAGCAAAGTCTTTTACCTCAACTTTTTCGAGGATTGTACCTGCATTGGCGTTTAGATTATTGTGCAATAAAACTCTACCCGTCATATCCATCAAACGAAAATCATAATTGCTCCCCTTTGAAATTTCAATATTAATATAAGACTGTGTAGGGTTAGGGAAAACATGAATCGCATCATTTTCTTCGATAGAGTAGGCCGAGTTAGCTTCGTCAAATACAGCAGATACTTCGGTACGAGGTCCAAAACATTTGGTTGACTCTAACTCTAATTTCCAATCGAAAAAATAGTAATACCAATCGTCTCCAAAATTGCTATCAAATATTTCGACCACATCATCAATAACATAAGGGTATTCTACGACACCATCGCTATTGGTACTGGTTCGGCGAAGGCGTGGACTTTCAAAACCAAAGTTATCAATATTCATTGGAGTATTGGTTGTCAAAACGAGGTTTTCGCCTTGCGGAATATTCATTTCTAAAGGCACAGTACTTTCACCTTCTTCAAGCATAATAGGCGCAGACTCTAAGACAGTACCATTTATATCTTGTAATTCAATAACTCGCAGACCTGGCAAATCGGTATAGACTTTAACTGACTTTAGAACAAAAGACTCATAAGCATTGAAAATCAATTCTCCATTGAATTGATTGCCACTAAATTCGCTACTACCTGTATGATCTTCTGGCCCTATACTTGCAGAGCCACCACCATAAATATTGGCATCTTCTACATAATATGGAGTTGTTTCAGAAATAATTGGCGTTTCAAATTCATTGCCTTCGCCAATTGGCTCGCCTCCATCGGGTACATCGTACCACCTCAAGTTATTGCCTGTAGCAGTTAAGGTAACAGTACTAGGTTCGGTAAAGAAAACATCAGATGCCTCTGGTGCATCAGCGGCTGGTAATACATCAACGATTACATTGCTAGAAGTAATTATATTACACGTTCCATCAGCCGAAAATGCCATATTGCCTGATTCTGTAACTGAAATTGTTTGCCCTGTTTGTCCGTCAGACCAAACGGGATTTTGACCACCAATTGCAGTTAATTCAACGGAGCCACCTTCGCAAAAAGTCAGTTCGCCTTGTACATCAATACTTAGTGATTCTTCGGGGTCAAAAATGACATTGACCGTTTGAGAAACCCCAAAACAACCTACTTGATCTGCAATCGTTACGGCATAATTGCCAGGTTCAGTGATTACAATTGATTGTGAATTTGCACCATTTGACCAAGTATAATCATAACCCATTGGAGCAGAAATTTCTACAGATTCGCCTGGACAAAGAATGGTTTCGCCGCTAATCATAAGAGGTGCGTCAAGCGCAATACAATTGTTTTCGATGAGCGTGATAAACTGATTAATATCAGGATTCTCAATAACATCTACTGTACCCGAAGGCCAGTTTACCGTTAAGGTTTCGATTTCATTAGCAGCGCCGATTCCAAAATGCTGCGTTAGGGTATTGACAATACCATAACTTTCGCCAGCACGCACTTCACGTACCATAACTCCCCAATCGCCTCGCAATTCCAGTTTTGCACCAATTCCACCAATATTACTTTGTTGTCCGATAAGGTTTACAGCCAACCAATTATTATTATTGGTTTCGTTAAACCATAATTTGTCTGCACTTCCTCCAGTACTATTAAATCCACTACCATAACCTGCATATACATCAATAAAACCATCATGGTTCATGTCTCCCAAAGCAAAGGAATGAATGTCTTCGACAGGATTTGGAAATATTTTGGTAAAGGTTTTATCACCATTATTATGAAAATAGTTTCCAGTAACGAGCAAATCTACAAAGCCATCGTTGTCAAAATCTTTCATGGCTGCCTGTACAGGCAAACCGTTGACATCAATACCCGAACTTTCAGTGATGTCTATAAATTGATTATTAACATTTTCAAATAACTGACTTTGGAAATCATGGTTGGTAATAAAACAATCAAAATCGCCATCGTTATCAATGTCTTGAAATTCAGCCGTCCAAGATTGCCAACCGATAGCCAATCCGTGATTGGCTGCGGCCTCGGTGTAGTTGTTGTTGCCATCATTTATCCAAAGTTGATTGATACGACGTGTATCTTCAGGATTATTTACACCCTGACGGCATTTGGCAATGTATAAATCTAAGTCACCGTCGCTATCAAAATCCGTCCAAACACTTCCATAGTTTCCTGAGTCTTGTTCGCCGCCACCATACAATCTAAAATCTATAATCTGATTATCGTCATAAGTAATATTTCCTTGTCCATCATTTGACCAAATAACAGAAGGGCCGTCGTCGTGGCAAATAAAAGCATCAATAAAACCATCATTATTGGCATCGGCGAAGTTTGTCCCCTGTACAAAAATGGCTGGGCCATCAAGATTGGATCTTGAAAAAGTACCGTCACCATTTGGATTCAAAATAGTGACTCCCTCGTTATCATAAGCACCGCCCGCAATGATTTCGCACATACCGTCATTGGTAATGTCGGCCACACAAATCGCCCAAGCAAAAGGACTAGCATTCATCATCGAATATGGCGTAAATGAGCCATCTTCGTTTTGATAATCAATAATTAAATCAGAAGTATTGTCTAAGCGAATGATGTCATCCAAAAAATCGCCATTCAAATCCGAAACGGCAATTGGCGCACCAGAATTGACTTCAGTAAAATTTAAACGGCTGGTTTGGTCGGAAAATGTGGCTTGTGCAAAAGCCCCTATGGAGACCAAAATGAAAAGAAGTGTGTGGAGTAATTTTTTATACATTGTTTAAATTTTGATTTGGAAATTGGTAGGAAATAAAATAGGACAATATGAGTTTCTTAGAAACTCATATTATACAAATCAATAAACTTACCAATTGTTTAAAATAGTTTTAGTTCTCTTGTAAAAATAACAAATAAATAGGCTTTTTGTCTTTTTGTACACCAAAAAGACTTCTATTTGACATTAAAGAAACCACCTGAATAGCCAAAATTCCAAATTTGGAATTTTGGCTATATGTATTGCGGTTTTATAATAGAAAAAAGGTTTGGATATTAGTTGGCAGCCTGAAAATAGTAATCTTTAAATTGTAGAATATTGACGTATTGATTTTCGTACTGCCCAACAGTGAAATCTTCGCTTCCTGTGGTCAAATTATTTTTTGAGATAGGCTTAAAAGCAAATTTAGTATGCAAATATTGCTCTTCGACAATATCAATCGTTTGTTGAAATTGGCTTCCTTTTTCACGCAGCATTCTACCCAAATAAAGCATCAAATCGTAGCCCAAAAAGGCGTATTCATTGGGCGATTCTCCATATTTGTTGAAATAATCCATTTGAAAAGATTGAATGGCAGGAGACAAAGGGTTGATGTACGTATCGCTACTTACATGTACGTTTAGATCTTCGTAATAATCGTAGCTGATTTTTTCGTATTCCATCCATTTGGGCATACCATAAACCATCACATCTCTTGTAGATTTAGAAATACGAATGACCCTTAAAATGGTATTGATAAAAGATTCGTTTGACCAAGATGGTATAATAAAAATTGTTTTCTTACTAGGATGCAAATAAGGTTGAATATCTAAGTTGGAATAATCAGCAGAAATTTCAGAAACAATGTACTCCTTAAAAGGAGTAACATTCATGCCGCCACTAAAAGCTCGATTGGCTTCTTGAAAGTAACGCAGACGATTTTTTTCGGCAGTTTTATCTCGACAGATCAAGACGACTTGATCGGATTGATAGCGTTGCAAAATATGATTGGTAATAGCTTTACAATGTGTTTCAAGCCTCGGACTAACTTGCAAATAATAAGGATTTTCGCTAGAAATTACATTGGAAGGGCTAACGGGCGAGGCCATCGGTATTTGATTGGCCAAAGCAAATTGGGCAATAGCTTTGATGTTTTCATTACGTACAGGGCCAACAATCAATTGACTGTTTTGAAGTTCGGATCTTTGTAGCAAAGATTGAGTTTGGCTCAAACTACCTTTAGTATCCATGACAGTTACATCCAAACGCACACCTTCTCGTTCGAGTTTTTCAAAAGCCATTTCCATGCCAGCGTACATATTAATGGCCATTTTGGATTTTTCGTAAACTCGGCCGCCATTAGTGTTAAATTTATCCGAAAGGAAGGGGAGGAGTATGGATGTTTTATAAGAACTATACAACTCAGAATCTGGACTTGTGCTTTCGTTTTCATTTTCGTTCTCTAATTCTGTTGGTTCAGGGTCGGGATCAGAATAGTCAATGCCGTCTGAAACAATCGGAGGGTTTTCGATAGCACTTGTATTCCACTCAATCGTATCCATTTTGGCAACAACGGCTGTATTTTGGTTGCCAGTTGAGGAATTATTTTTCTTATTCTTTTTTTTCTTTTTGCCCGTTATAGGGTCTATATCAGATTTTGAAGACGTACCTGTTTGTGCTTTTTTAAAACTATCACAAGCATAGAAAGTTGTAATAGAAAAAACGATGCATATATAAAAAGCTATTCTGAGTATCATAATTCTTAGATTTCTTTATTCCCACTCAATAGTTGCAGGAGGTTTGGTGCTAATGTCGTAAACGACTCGATTGACACCTTTGACATTATTGATGATTTCGCTAGAAACAGTTGCCAAAAAATCGTGTGGTAGCCGACTCCATTCGGCTGTCATTCCATCCATAGAGTTGACGGCACGCAAAGCGACTGTTTTTTCGTAAGTTCGCTCATCACCCATCACGCCAACTGACTGTACAGGTAATAAAATTGCACCTGCTTGCCAAATTTTATCGTAAAGTTCAAATTTTCGTAAGTTGTTGATATATATAGCATCTGCTTCTTGTAGCATGGCTACTTTTTTTGGCGTTATATCGCCCAAAATCCGAATGGCCAGCCCTGGCCCTGGAAATGGATGTCGCCCAATGAGTTTGCCTGAAATACCCAATGCTCGCCCTACTTTTCGAACCTCATCTTTAAACAACATTCGCAAGGGTTCTATTATCTTGAGTTGCAATTTATCGGGCAAACCACCTACATTATGATGCGATTTGATGGTGACGGAGGGCCCATGTACCGAAACCGACTCAATCACATCGGGATAAATTGTACCTTGTCCGAGCCATTTAATACCATCCAATTTATTGGCTTCTTCTTCAAAAACTTCTATAAAAACACGGCCAATTATTTTGCGTTTTTGTTCAGGATCAGAGACACCCGAAAGTTCGTTCCAAAAGCGTTGTTTGGCATCAACTCCTGTAATATTGAGACCCATTCCTTTATAAGAATCGAGTACTTCTTGAAATTCATTTTTACGAAGGAGGCCATTGTCTATAAAAAAGCAGTGCAGTTGCTCACCAATGGCTTGGTGCAACAGTGTTGCACCAACAGTCGAATCAACACCACCCGAAAGCCCCATTAATACTTTTTCAGTACCAATTTTTTGACGCAAGTCTTGAATCGTTTCTTCAATAAAAGAGTCTGGTGTCCAATTGCCTTTACAACCTGCAATATCTATCAAAAAGTTTTTAAGCAAGGTTTTACCTTCCAAACTATGCGTTACTTCAGGATGAAATTGAATACCATAAATAGGCGAACCAAAGTTGCCATTGTGCGACTTAAAAGCCGCTACTTCAATACTTTCCGTTCCTGCCAAAAGCTCAAAACCTGCTGGGATTTTTTTGATGGTATCGCCATGCGACATCCACACTTGCGAGTTGGATGATATATCGTTGAGAAAACGATCCTCCTGGAAAACACGGCTCAAATTGGCTTTGCCGTATTCACGTTTGTTAGAGCGCATGACTTCGCCGCCATAAAAATTGGCAATGTATTGTGCGCCGTAACAAATACCTAAAACTGGTTTTTTGCCTACGATTTGGTCGAGGTCAATATGAAGAGCATTTTCTTCTTTGACCGAAAAAGGGCTACCTGAAAGTATGACCGCTTTTACGCTTTCATCCAATACAGGCATTTTATTGTAAGGTACAATTTCACTATAAATGTTGAGTTCTCGTACACGACGAGCAATCAATTGGGTATATTGAGACCCAAAATCAAGGATGACAATTTTTTCGCTCATGGCGCAAAGATAAGAAAGGTAATTTTATAGTAGAGAAAATACAAAAAATTTTATGCTTTGTCTAAGGTAAAGCCGAAAGTAGAGCCTAACTTTGGCGCAGAACGGACATTGATGGTTTGTTGGTGTCCTTCGATGATGTGTTTGACGATAGAAAGTCCCAAACCCGAACCGCCCAAAGCCCTAGAACGGCTTTTGTCTGCCCGATAAAAGCGGTCAAAAACATGTGGCAGACTTTCGGGCGAAATACCAATACCATTGTCGGCTACTTCGACCAAAATATATTTATCCATATCGTAAAAAGAGACTTTCGTTGTACCGCCTTTTTTGCCATATTTGATAGAGTTGGAAATGAGATTGACCAAAACTTGCCGTATGGAATCCATATCGGCATTGACGAGGTAGGGTTTGTCTGCACCTTCTTTAAAGACCAGCTCTATTTCGTGTTCCCTTGCTAAAATTTCCAATTCTTCAAATACAGATTGACTAAGTTCTTTGATGTCAAAAGCTCGAACTTCGAGTACCAATTGACCTGATTCTAACTTAGAAATGGTGTCCAAATCTTCGATGATGATTTGGAGTCGTTCGGCATTTTTGGCGGCACGTTCGAGGTAACTTTGATTGATGTTTTCGTCATACAAGCCACCGTCTAAAAGCGTATGGACGTAACCTTGAATGTTAAATATGGGCGTTTTGAGTTCGTGCGAAACGTTACCAATATAAATTTTGCGGTATTCTTCGAGGGTTTTGAGGTGTTGGATTTCACGGGCTTGACCTTCGACCCACTCTTCAACCTCTTCTTCGACTTCATCTATAATATTGTTGTCAATATCTTCTAATTTGAATTTTTCTCCCTTGGTGCGTTTGAACTGATGGATACTTTTGTAAATGAGCTTGATGCGCCGATAGATAAATCGGTTGAGAAAAAACTTAATGGTAAAAAAACAAATCAAAAACAAGCCAATGCTTGATACGGCCAAACCAAAGAGTTTGGACTGAAATAAGGGAATTTGGATTAAAATCAAATATCCTAAGGTGAAAAATCCAATGATAACTAAAGAGGCTAAAAGTGCAACTTGAAAAGGGGTTTGGTTTTTAAACATTAGAAATCAAATTTGTAGCCCATGCCTTTGATGGTTTTGATAAATTCTTGGCCAATTTTTTCACGAATTTTGCGGATGTGTACATCAATCGTGCGATTGCCAACGATGACATCGTTGCCCCAGACTTTATGAAAAATTTCTTCACGACCAAATACTTTCCCTGGTTTGGAGGCTAGTAAATAGAGTAGTTCAAATTCTTTTTTGGCTAAGTTGATTTCTTGTTCATCCTTAAAAACTATAAATTTTTCTTTATCAATCACAAACTTGCCAAGTTTGAGGACTTTTCCAATGGAGGAAGATTCAGGGATTCGATTCATCCGACGGAGCAATGCTTTGATACGACTCACCAAAACTTTGGGGCGGATGGGTTTCATGATATAGTCATCGCCACCATTGTCGAGTGCTGCAATTTGCGAATAGTCTTCCATGCGAGCCGTCAAAAAAGCAATAATGACATTATCATATTTATCGTCATTGCGAATCATACGACACACTTCAACTCCATCAAATTCGGGCATCATAATATCGAGCAGCACCAAATCGGGCATAAACTGTTCGACTTGAGCTAGAGCTTCTTTGCCGTCTGAAGCAGTTTTGATAGTTGCACCCTCCTTGATGAGGTTGTAACTGATAAATTGCTGAATGTCTTCTTCGTCATCAACAATCAATATTTTTATATTTTCTAAACTCATTATTGGGACAAATTATCTAAAAAGTGTTCAATTTTATGCGTTAACTATAGAATTAGCCTCTTTTATGTACTCAAATACCTCTTTTACTAATCAATCGAATCTTACAAGGATATTCTTAATACTTTTGTATCAAAGCCTTTTAATTATTCTCTCATAAGTCAGGGTAAAGTCTTCATGTATGAGGACTTTACTTCTTTTTTTTATCCTTCTCTTTATTTTTTTCCATAATATTATCAACGACTTTTTCATATAAAGAATCCATGTAAACTGGATTTTTCTTCAATAAGGCTAAATCTTGGGTCAATTCGGCCGAATCTACACCATGAATCGTATAAATTTGTTGGTAATAGAGTTTAGCCAAGCTATCTTTAGGTGCACCATAAAGATTGTTCATAGCTGCTTCGGCGATGTGGATGTCAGTTAAAATTTGGACTAGTTTATCTGGATTTATAGTAGGACGTTCGACTTCTTTTTGACAAGAAATAATTAGAAATAAAGCTAAAAACAATCCTAGTCTTGGCAAAAACGCAAGCAGGGATTGCTGCATCGCATCAATCCCTGCTGAACCACTAAATGGTATCTGTGAACCAAACATTTTCTTTTTTAACATTACTCAAAAGTATTGTTTAGGATAATGGAATGCAACAAGTTTTGCATTTTTTTGATTAAAACTTTTCCAACTATCTACTTCAGCTTCGATTTTTATAATCCCACAAGTAGGCACATTGGCAATATATTCTTCTGAAAAGTGGTTGGCTAAACCTGTAAAGGTTGGATTGTGTCCAAAAATACAGACCGTTTTTAGGTTATTATCTAGCTGCGGTATATAATCCAAAATTTGTTGCTCGTAACTGTGATAAATAAAAGAAACCACTTCAATATCTTCAGGTTTTTTATCAAATTCTTCGGCAAAATACTTGGCAGTCGTATAAGCTCGCACAGCAGGACTAGAAATAATATGGTCAACCGATTGGTATTTTCCTCGAAGTAGCTTAGCCATAAAAGGCGCATCTCGTAAGCCACGTTTGTTGAGGGGACGTTCAGCGTCGGCCAAAGTCAAGTCTTCCCAACTAGACTTGGCATGACGGATAAAGAAAATTGTTTTCATAACTTTTGAACTTTTTTTCAAAAAAGCACCTTTAATTGTGTAAGTTTACTTTATTAATTTTTTTTTACTGAAATATCACAATTTATTGGCTTGATGCTTTTAGGAATGAGGAGCAAATAGAAGTGCAAAATAGAAAAAAATAATGATTGTTTCGTCAAAATGAATTTTTTACTCGACCATATCGAACTGCATATAGATGATTCTTTTTTTGAAGTAGGTGAACGCTTGCTGGCCAAAGAGGCCATGCAAAATCTGTTTCAGTCAGAGAAAAATTTGTGGTTGGCGACTTTCAAAGATGGAAAACTCTTTGAAGTAGAGATTCAGTTGGTGGCCAATCGAGTAAAAGCAATGACTTGCGATTGTGCTGTTTTTGAACAGCACAAAGCCTGTGCACATACGGCTGCTGTACTGATAGAATTGCGAAAAATAAAGGTAAACGAAAAGGAAGAGAAGGAAAAAGTAAAGGTTTTTAAACCTAAAAAGAGCAATCAAAAAATTACGGTTCATTCGATTTTACAAAATATTAGTCAGGAGGAATTAAATACATTTGTAAGGGCTTATGCTCGCTCAAATCGCAATTTTTCGATTGCGCTCAAAACCAAATTTGCGACTAATGTTGAGGTCGAAAATAGCCAAGAGAAATACTTGCAAGTCATCAATGCGGCGATAAGTGTACACAAAACGGCTAAAGGAGAGTACAGTCCCAAAAGTATGCAGCACATTAGCAAATTGATACATCAGATGTTTGTGCAAGCAGAAGATGTCATTGCTTTAAAAAATTATGCTGAAGGCTTTTCTATATTGGAGGCTTGTATGCTCAAGGTTGCGCCGCTTTTGCGTTATAACCCAAAATTGGAAGAAAATCAGAATCTGATTTTTCGGTTTTTGCAAATTTCATGGGAGTTGTACCAAAAAGAAATTGCACCTACTTTGCGAGAACGTATTTGGGATTTTATCAAGCAAGAAGCCTTTAAGACTTTTTATTTTCAAGAAAATTTGGAGGCTCAGTTTTTTCATCTTTTGCTCGAAACAACAGATGATAGCGAAAAAGTGAGCTTGCTCACAGAAGCGGTATCAAAACAATTGGAAACCAAAGATTTGCTCATCGAAAACAAAGTGGCTTTGATAGCTTTTCAGTTGGCCTTGTTTGAAAAATCGAAAGAGGAAGAAAAGGCAGAAGCTTTGATGCAAGCTCACCTCGATCACGAGAATATCTTAGTTTTGGCCATTGAAGATGCCGTAAAAAAACAAAAATTTGATAGAGCCAAGCGATTGTATTTGGCCAATCCCGATACGGTAAACAGTCGCTTGTTATTAGAAAAGATTGATAACCTTTTTTTAAAGGTTGCTTTGCAAGAAAATGACGTTTCTAATATTCTAAAGTTGGCCGAAAAACGCTTTTTGCAGACCTATGATTTTCAGTTTTTTGAACACCTCCAAATACATTCCTCCAATATTACAATTCAATATGAGGCAATCTTAGAACAATTAAAGAAGCATCCTTATTCTACCAAAAAACGGGATGTAATTGCCGAACTACATTTTCAGTTAGACGCAATAGATGCTTTGTTTGCTTATTTTGAATCTATCCGTTCTTTGGATTTGCTCCAACAGTATGATGCTCAATTGATTAAAGATAATAAGAAGCGAGTTTATTCGATTTATGAAGACTTGATTTTGGAATATGTACGGAATCATATTGGGCGAAAATCATCGCAAAAAACGAGCAATATTATTCAGCATTTGCGCAATATTGGCGCGCGTGATTTGGCCGATAAATTGGTTCATATTTGTAGAACAGACTACTCCGAGCGACATACTTTGATGGAGGAATTGCAGTTTTTTTAAGAAGAAATAATCCACTCATTTACATTATTTCCAAGAATTTCGTTGGGTTGAGGAATCATTTCGGTACAGACGAGTTGTTGAGTCGTACTTTTTAGCACTTCACGTGCTAAAAAAAGGAGATGCATTGGGCTGTTTAGGTTAATGTATTGCGGTTTGGTTTTGGGACTTTCAAAATGGAAGAAGAAATGTTGGGCTAGTTTTTTTTCTAATAAGAAACTGCGCAATTTTAGATAACTATCCTTGTACAATCCATTGTTCTGATTGCCAAGTGTGGGCAATATGGAAGCATCAATTTTCCAATAGGCG
>JAHDEQ010000016.1:29277-34685 GCA_020628755.1 Saprospiraceae bacterium
CCATCCCAATGGATTTCGAGTTGATGAATATTGATGTCATTTGGATGAATTTGATTTGGGAAAAAAACGATTTCAGGATTGGCATTATGCAAGGAATTATCTTGGTTTTGAACCCATAATTCATCATTCCTATAAAGGGTATTTTTTTTCAATTGCTCTTGTAAAATAGCTTCATCAAACAAATCAAAAAAACGTCCTGCCAGCTTTCCATGCCCCAAAGCAATACCGTTGATGACGGCATTTTCTGGATAGACAAATTGGACTAAAAAATCCAATTCTTGAGGATAAGGATTATTTGTTTTTGCACTTAAAAAATCGAGTTTATTCCACGAGATTTTGATGCTATTTTTTCCTTTATTTTGTTCAAAAATCTTCACCAATTCCTCGGCTTGCGGAGGGACGAACGCAAGTGGATTTTTATTTAAATAATCCTGTTCTAAAAAGGTCTTTATAAATAAAGTCAAAGGAATTTTTGGTGAGTTTTTGAAATGCTTTTTTAAGCATTCCAAAACGAGCTTTTCTTTTTGCAATGGATGATGAATTGCTAAAAGTTGTAGCAGTTTTTGGAGTTCTAATTTGATGTTTTCTAGGGATGGTTTGGGAGATTTTTTTAGCTCGAAAGTAGTAGCGCAATCTTGATAGAAAACTTGTTTTTTAAAAGTTTTTTTTGAGGAAGTAGATGTGTTTTTTATTTTGTCTTTCCAATCTTCTAAAAAAGTTGTTAGAGCTGCTGTAGAAATAGATTTTTCTAATTTTTGGACAAAAGTGCTTGGATTGAATACTTGATTTTCTTGTAGAAAACCGATTTCGAGCAAGGCTGCTAAGTATTGCCCAATCTCTTGTTTTGATACTTTGATTTTATATTGTATTTTTTTAATAATTGATTGAAAATCAATTGTTTTTGCTTCTGAAAAGCAATCTGATATTTGAGCTAAGTTTTCATCTTTTTCTAAAATTTGAAATGCAATTTCTCGATTTTTTTCTACTAAAAAATGATATGAATCTTCTAATTCAAGTAGAGTAGGATTGATACTAATTATAGTAGATGTAGCTTTACCTTGTAAGTCAATCGTTTTGCTGAGAGAAACCTTAGAATAGTATTTGGGTTTTAAAAAAACTTGTTTTTCCGAATCAAAACATGCCAAAGCAGTCAAGGAAGAAAAAGGAGAAGTTTTGCTTAATGTTCGATTGAGGTATTGAAAGATTTTATGTTCGGTTTGGCCTTCCTTTTTTTTGAATTGTTCTATCGAAGTTTTTTGATATTTGCCAAGGCGTTGAAGCAAAGAAGGACTCGCCAAAGTCAAGCCGTTTTGTAGTATCGGATGATGACTGATTTTTTGTAAACAAAGTCTTTGGTCTTGATAAAAGGCTTTGATTTGTTGAGCATCTTCAAACATTTCAGCTTTAGCATCAAAAGATTCTAAAATATGTACGGGCAAACCCGCCACTCGCAGCCAATAATATTTTTGAAAACGGGGCATTAGTGATTTCTAAAAACCGAATAGAATTGCTCAAAAATACGTTCCAAAAAACGACGTTCTCTAGTCAAAATTTCTGCTTTGCCAAACATTTTTGGAGAGGCTTCTAAGGTCTTGCCAAATGAAGTCACCAAAGGATTGGGAATCATGACTTCTACAAAATTTGTTTCGTTGCGCTGATATGAAGAGATACGGTTTACACGCCCACGCACCACGCCAAATTGACGAAAGGGATAACTGTTGAATTTAACGATAACTTCTTGCCCTTTTTCCACTTTGCCAAAGCCGACAGAACTGACCTCTACTTGTGCAAAAAAAGCCTTGATGCTATCTTGCATCAAGCTATCTTCATGAGGAACAATACCTAAAAAGGAGTCGTTTTTTCGGAAGAAAAGATTGGGCGACCAATCATCGCAAAACTGTATAATTTTGCCTCGAATAGGTGCTTTGATGACGTTTTTGCGTTCCCAAGCTCGCAAGTCATCTTGGAGTTCAAACAAGCGTTCTCGAAAAGCATCCCAATACTCAATATTGCCAACTTGCTTGTTGTTATTTTCTCGTTTTATTCGAGCACCTAGTTTTCGGACCCTGCGTTCTAGTGTTTCTATTTCGTTGTCGAGTGCTTCAATATCATTTTCCAAATTGATGCTATCTCTAAAATAGTAGCGCATCACATCGCCAGTGCCGCCTTCGTTATTGCGATGCCTTTTTCTGATTTTTAGGAGCTGTTTGGTGGTAGCTTCCAGCGAAGCTATTTTTTTATATTTATCACCATTAATATCATTTATTTCTTTTTTGGCTTCTCTCAAATCGGAGCGAAGCTCACCAACAGCCGCCAAACTAAAGTCAGACTTGACGGACTCTTGGAAATTGATGAGGTTGTAAGCCAAAGAATTATATTGATTTTTGAATGGGCCTAAGTTTAATTTTGGTTTTTTAAAAAAAGCATCGGCTAGTTCAAATTTTAGTTGGCTTAAAGAATCCACGTGTTCACGAAGACTCAAAAAATCGGCAAAGTCATAACCGTTTTTAATAACGGCGAGTGGTTGGTCTTTTTCGACTTTAAAGCCGTCCATGACAAAGAAATCGTCCAAGTAGCCATTTTCAGGAATGGCTACTTCTACCATATTTCCGAGCGAATTGAGTTCAAAATTACCAGGGATTTTATCTGGAAACTTAATCAAATAAAAGACAAATCCCGTAAAAAGAAGTCCTAAAACAACTACAAATGAGCCATATCGGATAATCCATTTGGGAGGTGTTCCCAAAATTTCTTTTACTTCTTCGCTTCTGTAGTCATAGTCTTGTAATTGTGCCATTGGCTAAATAAAAATTAGGAATTAATACATTTTTTACAAAAGATTCTTGTTTTAGTCTTTATCACAGATTGCATTTGCGATAGAAAGAAAAATAAAGCGTATAGCATCGCAGTTTGGAAACTGCGATGAACGGGGTTTGTTTTTTCCCTAGCCCAAATTCAATTGATTTTGAAGCAAATTAAAATAATACCCTCGCTTACGGATAAGTGTTGCATGGTCTCCTTGCTCCACAATTTTGCCTTCGTCTAACACCACTATCTTATCTGCATTTTGGACGGTACTGAGACGATGCGCTACAATAACGACTGTTTTATTGGCAAAATGCTTTTCAAGATTTTGCATAACTTTGCGTTCGGTTGTTGGGTCAAGCGCATTGGTAGCCTCATCAAAAAAGAAATAATCTGGGTCTTTATAAATAGCCCGTGCTATCAAAATGCGTTGCAATTGGCCTTGACTAAGGCCAATTCCTTCTGCTCCAATTTTCGTTTTAAAACCAAGGGGCAAACTCTCAATAAAACCCTGAATTTGTGCCACTTTAGTGGCATAAAGAAGCTTTTGCTTGTCCACCCGAACAAATTCACCCATTGCAATATTGTTTCCAATCGAATCCGAAAAGATATAACTGTCTTGCAAAACTGCCCCAACACGACCACGCCAAATTCGATTTTGGATATGATTCAAATTGGTATCATTCAATCGTACAAAACCTCTCGTAGGACTGTAAATATTGACTAATAGTTTGAGTAAAGTAGTTTTACCAGAGCCACTTGCGCCAACAATAGCGGTTGTTTGACCTTCGGGAATAACTAAATTTATATCGTCCAATACTATTGGGGATGAAGCTCCGCCGTACTGAAAAGTGACGTTTTCGAGATGTAAACTTGCTTTGTCGGGTATGATAGTGATTTTGTCTTCGATGTTTTCTTCGTCTTCACGTTGGTGTATTTCGCCCAATCGCTCTAAGGACAATTGCGCATCTTGTGCATTGCGGACAAATGAAATAAACTCTTCCATCGGCGTATTCAATTGGCCAACAATATACTGTACAGCGACTAACATACCTAAGGTCATATTGCCATCAATTACGGCTTTGGCCGCAATAAAAGTGATGATAATATTTTTGGTTTCATTGATAAATTTTACTCCAGAACGTTGCCATTGTTCTACTTTTAGAATGTTCATATTGGCTCGAAACAACTGCGCTTGCAAGCGTTCCCAAGCCCAACGACGATTGGTTTCGTCGTTGTGCATCTTGATTTCACGCATCCCATTGATGATTTGAATCAAGGTGTTTTGACTATTGGCAGAAATATCATATTGTCTAAAATCCAATTCTCTACGACGACTACTCAAAATAGCAATCCAAACCAAATACATAGCTGTAGCCAAAAAATAGACAAAAAAGATTTCCCAACTATAATAAGCCAATACAAAACCAAGTATAATCAGATTGAACAAATTGAAAAATGAAAACAAAGTACTCGAAGTCAAAAATTGCTCAATTCGTTGGTTGTCATAAATGCGTTGTATGAAGTCTCCCGTCATTTTGGTTTCAAAAAAGCGGATAGGCAAACTCATCATTTTGCGAAGAAAATCAGAAACTAAGCTAATATTTACACGGGTTCCGATATGCAAAAATATCCAAGAGCGAAGCACTTCAATTGCAGTCTGACTGATGTATAAAATGAAGTGCGCAATTACGACCAAATACAGAAAACTAATATCTTGATTTTCAATTCCAACATCAACAATGGCTTGTATGAGAAATGGAAAAATGATTTGTAAAACACTTCCTAATATTAAACCTAGAATGAGTTGAGTTAGAAGCGAACGATATTTTTTGATGTATTGTAAGACATAAGCAAAAGTCCCTTTTTTGACATCTTGACCTTCTTTGGCAAAGAAATCGGGCGTGGTTTCGAGTAGGAGTAATACTCCTACTCGTTCGTCTTCTTGCGTACCGACAATCCAACCTTCTTCAAATTCTTTTCGACTCAACTTACGTAATCCAAAGGCAGGATCACCAATTGTAACCGAATTTTTGGTGATTTTATAAATGACTACAAAATGACGTTGTTCCCAGTAAGCAATGCAGGGTAGTGGAAGGTCATCTTTGAGTTTATCAAAAGATACAACAACTCCAAGTGTTTGAAAACCAATGTGTTCGGCAGCATCGCTAATCCCTTGCATAGACACGCCCTCCCTATCTACGTGCGTAATATCACGTAGATATTCTAAGGAATAGAAACGGCCATAATGTCTAGCTATCATTCGGATGCAGCACGCGCCGCAATCCATTGTATCGAGCTGTTTATAAATAGGGTAGCCCATTCACTGCGTTTTATTATAGCAACAATGAATTTGTTGTTATAAAAGGTTTTGTGGTTTTGTATCTTTTTATTCTAAAGTATTGTGATTGAGAAAACAGATATGTTTTAGGACAAATAGTATATTTTATATCGAATCACAATATATTAGTTTTAAGTAAATATCTTTTCTTTTACGAAAGAATTTAACGCAATGTTGAATAAAATGGATTTATTTATCAACATAAGTCAAATATTGTTGGATATGTAGCGCAGGTGTGTTGTGTACAAAAAGATTAGAAAAG
>JAHDEQ010000235.1 GCA_020628755.1 Saprospiraceae bacterium
AAACTTTCGAACGGAATAAGCCTCACCTCAATGTAGGTACTATTGGTCACGTTGACCACGGTAAGACTACGCTTACAGCGGCCATCACGTATGTATTGGCTGAGCAAGGTCTCGCTGAAAAATCTGATTACGACGCAATTGACGGTGCTCCTGAAGAGCGCGAGCGTGGTATTACCATTAATACAGCGCACGTTGAGTACGAAACAGAAAATCGTCACTATGCGCACGTTGACTGTCCTGGTCACGCGGATTATGTAAAGAATATGGTAACGGGTGCCGCTCAAATGGACGGTGCAATCCTAGTTGTTGCAGCAACTGATGGTCCTATGCCTCAGACTCGTGAGCACATCCTTTTGGCTCGTCAGGTAGGTGTACCAAAGATTGTTGTATTCATGAATAAAGTTGATTTGGTTGACGACGAAGAGATGTTAGAGTTAGTTGAGATGGAAGTTCGTGAACTTTTGGATCAATATGAATTTGATGGCGATAATTCTTCTGTTATTCAAGGTTCTGCTTTGAAAGCTTTAGAAGGAGACGCTGCTGGTACTAAAGCTATCATGGATTTGATGGCAGCTGTAGATGCTGACATTCCTGAGCCAGTACGTTTGGTAGATCAACCTTTCTTGATGCCTATCGAGGATGTTTTCTCTATTACAGGTCGTGGTACAGTAGCAACTGGTCGTATCGAGCGTGGTGTTATCAATACTGGTGATGCTGTTGAGATTATTGGAATGCAAAAAGAAGGCGAAAAAGCTTTGACTTCTACAGTTACAGGAGTTGAGATGTTCCGTAAAATCTTAGCAAGAGGGGAAGCTGGTGACAACGCTGGTTTGTTACTTCGTGGTATAGATAAAAATGACATTCGTCGTGGTATGGTTATCTGTGCTCCTGGTTCAGTAAAGCCACATACACACTTCAAATGTGAGGTTTATGTTTTAGGTAAAGATGAAGGTGGTCGTCACACACCATTTTTCAACGGATACCGTCCTCAATTTTATTTCCGTACAACTGACGTAACAGGTGATGTTAATTTGCCAGATGGTGTTGAAATGGTAATGCCTGGTGATAACGTTACTTTAGAAGTAAAATTAATCAATGCCATTGCAATGGAAAAAGGTTTACGCTTTGCGATTCGTGAAGGCGGCCGTACAGTAGGTGCAGGTCAGGTAACTGAAATCCTTGCATAGTTTAGACGAAGATATTTATATCAAAATATACTTTTTATGCGAAATTAAGCACTCTGAACGAGTGCTTAATTTTCGTGTAAATGACCAAATGATTAATAAAAGGGAAATAACGACTTTTTTTAATCAGATTTTACGGGCGTAGCTCAGTTGGTAGAGCAGTGGTCTCCAAAACCAAAGGTCGTGGGTTCAAATCCTTCCGCCCGTGCTAAGTCTTAAAAAAGACTATAAAATCTATAAACCAAGTAGTACAAAATGGAAAATGTAAGACTATATATAAAAGAGAGTTACAATGAATTGGTAAACAAGGTGACTTGGCCTACTTGGTCGAGCTTGTTATCAAGTACACGATTGGTGATAGTTGCTTCTATAATTTTTGCACTATTCATTTTTGTGATGGATGTTATTTCCAATCAGGTAGTTGACTTATTATATAGCATACGATAGAGAAAACGTATAAACATTTTAAAGTGTGGAAACACTTTAAAGTACCTCCTAAATTTCTGCCGAATGACTGAAGAAAAGAAATGGTATTCCTTACGGGTTATTAGTGGCAAAGAACGCAAAATCAAAGAACGGATTGAACTGGAAATCGCTCGTTCTAACTGGAAAGATTTTGTCACGCAAGTACTTGTTCCTACCGAAAAAGTATATAAAATCCGTAATGGAAAAAAAGTTATCTCAGAGCGGAACATATTACCTGGTTATATCCTAGTAGAAGCATTACCTTCTAAGTTTTCAGGAGAAATGATTACTACTATAGCTAATATTCCTAATGTAATTCATTTTTTAGGACGCAACAATCCTATCCCTATGCAACAGTCCGAAGCAAATCGTATGCTCGGTAAAGTTGACGAATCACAAGATGTTGGCGAAGCCTTAATTGAACCTTATATCGTTGGTGAGACTGTTAAGATTATTGATGGGCCATTCAACGAATTTGTAGGTACAATACAAGAGGTAAACGAAGAGAAGAAGAAGATGAAGGTTATCGTAAAGATTTTTGGTCGTGGGGTAGAAGTAGAGCTGAACTTTATTCAGGTAGAAAAACAATCTTAATTAGGAAAATGACTTTGCTGTTACGGGCAATGACATTATATAAATTTAAACCAATACTTAGCTCCATTTTTGTGGAATAGCTTTCCCTAAGTTTTGGTTAGACTTTTCAAAATTACATCAATAATGGCAAAAGAAGTTGATGGCTTTATCAAATTGCAGGTGAAAGGTGGCTCTGCCAATCCTTCGCCTCCAGTAGGTCCTGCCTTAGGTGCCAAAGGGGTAAACATCATGGAATTCTGTAAGCGTTTCAACGCTAAAACAGAAGACTCTCGTGGTAAAGTACTCCCTGTTGTAATTACGGTTTATAAGGATAAATCTTTTGATTTTGTAATCAAAACTTCTCCTGCTGCAGTTCAATTAATGGAAGCAGCTAAGTTGAAGAAAGGTTCGTCTGTACCAAACCGTGATAAAGTAGGTACGGTTACTTGGGATCAGGTCAAAGCAATAGCCGAAGACAAAATGGCCGATCTTAATGCATTCAAGATTGAATCTGGAATGAAGATGATCGCTGGAACTGCCAGAAGTATGGGATTAGTCGTTGAAGGTACTCCACCTTGGGGCGGCAGCGCAGCTTCTGATGATGAGTAATGATTTGTTCGAAAGGTTTTGCCTTTCAAACAATACGGAAACTAATTTAAGGGAGTTCTTTTTTTCTTAAAAAGAACGTTACTACCTAACCGAGTTTATTTCACAAATAGAAATTGACTCACAAAAAAATCAAAATGGCAAAAGTTTCTAAGAAAAGAGCTGCTGTCAATTCCAAAGTAGAAGAAGGCAAGTTGTATAGTCTTGATGATGCTATGAATTTAGTGAAACAAGTAAATACAACTAAATTTGACGCTTCTGTAGATTTGCATATACGTTTAGGAGTTGATCCTAAAAAAGCAGATCAAGCTCTTCGTGGTACGGTTTCTTTACCGCACGGAACAGGTAAAACTAAAACTGTAATGGTTTTGTGTACTCCTGACAAAGAAGAAGAAGCTAAAGCTGCTGGAGCAGACCACGTTGGTTTGGATGACCTAATCCAAAAAGTACAAGGTGGTTGGACAGATGTGGATGTTGTAATTGCAATGCCACAAGTCATGGCAAAGGTCGGTCGCATTGGTCGTATTTTAGGACCTCGTGGTATTATGCCAAACCCTAAAACGGGTACGGTTACTCCAGATGTGGCCTCTGCTGTTGCAGAAGTTAAAAAAGGTAAAATTTCTTTTAGAGTAGATAAGTATGGTATCATCCACACCTCTGTAGGTCGTGTGTCTTTTGAACCTAAAAAACTAGCAGATAATGCTATGGAAGTACTTTCTACAATAAATAAGATGAAGCCTTCTTCGGCCAAAGGTACTTACATGAAATCTATAACGATTGCAAGTACCATGAGTCCTGGAATCAAAGTTGATACGAAATCTATTAAGTAAATCACAAAAAAACTAAATTATGACACGTGCTGACAAAGCAACCGCTATTGCAGAGTTGAAAGAAAAGTTTAGTAATTGTGATTTCTTTTACGTAACAGATTCTTCAACTTTAACAGTAGAACAAGTTAACAAGTTACGAGGCTTATTTTTTGAAAAAGGGATTGAGATGAAAGTCGTTAAAAATACCCTTGTCAAAAAAGCACTCGAAAATGAGCCAGAAGAAAAAGGCTACGCTAAAATCTTTGACGCACTCAAAGGTCCAACTGCCCTTCTATTTACAGATGTTGCAAATGCACCTGCTCGCGTAATCGAGGAGTTCCGTAAAGATCACGAGCGACCTATTCTAAAGGCAGCATACATCGACACCGATGTGTTTATTGGTGATGACCAAATCAAAGCATTGGCTTCTTTGAAATCAAAAGAAGAATTGCTTGGAGAGGTGGTTACCTTATTACAATCTCCTGCTAAAAATCTTATCAGTGCACTCAAATCAGGTGGTAGTACCATCTCTGGTTTATTGAAAGCACTAGAGGAAAGAGGAGAGTAATATTATTAGTTTGGCTTCCAAGTTATTAGTGGTTTTTAACCACTTATTACGCCAGATATAAATTAATTTATTTCTGAAAAAATTAAAAACTGTTCAAAATGGCAGATTTAAAAACACTAGCAGAATCGCTAGTAAACTTAACAGTAAAAGAAGTAAGCGAATTAGCTGACATCCTTAAAGAAGATTACGGCATCGAGCCTGCTGCAGCTGCTGTAGCTATAGCTGGTCCTGGTGGAGGTGGTGGCGGAGAAGCTGCTGCTGAAAAAACTGAATTTGATGTAATCTTAAATTCAGCAGGTGCTGCTAAACTTAAAGTTGTAAAAGAGGTCAAAGGTCTTTTAGGCGTTGGTCTTAAAGAAGCTAAAGAATTAGTTGATGGTGCTCCTGGCCCAGTGAAGCAAGGTGTACCTAAGGACGAAGCTGAATCTATCAAAGCTGCATTAGAGGCTGTTGGTGCTGATGTTGAGTTGAAATAATAACTATTTAAGTTATTTATTTTTCATGCATCATTTCAAATATGAACTAATTAGTTCATGTTTGTGTTAACACCAATAGAATCTTTTAATGACAGAAAGTACAACTTCGTATTTAATATAGATTAGATTACACGAGGCTTAACCAGTATTACACTACTGGTTAAGCCTATCGTTGTCTTATTTCGTAGGTATATATAGCTGTGAAAACACCAATCTTAGTATTGGAAAAGTATCTACAAAAAAATATTGAGCCATTTTTATGGCATCAAATCCTATTCCTTGGCAAGTATTTTGATAAGTCCTTTTAACTTTTAGAATATTTTGCTAGAAACTATAAAATTATAGTTATTCGCATGGCAACTAACGGCATTATTCAAAAATCAAGGCCCAAACGAGTAAGCTTTGGTAAAATCAAACTCTCGTCTCAGTACCCCGATTTACTTGAAATTCAATTAAAATCCTTCCAAGAATTCTTCCAGTTGGAAACAACTCCAGAGAATCGAATGAACGAGGGACTTTATAAAGTGTTTCAAGAAAATTTTCCAATAACCGATGCTCGTAACATCTTCGTGTTAGAGTTTCTCGATTATTTTGTTGATCCTCCACGCTACTCTATTCCAGAGTGTATGCAAAGAGGTTTGACCTATAGCGTTCCTTTGAAAGCTAAACTTCGCCTTTCTTGTAATGACGAAGAGCATGTTGATTTCAAAACCATCGTTCAGGATGTATTTCTAGGAAATATTCCCTACATGACACCAAAAGGTACTTTTGTTATCAATGGTGCTGAGCGTGTAATTGTTTCACAATTGCACCGTTCTCCAGGGGTGTTTTTCGGCCAAAGCTACCACCCGAATGGTACTAAGTTGTACTCTGCAAGAGTCATACCATTTAAAGGTGCTTGGATGGAATTTGCAACCGACATCAATACGGTCATGTATGCTTATATTGACCGTAAAAAGAAATTCCCAGTTACTACTTTATTGAGAGCTATTGGTTATGATACCGATAAAACGATTCTCGATATTTTTGACTTGGCTGATGAGATTCCCGCTACGCGCGATTCTCTCGAAGGAGCAATTGGTCGAAAACTAGCTGCTCGTGTTCTTAGAACTTGGGTAGAGGATTTTGTAGATGAAGACACAGGAGAGGTAGTAACCATCGAAAGAAATGAAATCATCTTAGAACGAGACATCGTTTTAGATGAAGAAAATATAGAATTAATCCTCAATGCAGAAACAGAAAATGTTATTCTTCAAAAAGAAGGCATTGACGAGGATTACACTATTATATATAATACGCTTCAAAAAGACCCGACAAGTTCTGAGTTAGAAGCAGTTCAATACATTTATCGCCAATTGCGTGGTACTGATCCACCAGATGATGAAACAGCTCGTGGTATCATTGATAAATTATTCT